>JAFWKK010000048.1 GCA_017514235.1 Kiritimatiellia bacterium | reverse complement strand
GCGCGGCCACCCCCCGGCCCCCCCCCCCCCGTGGGAGGGGAGGGGCTTAAGCGCCTTCTGCACCTAGCGGATTTCATCACCGAACCGAACGTCCCTGGCGGTTCCCATGACGCTTGAATCCAGCCCGATTACACAAAGAATTACACAAACTTTCATAAACCCCTTATTTCTCTATGGTGTGTTACTCAATTCAAATGAGCTAGGCCCATCGGAAGTGTTGTCCGTGGAACATTCTGCGCCATCTTTCCCTGCACTTTCGCCATTTCCGCCTGCCGATTCCTCGCCATCCGCCCGCGCGGAATTTTTTCCCCGCTCCAACCCATTCATGACATTGTCAAACTCATCAACATCAATTATCTCGGCGGACGCAGGAACAGCCGACTTCTTGTCATCACCATCATTTTGCCCTATCTCTGCAATTTTCATCAGTGTATCTACCGAGACTTCCGCCGCTTTTTTTGGGTCCGACAGACGATCATAGATGACTTCCAGGGCACGGGTACGGACAATTCCTTTCAGTCTGTCTGCCTTCGCCTTTATAAAAAGAACGGCGCGACATGCGTCCGTGGACGCGCTCTCAAGCGCCATGTCCCTGATGGCGCGAACGGTATTGACTGATACGCGATATCTTGCAGCCGTCGCACGAACGGACAGTCCATCTATAAAAAAGGCCGCGGCAACGGCCTTGAACACGTCTGGATGCTCACGGTACAAGACTTCGCCAGTGTAGCGCTTCTCGTCCGACAAGTCTGCATCGCCTGGCCGGCACGGTGTTATCGTGTCCTCAAAGCCCGGCAGAGCTATCAGCGACTTGTCCTTAAACTTCGACATATCTAGAGTCGTTCTCCAGCTGCGAGAGCCAGTCGTCGATTGCGCACAGCCTGATTTGCGCTCGCTTACGGCCAGGCAGCAGCACGTGCGCAAGTCCACGCTGGCCCTTTGTGAGTGTGTACGTCTTCATCGCCTTGGCGATAACGCTCGAATCGACGCCGGCAATGTGACTTGCCCTGTCGCAACTAACGAGCTTTAGCCGGTCAAGGAACATTTACACGCCTCTCTTTCGAGGTCGCGCTGATCGCGGCATAGATTTCAGCGGCCGACGCAGCCGGAAGCTCACAAGCGCACGAGCAGTTGTACACGTAATCACGTCCTTGGATCTGACAAAACTCTCGGCCCGTGCCGAAGAATCCGATCGTGCCAGCGTCTGCTGCTCGTAGGTCGTCGACGAAGGCGAACTGCAACGCACCCCCTTCGCGTCCAATCATGATGACCACGCGCTTCGGCACGCCCTTGAGCACGGGCGTCGCCCAGTAGACGTGGCCGAACTGAAACTTGCCGCTAGCCATGGCATGCCTCCTTCTGTTCCGATTTCGTCTTTGCAGGCGTGATGATGCCCGTCTGGATCAGTGACGTCCTGATTACAGCGGAGACGCCAATGTAGTGGCTTTCGGCGTAGTCCTTGAGCTGCTGCAGGCATTCCGGCGGCATCCGCAGATTGACCATCGGCCAATATTCCTTCTGCGCTTCCTGCTGGCACTCGGCCTGCGTACGCGTGTCACTCATTTAGTCCTCCTTCCAAGCAGCCTTTTGAGAAATGCTATAATACCGCCATGCCAAGTTTTGACATCATCGCAGCAATCAAACTCATCTGGGCCCTTGTACGCAACGGCACCAAAGTGCGAGTTTTGAAAGACTTTGCCGCGCCAAACGACAAGGCCTGCCCCTACCTGAGTGTTGAAAACACAAGTGGTCGCACCATTGGAATAAGAGATTTTGGACTTCAGCTCTCGTCCGGACATCGCCTCAGCATCAATGACGCAATTCTTCTGCCGGGACGAAATGCCTTCATAGAACTTCCAAAGGACGTGCAGCCAGGGACAATTCTTACCAGGTACATACCGTCCAGCGCAATAGACCTCTGGTATGAGAATGATGTCTATGTCGTTTTCACCGACGGCAGCACCAGAACCTACCACACGCGAGCAATGAATCTTAATCCGCCCGCCGCACGGTAGCCGCGTCACAATCTTCGCTGAGTCGCTCATCCCTCAGCCCTTCTTCGCCGCCTTCTCGAGCCTTGCGAGTTCCTTGCGCCCTACGGCAGTAAGAATCGTGCCGCCACAATGCGCCTTGTCCAGCCGACGCAGCAGGTCAAGCCGGCTCTCGCTCTCGATGTAGTCCAGGTACAGCCACGAGCCGACGCCCCAGTCCATGCGCGTGCATGTCGGCGTCAGGTGGTCGAGGTAGTAGTTGTACGCCTCGTTCCAACTCTTGAACCGCTGCCAGTTCTTCATTCGACCCTTCTTTCCATTGCCCCTTTTGGCGTTTTGTGCTATCATGTTTTTACTCTGTCTTACAGAGAGTCGTTTGACGGCGCATACAACTGCAAGCAAAATTGGACACATACCCCATTGACGCCTAACGCAAAAATTTGATAGAATTTAGGCAACACACGCGCCGGACCGCTTGCCTGCATTCTGCGGGGAATGTCCATAAAGGGCGCGTTTTTTACTATGCAAATAATTGTAAAAACATCGTATCCAAAGGGATGGCTTAGCTATACCGACCAGATCAAGAGATTACGCGAACGTGGGCTGGAAATCAACGATGAAGAATCTGCAAAACGCTTTCTCGCCTATTCAAATTATTATCGATTCACCGGGTATTGCCTTTGCTTTCAGCATTATGATGCACAAACGCATGAAAGACTTTTCAACAAGGGAACAACATTTGAAGATGTTTTCGACATCTTCAATTTGGACGTCGAACTTCGCGACTGCATTTCAGAAGCCCTTGAATTGGTTGAAATCAGTTTCCGTTCTGTTGTAGCTTATAACTTCTCACACGCTTATGGCCCTTTTGGGCATACAAACGCCGCAAACTTTTTGCGCTCATTCACTACAAGAAGGTCTGACGCGAATGGGAGTCTTCAGCCATCTCGATATGAAGAATGGCATGAAGACTTAATCAACGAAACCAAACGTTCGAACGAACTCTTCGTCAAACATTTTGAACAGAAGTATCAGCAATTCCCAGATTTGCCGATATGGACCGCACTTGAAATATGCTCGTTTGGCACGCTGTCAAAAATGTTTGCGAACATGCTACGCATAGACATGCGCCCGATTGCAATGCAATATGCACTTCAGGCTTCAACCCTTGATTCGTGGCTGCATACATTCGTATATGTCCGCAACATTTGCGCACATCACAGTCGGCTATGGGACAAGAAACTGGCCATCGCTCCACAATTGCCTCCGGGCAAGATGTGGGATCCAGTCCGGCCTTCAGCAAGCAGAACATTTTCTGTGGCAATGCTTCTCAACTGGATGCTGGCACATGATTCCTTTGAGCCAAGTGTGCACAGTGCGTGGAAAAATCGGATGAAGCGCATTATGGATGGCTTCTTTGCTCGCTTCCCACGTCAAACGTCTTTGCATACAGGATTTCCTAAAGCATGGGAAAGCCTCGAAGTCTGGTCGGCTGTTTAGCTCGTTCAATTATATAACCACCGGACGCGGCGGCTACTACACACAAGCGAACGCTAGACGGAATTCGAGCGCGTCGACGCAGGCGCGCAAGGCGCGACGGCTATTTGCGGCGACCTGGCCAGATGGGCGGAGCTTCGCTGCAATGCGAAGCCTTGCCGGTATGGGTGTCGAAAACCATACCATCATGGTAGGTGTATCGAGCTGGTCGCGCGAGGATTGCATATGCAATTATCGAAAGCGACAGCATCGCGGCAATCAAAAGATAGACAAAGAGGTTCGCACCTGGCTTATCGAGAAAGAGCAACAACCGATTCAGCCTGCTTCGCTTCAAGGGCACGTGTTCCGCTTCCTTGCACGGTGTAGATGTTTTGGGGCTCGGGCATGGGCCGCGATGCACAAGTATCCGAGGTTGGTTGTCCATGATTTGTCCTTTACATATTAGTCATCTTCTCGCGTGTATCGAAGCAGCAATTCACGTGCCTCGTCAAGTTCAGCATTAAACTCATCTTCGCTCATCTTCTTAAGGCGGATTCGCTCGCTGATAATCCAATGATGCTTCTTCCATAGGAAGTTGGAAATAGCTTTATCAACATCTTCTTTTGACAAAGAACTTGAAGCCACTCCATCTTCATACCCAGATTGATAAGCTCTTCCTCGATGAAGATCAATGTAGTCTTGAGCCTTTTCCGCAAGACGACTCTTTTCTCTGTCGATAATCTTTTGTATGTCTGGCTTTAATGGTTGTTGCTTGCCATTGACATATCCAATGAAATACGCAAGGACACTACAAAAGCAAATGACTGCGAGTATTTTCAGGAATGTTGGCCAGTCGTCTTTCATTGCATGCTTCCATGAAGTTAATCGACAAAGACATCGAGGTTTAATCCAAGGCGACCAGACAAACCGCGAATCATGTAGCAAATGTGCTCGCGAGAGACCCACAGTTTTTCGCTGAACATATAGACGCACTCCAAAAGTTTCTTTGGAGTGTCCACCGAAGAGTATTCAATCGGCTCACCATTTGGAAGAAGCCTAAAGAACCTCTCCGCATCATTGAATTCGATCCACGATTCTTCAGTCGAGCGACGTCCGTCGATTATTTCAGAAAGACTTTTGATAATATCATTCATTGTTTTGTTCCTTCTTTTGTTTGTCGCAAAAGACTATTTCACGGCCTCCTGGAGTTTTGTAATTGAGTTGAGTAAATTGTTAATCGAAGAGGCCGCACGGTCGGCATCGACCTTCAGCGCGTTTATGCGCATCGCAACGCCTGAATGAGTGTCGATAACATTTGTTGTAGAGATTCCAAGCAGCCAGTCGGCTGAAACGTTGAAGCACGAACAAACGTTTAAGATGAATTCTACAGACGGCTTTCGTTTGCCGCGCATATATAAATCAACGGTTTGAGGCGTCATATTGAGCATGCGCCCAAACTCGAAGTTTGCGCGGTCGCCCTGAAGCGATTTTATCCGCGCAATAACATCCGTAAATTTTTCCAACATTTGCTATTGACCTTTCGCGAACATTTGTTGTATAATTTCCGTGTCTCTGTAAGACAGAGCGACATTTCGCGGCGTTTCCGCGAAATTACGCAAAAGTTTGTGTAATTCCGGCTACTTTGTGTAACACTAATCGAAGTCGAGCCAGATGTTCGCCGCGTCCATCCCCAGCCGTTCAGCTTTCACACGGTACTTCTCGCGCTCGCCGTCCGCACGGTACTGCGCCCCCTCGTAGCTCCGCCAGGCGTTTAGATACCTGCCTTCGATGTCGGCGAGCTCGTCGTCGGCGAGATTGTACCTCTCCTTCCACTTCGCCAGCCGCCCGTTGTACTGCTCCTGGTCTATGCTGATGTCGCCCTTCGCCTTGTGCGCCGTCTCGAACAGCTCCTTCGCGCACACCCGGCAAACAGCACGCCGGCGCGCCTCCGCTTCCGTTATCTCCGCCGCGTCCCTCTTGGGACTTCCGACCTGCACCTTCACAAAGCTTCTCAGGATCGGCGACACAACCGGAATGTCGTTTACCATCTTCGCCACCCAGCCCGGCGCCCTTCCGAGCCCGTTGTCCACTCCCGCACGGTCGACCGGCAGCACGTTCCGCCCGCCGAAGTCGTTCCACAGCCGCTTGGCCATCGCCGCAGTGAACTTGCCGCGCATCTCCCAGCTCTCGTTCCGCAGCGCCCAAGTGTCGTTGTCGTACTTCTGCCCGCCGGTGTAGTAGTCTTCCGGATTCTCCCAGAACGCGTGCACCGTGTCGTCCAACAACGTCGGCAGCGCGCCCGCGATCTTGAAGTCCGGCGCAATCACGCCCGTCGCGTCGCTTAGGAATCCTGCTACATCCAGCGACTCCTTCGTTCCAGACGCCACGCTCGCAGCGTCCGCCACGAACCGCGCGATCGGCTTCAGCAAACGCTCCTCGTCCGTGAGCGGCATGCCGATAACGATCGATGTGTACCCGTCAGTCCAGAGCGGCGTGACGTGGTAGTTGTTCCTCACATAGTTCGAGCAGTTCTGATACGCGCGCTGAGCGTCGCGCAGATAGCGGTATACGTCGCCCATCGGCCCGTTCTTCGCCTTCTCCTCGTCACCGTCGTTCGACTTGAGGATCCACGCCGCGACTGCGCCGCTGCCGATAAGCCCCTGTAGCAGCATCGGCGCAATCCGCCACGCAGCCTTGCCGAATGTCTCCGCCGGCCTTTCCTTGTACGCCTTGACGTTCCGGACTACGCCTTTCTCCACCATGTTCCAGAACGGCTGAAAGATCGCCTGCGTTATTCCTGCCGTCTCGCCCTTCCGCTCGCCCTCGCCGATCGACACGTTCTTCTTTACGAGGAGCCCGCTTTCCTCCGCCGTGCGGTTGTTGCCGGTTCCGAACTGCGCACGGTCGTGCAGATACGCCGAGAACTTCGCCATGATGTCCTCGAATACCTGCTGCTCCGCGTTCTTCGAGAATATGTTGACGGTGTCCAGCACTTTCCGGAACTTCGACTTCGCCTTCCAGTCCTGCATCTCGCGCTGCATCGTCTTCCCGACCGTCTTCACGCTGTCGTCCAGGAACCCTGCCGTCCCGCTCGCCTTGCCCGCCGAGATTCCGACGAGCATGTTGGCCTTGAGCGCGGCGAGCATGTCGCGCCTGTCCTCCTCCATTTCCTGCACCGCCCCCAGATCGCCGCGCTTCTCGGCGTCCCAGAGCCGCCGCTGCATCTCGCTGTGGTCCGTGAGCCACATCGCCATGCGCTTCGCCTTCGGCGCGTAGTAGAGCGCCGTGTGCTCGCCCCAAATCTTCCGGAGCCCCAGCGACATCCTCTCCGGCATATGCCTCACCAGGTGCGTCATGGCCATTTCCGTCACCGGCGCCAGCCCGGGGAACACGAACCGCGCCCCGCGCTTGATGATCGACTCCCTCATCCCCGGCATGTTCATCTCGATGGATCCAGCGTTTCTCGACAGGTTCCTGTGCCAGTACACAGGATTCCAGTCTATCCACAGCTGTCGCGCGATATTGTTCACCGATGCACAGATCTTCAGCGCACGGCTGTTGTACATCGACTGCCGCTCGAATCCGTCCGCAATCTCCCTAGGCACCACGAGCGTCCGCTTCTGGCCGTTCTCCATGTAGCTGATCGCACCGTATCGCTTGTTGCTCTTGAACTCGTTCTTCCCCGCCGGCATGTCGTGCACGCCCTCGACGTTCGCAAGCTTCAGCATGTCCCTCAGCCGTATCACATACTCGCTCCGCCTCAAGAACCTCTGCACCTCCGCAACCTTCTCGAACGTCGCGCTCATCACCTCCTGCTTGTCGGCGAAGCTGCCCTTCAGCTTTGCCGTCGCCTCCGGGCGCCCGCAGTACTTGAACATCTGCCCGACGACCGTGTCTCCGCCTGCTGCGCCGCTCGCCGCGAGAACACGCCTCGCCGCCTCGATCTCCGCAAGCTCTTCCGGCGAGAACGTGCGCTTCGTCGTCACGTAGCTCGTCTGGCTCCGCCAGTAGTCTGCCGTCCCCTTGCCCAGTATCTTCTCCAGGAGCGGATTGTTCAAAAGTTCCTGCTCGTGAATCGCATGGAACCGCCGCGCGAACGACTCCACCTTCGCGAAGTCCGCGCCCAGGCGCTTGCGCATCGCATCTATTATCAGCTGCGCCTGCCGCGCCGACTCGCCGCGCGACCCCGAGAGCCCGCGCGTCTCGATGACGCGCATCTGGTCGAGATAAAGCGACAGATCCCGCACCCTCAGCCCGTCGCGCACCGTCGCCTCGTTCAAGAGGTCCACCATCCGCCACAGGTACCGCGCGTCGGCGTTGTTCCTGCCGCGCTCCCATGCCGTCCGGGAAAGCTCCGCCTGGTTCTTCGCCTGCGCGAGCTGCCCCATGAACAGATCCGTCTGCTGCTTGATCTGCGCCTTCTCCGCCGGCGTCTTCGCCTGCTTCATGAGAAGCTTCTGCGCCGCAAGATACACCTTCGCCGCCGCGTCGACGCGCACGACCGCCGCGCCCATCCTGTCGTCGCAGCTGAGCACCACCGTCTCCTTCGCCTGGTCGAGCTTTCCGCCCGCCTTTATCGGCTCGTTCGCCTCGGCCTGCAGCTTCTTTATCGCCGCCTCCGTCTGCGCATCCTGCGCCCGCAGTATCTCCGCCTCCAGATGCGCGTGCCCCTGCTCGCTCATCATCCGCGCCGTCATCTTCCTGAAGGCGTCCGCCAGCTTCTGGTCGCCCGCAATCGTCGAGCGGATCGCGTCATACCATCCCTTCGCACGCGCCTCCATCTCCTTGGGCATGATGAGAAACGCCGCGAACATGCCCGCCTTCCGCTCCTGCGCACTTCTCGGGGCCTGTCCTGATGTCTGGGCTTGCCCAGACATCCAGTCCAGAAACGTCTCCGCCTCCGTCTCGCTGCCCCTCACGCGCTTCTCAAGCGCGCCCGCCACCGTCTGCATCGCACCGAGCGCGCCAGGCTGCCCGTGCGGCATCGTCATCACAACCTGCGCCAGCTGGTCGGCAAACACCTTCCGCCCGGCCGCCATGCCGCCCGGTTCCCTGCCCGCGATCCTCTTGTCGGCAATCTTCTCCAGCCGCGACGACAGCGCCTCCTCGCTGCGCTCGCGCTCCTTGCGCACTTCGGCCGGCGAATGCGTCGCGCACCAGTTCGAGTCCTCATGCGCGAAGAACCCGTGCTGCTTCAGCATCGCTTTCTCGGCCGCCATGTCCGTCTTGTCGACGACGCCCAGCACGTCCGCCGCGATTGTGAGCTTCCTGTGCTTGAGCGACGCCTTCCCTGCCGTGCCGAGCTTCCTGCCGCTCTCCATCTCCGCCGGCAGCGCGTGCCCTGTCAGGTACCGCGCCAGCGCGTTCATCTCGCTCATCGGCAGCGACACATACCGCGTCCCCTTCGTGTTGATCGGCACCGCCCCCTGCCGCGACAGCTCGCGGCTCGCCGCCATCGCCCCAGGCGTCTGCTCGCCCTGGCCAGCGTCGTCCGCCACCCGCGTCAGCTTGACATGCTCCGCCTCCGGCGGCTTCCCGCCTCGCGAGAACCTTATGTCGTTGTTCCCAGGATCGAACGTCCCGATGTTCTCCGTCGCCGACTTCACCTGGTTGGAATTGTGTACATAATAGACCGTGCCGGGATCCTGCGCGTCGGCGTCATCAATCCAGTTATCTTTGATGTTCTTGAAGATTACGCCATCGTGCTTCCGCGCCTCCTCGCTTGCGACGACATCGCGCGTCGTCGTCCCGTAAGGCGTGTCGAGCTCGTCCCATTTCCTGCCCTTGCAGTCTATGACAAGCGGGTCCTTTATGCTGAGGTAGCATTCCATCACCCTCTCGCCGTTGGCGTACCCGTCGGCGTTGTAGTAGTCGTCGGTGAAGAACGCGCCGCCGTCGAACGCATTGAACTGCTCTTGCGTCCCGTGATACACCACCAGCGGCTCGCCGTTCGCGTCGACTACCTTCGACCCGCCGAACCAGTTCTTGAACTGCCGCGTCGCCGTCTGGCTCTTGACGATTCCGGCCTGCCCCTTGACCGGCGAATCGGCATCTGCTATACTATGCAGCGTTCCGTTGCTTTGCGGCTTCTTGGCATACTTTAGCCCTGCACTCGCAAGTTTCGGATTTGCCTGGGCCAGCTTGGTGAAGACCTTGCTGGCCTTTGCTTTGTCAATGTAGAATATCCCCACGCCACCGTTTTCCTCGGTCTCAATGGCCTCGGAGACGAGTCCTTTCCACGTGTTCTTTCGACCGTGCGCACTCGTTAAAACATGAGCGGTAATGCGACTCCCGTCTATGTTTGGCTCGCCGTTTATCACGATAGGCAGAATCATGTCGCCGTCTGCTGTCGGAACGGACGTTATTGCGACAACGCTTGTGTCCTTGCCCGTGGGCGACTTCGACGCGATTACCATAACGGGTTCCTTCAATGCCGCTGGCACGCGCTTTAGGGTGCTTCCCAGTCCGTGCATATGCCCGGCTATTCCCCATTGCTTACCACGCGTCTCGTTGAAGAAGCATGTCTCGATGTGGTGCTGCGTCATCATAATCGGCAGCTTGAAGAATCCAATATCCTCAAGCGCAGACGGTGTCTCGCCGACGAAAACATAGTCGCCACTGATTGCCGTCGCTTTCTTGCCGTTCTTGCGACGGTTCGCCACGATCTTGTCTACTGCATCCTCGAACGGCACCTCGTAGTACCGCTGCTTCCCGTCGCCAAGTGCCGACGGTTTCACCGCCCGCGAGAACAGCGGGCCGCCCTTCCTCGAGAACAGCCCGGCCTCCATGTCCGCCGCGATCTGCGCGTCCTGCGCTGCGGCTTCCTCCGGCGTGAGTGCGTCTGGCGCGTCCTTTCCGAACACGGCCTCGTACTCGGCCTGCTCCGCGCGCTCCATCTCCTCCACGATCGCGCGGTCGTGCTCCTCCTCCCGTTCGCCGCGCTCCTTCAGGTACTGCTCGCCGCGCTCGTAGTTCGTCCACTGCCGCTCGAACTCCCCGATCACAGCCTCGTAGTCGACCGTCCCGTCCTCGTTGGTGAACCGCGTTATCCCGGCGTCGGCAAGTTTCTCCGCAAGCGTCCCGCCTATCGAGCCATGCTCAAGCTTCCCAGTCCCGAAGTACACCTTCCGCTGCGCCGGCGTGAGCCCCTTGTAGAACGCCGTCGACTCTGCGAACTCGTCCGCCACGCTGCTCTTCCGCAGCTTCATCCCGCTCTTCCCCTTCGAGTAACCCGTCTCCACCTCGTAAGGAATCTTGTCGAAGAGCTGCCCGCCGTTGTCCACCCATAGCGCGAGCAGGTCGGTCTCCGTGTTCGCGGGATCCTCCCCTCCGCCCATCTTGGCGACGAAATCGTTTACAGCCTTTCGCCGCCCCGTGAGCTTGCGCCTGATCCTCGTCGGCTTCGTCTTCACCTTCGCGCCGCCTTCCGAGAACTCCACGCCCGCGAACCCCTCGCCGTACTTCCGGCCGCTCAGCATCTCAGCCCGTATCGCGTCCGCCACGTCCTCCACCGTCATCTTCGCCGCTTCCTCCGGCGTGATGTCCTTCAGCCCCATCGCCTTGCCGAACGTGTTCCAGAACTCGACGAGCCACGCCTTCACCTTCGCGACGACGCTCTTGTTGCTCTCCGCCCTAAGCGCCTCCTCGCCGCGCTTCCCGATGAGCTGCGCCAGCAGTTCCTGCGCCTGCTCCTCGCGGCTCTGCTTCGAATACACCCGGTCGTTCAAGATGAAGTCGACCAGCCCCTGCAATCCCCTGTCCTGATTCGCGGGCTCCCTGTCCTGATTCGCGGGCTCTGCCCCGCGTAATCCACGCCCCTCCAGCAGCTCCTTCGCCAGCTTCATTCCCTGGTCGTACACCGCCTTGTTTACCTTCTCGCAGGCGATTACCCCCAGGTGCCCGAATTCGTGTATCGGCACCTCCAGCCCCTGCTGCGTTGCGAAGAACTCAGGGTTCAGGTAAATCTTCTTCGTCTTCGGATCGCAGAACCCATAGACCTCTTCGCCAGCCCTCAGCGCCTCGCCGCTCAGCTCCTCGAAAAGCCGGTTGAATTCCTCTGCACTCTCTACGACTTCTTCCGCAAGTCCGCTCTTCTTTAGCTGCTCCAGCACCACCTTCCGCTTCGCCTCCACCTGCGCCGCGGAATACGCCTCCTTGCCCTCGGCCTTGATGTTCTCCCGCACCGTCTCCCAGAGACGCTGCACGCCGTCGTCCCGAAAACCGATCTTCATCAGATGGTTCGCCGCATACGCCTCGACCTTCGCAACGAGCGCGGCAGTCTGCCCGATCCTCCCAGGCTCGAAGTCCGCCTCCGTAAGCCCGTCGATGGCCACCGTCCGCGTCTCGCCGTCCACCGTGAACCTCGCCTCCGGATGCGACAGCGTCGTGAACACTCCCGGCTTGTCCCCTGCCGGCCGAAGTTCCACGGCCTTGTTCTCCGCCGCTCCCTGCGCCGCCGCGAAATTCGGCGCCTCCCCCTCGTTGACGCGCAGCGTATTGTTTGGTATACTACCCGCCGTTGGAAGAGTTGCAGTATATTTTCGGGGATTGAGCCCGTCAAGAACTGACTGTGACTCCTCCACTGATGCGGCATTGTCAGCCGAGTTGCGGTCCGCAAGGGCTCTTCTCATTGATGGGGACAATGCCGCTATCTTTATGCCCTCGACAGAATAGATACGATGTCCGTGTTCGGTAGACTCCTTGACCGTTATCCACGCGACCGCTTCTTTGCCATCAACCTCGATCGGCGTGATGAAACGCTTAATACTCTTGACGTTGATGTCACCAGCCTTGTCTGGCCGCGACTCAACAAGCGACGCGTCCTCAAACAACGCACCGACATTCGCGGCGATTTCGTTGTGTTGTCTTCGCGTAAAGCCGTTGGCAACACTCTTGGCGACAGCCGCGTCGCTAATAAGCTTCCTCGCGCCAGTAGAAGATAGTCGCGCCGAAATTCCAGTGCGTGAATTCGAGAAGTCTTTTCCCTTCTGCTCATCGAGGCGCACCTTGGCTTCACGGTACTCGATGCCCTCCTTGGCAATGCTTACCGTCTTCGGCTTTTCGTTCCCAATTCCCGGATTCTCGTCCCCACTTCTTCCTTCTTCCTTCTCACTTCTTCCTTTCTCCCCGTTCTCCGCCTCTACCTCGCCCAGCGTCTTAAGCTCGCCGTCCTCCGTCTCCATCAGCACCGCATCGCTGTCGAGCTTCCCGTCCGCGCCACCCTTCTTCGCGTTGTACTTCGCCCGCTCCTCGGCAATCGCCGCACCCCAGTCGATATCGGAGCGGTCGGCTTTAGCCGACAACTGCCCCTTCAGCCCCCACAGCACCGCCTCCAGCTCCTCCGGCCCGACCTTGCCAATCAGCTCGGCAAGCTCCCGCTGCGCGGTCTCCCAGCCCTCGCCGACGCGCTCCATCGACAGCACCTGCGCCGCGTTGTACGCGAAGTCCTCGCCTATCCTGCCCTCAGCCAGCGCCGCCTTCAGCTCCGGCGCGCCCTTCTGCGCAACCGCCAGCCCCTTCCGCAGGGTCGACGCGAAATCGCGGCTCCCGTTCGCCTGGTGCCACCCGGCAAGCTCCGCCACCCTGTCCGCGCCAAGCGTCCCCACCGCGTCCACGACGTTCTTTATCGTCCCGCGCCCCTCGCGCAAGTTCTCCGTCGCTCCCAGGCCGCGCGCATCCGCCTCGCTCCAGCCGTCCGCCTCACGCACCACGACCGCCTTGATCGTCTCCGCGCCGCTCGCGTCTGCGGACAAAAGCCGCTTCCCGCCGGTCACCGCGTGCCTGTTCCCCTCGAGATCCTCCCAGACGACGATTGGCTTAGCCTTCGCCGCGTCGTATTCCTCGATGAAGTTCCCGTTCTCCGTCGGCGCAATCGCCTCCACGTCGCCAATCGCGACCTCCTCCACCGGCAGCTTCCCCTCGTCAAGCTGCCTGAAAAGCTCAAGTGGCTTGGAAGACGCTACTTGCGGCCCTTCGCCGCCGCGCGCGCCGCCGCGGCTTCCAGACCCTGCCTCGCGCGCAGCATTATCCAATCGACCGGTGATTTCGGCGATTGCTGCTTTGTCGTATCTTGGTCTGCCATAAAGCTCCTCTAATGAGATTTCAACTGGCGACTTGCCAGTGTTGTCGTAGATGCGTACTATGATACCATTTCCGAACTCGGAAATCAACCGCTCGAGGTTATTGCGCGCGTCGATGTGCATATCGGCGAACTCACCCGCAGACGCGGCGTGTCCTCCGTCCTCGACGCGCCCCTTCGCGCGCTCCCACGCTGTCGCCGGATCGCAGTACACGAACTCAACGACGGGCGTCTGTCCGTTCGCGATCACGCGCCTGACCTTGTCGGAGAGATCCTTGTAATTCGCGCCGGTCGAATCGTATGTGAAGTCAACCGTCTTAGACATGGCTTCCGTCGTCGACGACTTGCCGGACCCCGGCCCGCCCATCGTGAACAGCACATGGCCCGGAGCTTCCCCGCCCTTGCCCTTCCGCGCCGCCAGCTTTGCCGCGAAGATGCGCTCGCGTATCTCGTTCGACCTCGGCTGGAGCTTCTTGTGCGTCTCGGGGTCGCTCGCGACGAAGCCCTTCATCTGGGACCGTATTGTGTCGCCGTTGATGACGTTCGATCCACCCGTCGCCCTGTCGTAGTCGAGCACGATGCGGTCCGCCTCGGCAGTCTCTCCGCCGATCTCCTCGGCCGCCTTCTGCACAATCTCCTCGCGACGCGCCGGGTCGTCCAGCTCCCGCGCATCTGAGATATTCTCCGCAGCCTTCAGCCATACCGCCTCAAACAGTTTCGCGTCCTCTCCGACATATGAACCGACCGTCTCCGCAAGCGCCTGCGCCTGCACTTCGTCCATTCCGAGACGCACACGTTCCGCCCTGGCGCGGCGCTGCCCGGAAACGGCATCAATCACGCCTTCGACCTCCGCCGTCGTCATTACGTCCGGAAGACCGATTTCGGACGCCATCTTGCCTGTGATCTCCCTCCCGGCCTTTCTCGCCTGGATCGCCGCGTCAAGTGCAGGGCTGTCAAGATAGACGGCGAGCTGCGCCGCGCCTTCTTCAGTCTTCGCATGTTCGAGCACGAGATCCCGGATGTACTCTTCGTGCTTCCGCCGCTCGGCGCGGTTCGCCACAACGCCCCTCGCATAGCCGGGTATCGCGTTGTAGACATGGAACATCGCACCCTCGACGAGCCCCTTCCCCGCCTCGGCCGCAACGCCCTCCATGAGCGGCTTCCTCTCCGCCATGTTTTCGACCATCCTGTTCCCCGCGCCCTGCGCCGCCATCGTCGCACTGGACGCCGCGCCGCTCGCAAGGAACTTCCCTCCAGCGCTCTTGACACCATCGGCCCACCCGCCGGCGCGCATCAGCGCCTTCCCGCCAAAGTAGTTGATGAGCGCCGCCTCGCCGCCCAGCGCCATCGCCTCCGCCTCGCTCGCGCCATTCGCCTTCGCAGTGTCGTGTACTTGGGCAAATGCGTTCACGCCGTCCGATTCGAATATCGCCTCCATAAACGCCTTGCCGCCGACCGCTGCGGAGCCAGGCGCGAACTTCACCGCCATTGAAGCGGCGTTCCCTACCCAGTCCGACGCTTTAGTGCTCCAGTCCTCGTAGCCAAGCCAGTCCTTCGCATTTGACGGCAGCTTCTCGTCAAGCCACGCTTTCGTGCCAGCCGCGCTCCCGACAATGCCCTCTCCGGCGGACTCCACGGCCTTGCCGATGCCTTCCGCACCGATCGCCCTAAGTCCCTTGCCGACGAACCTGACACCATGCCCCGCAGCCGACTCCAGACCGATCCCGACTTCAGGAATCGCCTTGACTATCTTGTTGGCTGCCGCGTTCCCGCCGGCCCATGCGCCTTCGGCGAGTCCGCTGAAGAAGCCCTTTATGCCCGCCCATGTCGGCGAGCCCGTCCTCAACTCCTTCTTCTCGCCCTTACTCGCGTCATTCGTCCCTCTCAACCCGGCATTCAGCGCGGCAAGCTCATCTTCATCGCTTTGAGGGGTCTGCGTTAGCCTTGCATTGAGCGCCGCGAGTTCCTTCTGGTCGGCATCGTCGCCGCGCAGCCCTGCATTGAGCACCGCGAGTTCTTCTTCGTCGGTCATGGTAAGCCTTTCGTTTTCTCACGCGATGACCGGATGGACTGGTTCGGCAGACGGGAGAGGCGCCGGTCTCGCTCGTCCCGCCTGTCCCGCTTGTCCTGTCGTTTAGCCGGCTAACTGCCACCGCCCGTTCCTGAAGACGGCCTTCTTGCCGCTTGAGAGCGTCTTGACGGCGCCTTCCTTCGGCAACCCGCCGCCCTCGCCGCCGATGTTCTTCCTCGCCGCCGCGTCAATCTGCTCGTCTGTCCATGTCGAATGCGCCTTCCTGAGGCTGGCGCGCTCCCTCTGCAACAGCGTCTCGGTGCTCTGGTTGTCCTTCCTCGCCTGCTGCGCCGCCGCGATCCTCGCCTGCTGCGCCGCAACGTTGACCGCTCCGCTCTGCTGTATGCCGGCAACGGTTGCCGCCGTCTCGCCCTGCTGCTTCGCCACCGCAAGCGCGCCCTTCTGGCGTTCAGTCTCCGCATCCACGGTAGCGTCCGCCCCATACTTCTTTCCTTCGAAGTCCTTGTCGAAGCCGTACCGCTTCGTCTCCGCGTCCTTGTCGAATCCATAACGCTTCGTCGCCGCGTCTATCTCGGCCTGCTTGAGCCCTGCTTCGGCTTTTACCTCTTCGCCCTTGAATCCCCATTCCGCCGCCTTCATGCCCTGCTCCGCCATCCCGAACCGCTTCTGCTCCGCGACCTTAAGTTCGTTCTCGCCCTGCTGCCTCAGCTTCGCCAATTCAAAGTCCTGAAGCCCCTGCCGCTCCTGACGGTCCTGGAGCGGGATGTCGCCGCTCTTCGTATGCTGCATCCCAAGAAGCGCGTTGCGCTCGAACGACGAGAACCGCCCAGGATCACTCCTCGCGATCATCGCGTTCGCCTCAAGCCTCCTCCGCCGCGCAGCCATATAATCCTCATGTGATAATGCCATCGTCTGTGCTCCTTTCTGTTGTGCTCCCGACGTGCCAACGTCGGGTGTTTTCGGCGGAATTATACTACAAAACAGGCGAGGAGCGACCTAAATCGCCCCTCGCCGCGTCATTTTACGGGTAACGTTACCCGTAACTACGCACTAACCACTACGCACTAACCACTACGCACTAACCACTACGCACTAACCACTACTTCCCCAAAAACGCCTTCAGCGGCGCTTCCGGCAACGCGACATGCGACTTGTACGGGTCGCAGTAGTATTTTTCAATCGTGTCGCGCCGGTCGCCAGAAAGCCTCACAGCCTGGTCGACTCCGCCGCCCTGCTCGACCGGCGTAACCAGTATCGTGTGTATGCAGAGCTTGCGCAGCTCATAGCTCGCCTTCTGCTTACACTTCAGCCACGGCACCGCTGCCCTAAGTGACTCGTTCACTGCATCTTCTGCGCCGCGCAAATGCGGCACGAACAAATCCCCTTCCCCAAACTCCTCCGGCTTCAGCGCTCTCAGCTTCTCATACAGCGCATCCGGTATCTCGATGTCCACACGCCTGTTGCTCGACTCCCGCGTCTTCGTCGGACGATACACCAGCCTATGATGTCCATTCGCCGCCAGCGGAAAGTTCTCCGCCGTCAGTTCCCCGATGTCCTTCGGCCTCATTGCCAACTCCAGCATACACGTCGCATAGAACGCCTGGCTGCGTTCCGCCTCTGTCAAGTCGGAACTCTCACGCTTCGGGCCTCCGAGCTTCATGTACCATTCCCATATCTGCGTCACGACCTTGCGCGGCAGTTCCTCATACTGCTTAGGATCGGCCGATATCCCGAACAGCGACTGCTTAGGCAGCGTCTGCGACTCAACCAGAAAACCCTTGTAGCGATATTCCACAAGCGTCCACTTCGCCGTCACGCTTTGCAAGCTCGAAATGTAAGTCCAGGCTGACAGTGCCGACAGACCGCTTCCGCCGTCATCCTTGCTCCTCACGAAATAGTCGGCGATTCGCCTCACCATGTCGTAGTTCACGAGGTCGGTATACGGCCTGGTGTCCCTAAGCCCGCTGGCCGTGAGACAGTAATTAAAGTTCTGGATGGCAGTCTCGATCGTGCGATCGGCTTTCTTGAAGCGTGGATCCGCCTGACGCTTCCATGCTATTTCTTTATAGGCGTCAATCAATTCCTTGATTGTCGGAACTCTCATTCCGACGCGTCCGGCTCTTCCGCTCTTGACGGTGCATTCATTCACCCAGCGTCCGTACTCGCTTTTCAGCTCACGGGTAGGCGAGCCGTTATCGGCGACCAACAGATCAACCGGCAGCTCGCACGTCTTCGTATGGCGTGTGCCATTCACCATGCAGGCGAAGCGGACGCTCTTGCCTCGCTTGCCGACTCTGACCGTGACGCCTGGCATCACGGACTTAATCTTCGCAGCCTTCATTTTCGACCTTTTTTTCTGCCGCAAACCGCCGCGAACTTTGTGTAAACTTTGTGTAAAAGACCCTCCATTCACGGCATCCGACGGCACTTTGTGTAATTGACTTACACAAAGTATAGCACGGATTTTCCGTGTAAATCAACCCTACGAACCAAAAACGTAGCTCAACCGGACAAGATCAAATCTTCTGTCCAGTTGAGCTACGATCCCACGTCAGTCAAACGAATCTAGACGCTGCCGTCTTACTCGCCCCAGACGATGGTCGTCGCCGTGGAGTACAGGTTGAAGATGTTGAACACCTTGTAGTCGATGTGATGGATCTTGGAGATCCCACCGGCGTCCATAGCCGCCTTGATCGAGCTGTCACCGGATGTGTAAAGAACGATGCTCTTGCTCGTGGCCGCACCGCACTTGGCAGCCTTCACGGTGTTGTCGATACGGAACGACGCCGGCGAGCAGTTGTCGTCAATGATGCCGCCGAAGCCGAGAGCCGAGGTGGCGCTGGGGCCGCTAAGCTGAGCGCAGCCGCCAAGTGCCGCAGTAGCAGCGATGAACAGTAGTTTCTTCATTGGTTTTTCTCCTTTTATTTTTATTTGCCGTCCGCAAGCACGCCTCGCGAACGCGGATATTGTAACAGAAGCGGCGGCTCCTTGCAAGCCGCCACTCCCCATTGTCACGCCTCTACGATCGTGACTACCTTGCCGTCCTTTATGAACTTCACCTTGCCGTCCTTGAGGGCGAAGAGCGTGAAGTCGCGGCCGCAGCCGACATTCTTGCCGGGGTGTATCTTGGTGCCGCGCTGGCGGACGATTATCGAGCCTGCCTTGAGGGACTGGCCGTCATACGCCTTGACGCCGAGATACTTCGGATTGGAGTCGCGCCCGTTGCGGGCAGATGCTGAACTTGCCATCTCATTCCTCCTTTCAGGCGATAGCCTTGACGGTGGCGACCGTCAGCGACTGGCGGTGGCCGACGAGACGGCGTGCGCCTTTCCGGCGCTTCATCTTGAAGTTGATCACCTTCTTGCCGCGCTTGACGCCGTCAACCGCGAGCGTGACCTTGGCGCCTTCGACATAAGGCTTTCCGACCTTGAGGGTGGTTCCGTCCGAAACCGCACAAACGGTTTCAAGCACGGCATCCTGCCCCGCTTCGACCGAGAGCTTTTCAATCTCGATCTTGTCACCGACCTTGACAAGCACCTGCTTGCCGCCGGTTTCGAGAACAGCGTATGCTTCCATGTTTTTCTTTCCTTAGGTTAGCCCCGCCTTCCTTGTGGAGAACTTTCGCCACGAAAGACTGAGGATTGAATAGTATATAATAAAGTGCTCACCCGCGTCAAGGGGAGCACTTCCCGCAAAAACGGGACTCCTCCACGGTCATTTCTGGAACGAGGCGTGGGGATCGCTCACATTGCCGTCCGAATCGACGTACACCCTGAAGACGATCCTGCGATAGTACGAGAGCGACGGCTCGCAGATTTCCAGCGACAGGTAGATCGTCTCGCTGCCGTCTCCGCTAACGGAAGGCTCCCTGTGGAAGAAGAGCAGGGCCCAACTGAACTCGTCGATCTTCGTGCCCTTCACCTTCCCTGTCACCGTCACGGTGTCGTTGTTGCCGAACTTCACAAACAGCCTGTCGCTGCTCTTCGTAAGGCCAGAGTCGGCGTCGTCCCTGTTGAACTCGTATTCCGTGTTCAGAAGCGCCTCGAACTTCTTGCCGCTCTTGACAAAGCCCGACCTCGCCTGCGCAATCACGTCGCCGTCGGCGTTGCCAGCAGCCGCGTAGACATACCCGCCCTTCTCGGCCGGCTGCACAACTATCTTGCCCGGCTTGAAAGTCTTTCCAGAGCCCAGGTCAACCTTGGGCGAGAAACCCACCACGCCGTCTGACGAGCACGACATGGACGACTTGAACGATTTCCACTTGCCCTTGTACATGACCTTGCCGGACACCTTGCCGGTCTCCCCGACCGTGAACCGGAAGTACGACTTGTTCTTGCCGTCAGGCATCGCCGTGCCGTAGAACGTGCCCTTCGCCCAAACCGGAACGATGATCTTGAACTTCACGTCCTGCGAAATGCTCTTGCCCGACGAGTCCTTCACCGTCACCGTGGACGTGAAGGATCCCGGCTTCCGCGGCACGCCGGATATCTTGCCTGTATTCTTGTTTATGGAAAGCCCCTTCGGCAGGTTCTTTGCCGAGAACTTCAGGCTCGTGGAGGAAGAGGACACGCCGATCTTCAGCGACAACTTTACGCCGATGTTGCCGTTCTTAGGCGTCGTCGCAAGCTTCTTGGTCGTGGACGTGAAGGCAGTCTTGCTCTTCGCAGCCTTGGCGACGGAAGACGAAGCACCTGCAGAGCCAGCCATCGCCGCCGCCTTCGCCGATTTCGCCTTCCATACGGCATAGAGCGTGACTGCGCCGCCATCCTTCTCGGTGAGGTTCTTCACCTCCGCCTTGTTCTTGTAGACGACAGCGCCGCTCTTCTTAGTCCCCCAGCCCTTGAACGTGTACTTCGACCGTTTGAAGGTGTTGGCCGGCAGCGTCACGCGCTTCCCGTAGGTGGCCTGGATCGTATCCATAGAACCGCTCCCGCCGTTCGCGTTGAACTTGATCCTGTAGGCGTTCGCGGTCCAGTGCGCATAGTATGTGACGTTCTTCTTCACCTTGGTCGTGGACTTCACCTCCGAACCGCCGCTCTTCTGCGTGAACCACGACGCAGAATAGCCCTTTCGCGTGGCCTTCGGCAAGGTTCCTACCTTGTATCCGACCAGCACTTTCCTAGTTTTCTTGGACACAGTACCGCCATTGGCATTGAAAGTAACCGTCTTGAACACCTTCTTCGCAGCCGAGGCAAGAACCGACCGCACGTCAGACGCGCTTAGGCGCCCAGTCTTCCGGACAACGTAGTCGTCTGGGCTATAGGGATTGATCACGCACGTCAGCGGCAGCACGAACGAGCCAAGGCCGTTCATGTAAGTCCACGTGTTTTCATCTTCATCGACATTACCGTACCAGAGGACGTAATCGCTGAGCTCGCCGCTCATGGACTCGCAGGTGTTGCGGGTGCTCGTCGTGTTGGAGCAGGTGTCACGTCCGCCTACAAGCAAGATCGGCTTCCCAACTTTCTTCGCCTTCTTGACGGCCTCATCAAGACTCGTATACCACTTCACCGATGTTTGCGCCGCGCTCTTGGACGGAACGCCTTCCGCCGCCTCTGCAGGCACGGTACACGCTGCAGCAACGGCGATGCCGACTGCAAGCGCCCTTATGCCAAGCCAATTCACTGTTCCCCTGCCGTTAGTTGCCATCGGTAGAGTTCCTTTCTGTAATAGGTGTCTTTGCCTACGTTGTAAGAATTATATCAAAACACGTCCGAAACCGCAACCACACCACGCCGATATTCAAGTGAACGGGTTGGCGGCACTGCGGTGGATCGCATCCTCAAGACAGACGCTCTCCCTTACGCCAAGCTCGGAACATATACGGCTCACGTCGGGAACGTAGACGGACGCGGGGCCGGACTTCGCTTCCGACAGCACCCTTACCTCATGTGCCCCCCCGAGTACCATGCGGACCGTCTCCGCAAGCTCGCGTATCGATACAGATCGCGCAGAGCCTACGTTGTACGGCCTCGCCGGCGCTCCCTTCTCCATTATCGCAAACAGCCACTTCACAAGATCGTCAGCATACAAGTAGCTCCTGCGCGGCGTTCCGTCGCCACTGACAACGATGTCCCGTCCTGCAAGGCAGTCGCCGATGAAGTTGCCGATGGCGTAATGTATGTCGCGTCTGAGGAAAGGTCCCGTGAAGGCAAAGCACCTAGCGATCCGCACGTCCAGCCCTGACTCCGCCAGCATCCGTTCCGCTTCCAGCTTGCCGCGTCCGTAGGCGGTCGCCGGACGGCATTCGGAAGTCTCCGCCACCGGCGCGACCTGCGGACCGTAGACCGCGCCCGAGCTGGTGAACAGGACCCTTTTCGCCCCGCACCGCCTGGCGAAATCGATCACATGTCGCGTGCCGTCCACGATCGTGGATGTCATCTCGCCGTCCGAAAGAGTCGTGACGGCGGCGGTTGCCGCATGGATGACGTCGTCGAAATTCCCGTCTGCCGCGAAATCGCGCACGTCGCCGCGCACGAACGAGACGCCTGGCAGCGCGGCGAACTGCGGGTTGCCGGCACGGAAGGCATCCGGGTCGCGAGAGAGAACCGTCCATTCGTCTTTCTGAAATGCGGCGAAGCGGCGGCGACAGTCAAGCATAGACTTGCCGAAGAAGCCGGTGCCGCCGGTGATGAACACGCGCCTCACCGACCCTTGTCCTTTCTGCCGAACCAGCGCCGATCCCAGACCCTTATCTTGGCCTTCCAGAAGAGCACAAGCTCCACCCTGCCGTCCCGCAGCTCCACAAAAAGCGGCAACCATGGCCGCAACACTGCCATCAGGAAGACAAGCCTCTTGGACTTCGGCAGGTTGAGCATGAAGTCGAAGACGTTCTTGACCGAGCCGCCGTAATGCTCGCGGTTGTAGCCGGCCACGTATTCGCAGTAGCGTCCGAAGTCCCCTGCCCAGTCCTCGTTGAATCGGGCGCGTTCTATAACCTTTGCCCTTTCGGACTCGTCGTTCACGATCTGCGCGACCTTCACGAAGCCGACGTGCCAGAACATGCGGCGCATGTCAGGGTGCAGAAGGCTCTCCGAGATGCCGCGCAGGAGCGTCTTGTCGTTCTCCTCCTGCGTCATCTCGCGGGAGCCGTCCTCAGTCTGCAGCTTGCGTATTACGACATCAACGTCAGGACGGAAGAACACCCTGCCCTTCAAGTTGCACATGACGTGGAGCGACAGCACGCAATGAGGATACCACGTGTGTATCATCGCGTACATGTTCTGCAGCACGTCTCCGGTGATGTGCTCGGTGCGGTAGATGCAGCCTGGCACGAAACCGGCGAGGAAGGCCAGGTAGCCGATGTCGGGCTTGTCCGCCAAGCGGGCGATGCGGCTTACGGTGAAGACGAGATCGTACGCGTCCGAGGCGAGAGCCTCCCCGACGGGTGGCCACTGGCTCCAGTCGAAGTCGTCGTCGTCGCACAGCACCCAGACGTATTTGCGCGAGGCCGACTCGAACGCGCGGACGATGTTGGCGTTGCCGCCTATGTTGCGGCGGCGGCTGACGACGGTCAGGTTGGGATGCCCGGCGGCGAGACCGGCGAGAAGTTCGCGCGTGCCGTCCGTCGAGCAGTTGTCCAGGACGGTGATGGCGCAGCCGCGGACGGGCGAGTCGTCGGCAAGCACGCGCTCGAGCGTATGCCCGAGCGCGCGCCTGCGGTTGTATGTGACCACCACGACCTGAAGGTCGCTGGCCGCGTCGAACGTTCCCCGGCCCGCTTGCGGGGCGACGGGGCCGTTCAGGTCACTTCGTGGAGATGCGGTCGTTGTATTCGCCGGTGTCGGTGTTTATGCGAATGACGTCGCCCTCGTTGATGAAGAGCGGCACCGCCAGCGTATACCCGCCCTCGACGGTCGCCGGCTTCGTAACCTTCCCGGAGGCAGTGTTGCCCTTGACGCCGGGCTCGACCTTGACGACCTTGCGCTCGACGAGCTGGGGCAGGTCCACCCCGATGACGCGCTCGTTGAAGAACAGGGCCTTCACCTCCATCTCGTCCATGAGGAAGTACTTCTTGTCCCCCATGACGTCGTAGGAGACGCGGATCTCCTCGAAGTTCTCGTCAGTGAACACGAACGCCTGGCCGTCGTCATAGGAATACGTGACGGACTGCTGCAGCAGCTCCGGCTTCTCGAACTTGTCGCCGGAGCGATAGCTCTTCGACATGCCGCTGCCGGTCATCATGTTGCGCAGCTTGCAGTTGTATATGGCCTGTCCCTTGCCCGGCTTCGAGAAGTCGAACTCGGTTATCTCCCAAGGCTCCCCGTCAATCAGGAGCTTTACGCCCTTGTGGAGCTCTCCGGCTCCGATTACCTCACCCATGACCCCCTCCGATCAGATGATGAATGTCACTTACTTCGTCTTGTGCCGCTGCGCCTTCATGCGCTTGTCGTACTTGTGCTTCGACATTTTTTTGCGGCGTTTCTTCTTGATGGAACCCATTTTGATTTCTCCTTGGTTTGTGGACTTCCGAACGTTCAGAAGATGATCTTGTTGAGCGGCAGCTCGATTATGCCGGTCGCGCCGGCGCGCGTGAGGGCGGGTATGAGGTCGCGGACCTTCTTCTCCTCCACGACCGACTCCACCGCATACCAGTTCTCGTCGTTGAGCCTGTTGACGGTAGGCGCGTGGAGCGCGGGCAGGGCCTTGACGACCTTGTCGAGCGACTTTGCCGGCGCATTGCACTTGAGGAGCACACGGCGCTGAGCCTCGAGTGCGCCCGTGAGCAGCATCTTAAGCTGCTCGAGCTTGGCACGCTTCGCCGCGTTCTTCCAGCTCTTCTTGTTGGCGATGAAACGCGTGGTGGAGGTGAGGATCGTATCCACGATGCGAAGGTTGTTCGCCCGCAGCGACGACCCCGTCTCCGTAAGGTCCACGATCGCGTCCACCAGCTCCGGGGCCTTCACCTCGGTCGCGCCCCAGCTGAATTCCACGTCGGCCTTCACGCCGTGCTTCTTCAGGTAGCGCTTCACGAGGCCCATCGCCTCGGTGGAGATCCTCTTGCCCTGAAGGTCCTTCACAGTCTTGATCTTGGAGTCGTTCGGGACGGCCAGAACCCAGCGCACCGGGTTGGACGTCGCCTTCGAATAGTTCAGCTCGCAGATCTCCTGCACGTCGCTCCCGTTCTCGTAAACCCAGTCGTAGCCGCAAATGCCGGCGTCAAGGAGCCCGAGCTCGACATAACGGCTCATTTCCTGGGGCCTCAGCAGGCGGCAGGATATCTCGTCATCGTCGATCGACGGTACGTACGAGCGGCTTGAGCAGGTGACGGTGAAGCCCGCCCTCTTGAAGAGGGCGAACGTAGACTCCTGCAGACTGCCTTTCGGCAAACCCAATACTATTGCCATCGTTATTCTTCCAAGTTTGGATTTTTGAATTATACCATAAGCAGGCGCCGATTGTCACCCGAGCAGGTCGTCGCCTGAAGACGGGGCCTCCGGCGCACCGGCCATCGCCTCGGCCGACGCGTCGTCTCCGTCGGCCGAAGTGTCGCCCGTGTCGGGCAGCAGCTGCGGTTCTCCGAGGTCGTCGTCATCGTCGTTCTCCTCTCCGGGGATTCCGGAGGTCGGTATGCCGTACAGTTCCTCGTGGCGCTTGCGCTGTTCCTCGCGCAACTTCTCCATCTCAGCATCGGAGATGGCGTCGCAGAGCGGAACGAGCTTGAGGTAGCGGTGCATCGGGAAGCCGGTGCCTCCGGGAATCAGGTGGCCGAGGATGACGTTCTCCTTGAAGCCCCTGAGCTCGTCGACCTTGCCCATCGTCGCGGCTTCGGTAAGGACGCGCGTCGTGTCCTGGAAGGATGCGGCTGAGATGAACGAATCCGTCTCAAGCGCGGCCTTGGTGATGCCGAGGAGCGCGGGCTGAGCCTCCGCCGGACGGCGGCCCTCGTTCATCATCTCCTCGTTCACGCGCAAGAACGTCTGGCGCGTCACCTGCTCGCCCCAGAGGAAGTCCGTGTCGCCAGGGTTGGTGATCTTGACCTTGCGGAGCATCTGCCTGACGATGATCTCGATGTGCTTGTCGTTGATCTCTACGCCCTGCAGGCGGTAGACCTGCTGGACCTCGTTGACGAGGTACTTCTCGAGTTCCTGCGGACCGGAGACCTCGAGAATCTCCTGCGGGATGACCGGGCCTTCGGTAAGCTGCTGGCCCTTCTTCACGTGGTCGCCCTTGAACACGACGATCTGCTTGCCCATCGGAATCAGGTGCTCCTCCACGAGTCCCGTCACCTTGTCCCTGACGATCACCAGGCGCTTGCCGCGCTGGTTCTCGCCAAACTCGATGTCGCCCTCGATCTTAGCGATCTCGGCGGCGTCCTTGGGCTGACGCGCCTCAAAGAGCTCGGCGACGCGCGGCAGGCCGCCAGTGATGTCGCGGGTCTTCGCGGCCTCGCGCGGCGTCTTTGCAAGCAGCATGCCTGGAGTGGCCTTCATGCCGTCGCGCACCATGACGATGGCACCCGTAGGCACGTCGTGCGAGTCGAGCATCTTGCCGTCCGCGTCGCGTATCTCGATGCGCGGGTGCAGGTTCGATTCAGACGTAGGCAGAACCACCAGCGACTTCGCGCCCGACGCGCGGTCGGTCTCGGTCTTGACGGAGACGTCCTCCTCGAAGTCCGCGAAGACGATCGTGCCCGCGGCCTCTGAGAGAACCGGCACCGAGTGCGGGTCCCACACGGCGACCTTCTGCCCTTTCTTGACGGTCGCGCCGTCCTCGATGAGGAGCGTGGTGCCCATCTGGAGCTGGTAGGTGTCGAGCTTGTTGCCGTTTTTTGACCAGATCTCGAGAGAGCCGTTCTTGTTGAGCACGACCTCCTGCCCGTCGTCGTTGCGGACCTTGCGGACGTCGGAAAACTTCGCGACGCCGTCGTTCTTAAGCACTATCTCCGGGACCTTGGCGGTCGCGGACGCCGTTCCGCCAATGTGGAACGTGCGCATCGTGAGCTGGGTTCCAGGCTCGCCGATTGACTGTGCGGCTATGATGCCGACCGCCGTGCCGATCTCCACCTGTCTTCCGGTGGAGAGGTCGCGCCCGTAGCACTTCGCACACATGCCGTGTTCGGCGTCGCACGTGAGGCCGGAGCGGATCCAGACCTTCTCAAGTCCGCACGAGTCGATCTTCGCACACGCCGCCTCGTCAATGATCTCGTTCTGCGGCACGATCACGTCGCCCGTCTTCGGGTCCTGGATGGCGTAAAGAGCCGTCCGGCCCAGCACGCGGTCTCCGAGAGTCACCTTGACCTCGTCGCCCTCGACGATGGCCTCGACCTCGATGCCGTTGACGGTGTTGCAGTCCTCCTGGGTGATGATAACATCCTGCGAGACGTCCACGAGCTTGCGCGTGAGGTAGCCAGCGTCGGCCGTCTTGAGCGCGGTGTCGGCGAGACCCTTGCGTGCGCCGTGCGACGAGATGAAGTACTCGAGGACCGACAGCCCCTCGCGGAACGACGCGGTGATCGGGCGTTCGATGATGTCGCCGGACGGGTTGGCCATGAGACCGCGCATACCGGCGAGCTGGCGAATCTGCAGCTTCGAGCCACGGGCCTTGGAGTCCACGAACATGAAGACCGGGTTGAGCTCGGTTGGGTTGCGGTTCTCCGGACTGATGTTTCGGTCGATTGTCTTGTATAGCTCGTCGCCGACCTTCTCGGTCGTCGTGGACCAGATGTCTACGATCTTGTTGTGGCGCTCGCCGTCGGTTATGATGCCCTGCTGGAACTGCGCCTGCACCTTGTCCGCCTCGGCACGAGCCTTGGCAATCTCGGCGTCCTTGTCCGCCGGACGTATCATGTCCTTCAAGCCCATCGACGCGCCGGAGACGGTCGCGAACCGGTAGCCCAGCGTCTTGAGGTTGTCGATCGCCTCCACGGTCACGTCATGCCCGGCGACCTTGTGGCAGTCGAGTATCAGCTTTCCGATAGTGGACTTGGAGCACTTGTCATTCCAAAAGCCCATCTCCTTCGGCCACACGTTGTTGAAGATCACGCGGCCTGCCGTAGTCTCTATCGTGCGTCGGTCGGTCACGCCGTGCGGACGGCCTGCAGTGCCATAGTCGGGATTGCGGTAGCGGATGCGCGTGTGGTATCCTATCGCTCCCTCAGCAATGCCGAACTCCACTTCGGCCACGTCGTTGAACAGCGGCAGATGCTCGTCGGAGCAATCCGTCTTGCCCGCGATACGGCCGGCAAGCTTGTCCTGCTGCGACGGGACGGTCAGGAAGTAAAGCCCAAGGCACACGTCCTGCGTAGGCGTCATCACCGACTTGCCGGACGCCGGCGAGAAGATCGACGTCGAGGCAAGCATCATGAGCTTCGACTCCATCTGCGCCTCGATCGAAAGCGGCACGTGCACCGCCATCTGGTCGCCGTCGAAGTCGGCGTTGAACGGCGTGCAGACCATCGGGTGCAGGCGTATGGCCTTGCCTTCCACCAGCACCGGCTCGAACGACTGGATCGACAGGCGGTGGAGGGTCGGGGCGCGGTTGAGAAACACCGTCTTGTCCTTGGTAACCTCCTCCAGAATGTCCCAAACCTGCTCGTCCTGGCGCTCGATCATCTTGCGCGCGGTACGGACCGTGTGGCATACGCCGAGGTCCTTCAGACGGCGGATAATGAACGGCTCGAAGAGCCTGAGGGCCATCTCCTTAGGTATTCCGCACTGCGGGAACTTCAGCTCCGGCCCGACGACGATCACGGAACGGCCGGAGTAGTCGACGCGCTTGCCGAGCAGGTTCTGGCGGAAACGGCCCGTCTTGCCCTTCAGTATCTCGGAAAGCGACTTGAGCGGACGGTTTCCAGGGCCCGTCACGGCGCGGCCGTGGCGGCCGTTGTCGAACACTGCGTCTACGGCCTCCTGCAGCATGCGCTTCTCGTTGCGGATGATGACATCGGGCGTCTTGAGCGCCAGCAGGTTTCTCAGGCGGTTGTTGCGGTTGATGACGCGCCTGTAGAGGTCGTTCAAGTCGCTCGTGGCGAAGCGCCCGCCCTCCAGCGGAACGAGAGGACGCAGCTCCGGCGGGATGACAGGCAGCACGTCGAGCACCATCCACTCGGGCTTCGAGTTCGACATGCGGAAGCCCTCTACCACCTTCATGCGCTTGGCGATCTTCTTGCGATTCTGCTTGGAGCGGGTGGACTCCATCTGCTCCTCAAGCTCGCGCATCAGGTCCTTCAGGTCCACCTTGCGCAGAAGCTTTCGCACCGCCTCGGCACCCATCTCGGCCTTGAAGCCGTCGGCATACTTCTCCTGCGCGTCAAGGTATTCCTGCTCGGTCAGGACCTGGCCGACCTTGAGCGGCGTGTCGCCAGGCTCAACGACCATCCAGTTCTGATAGTACAACACGCCCTCGAGCTCGCTCGTCGTCTTGTCGAGGAGGAGCCCCATGCGGGACGGGCTGCACTTGAAGAACCAGATGTGGCTCACCGGCACTGCCAGCTCGATGTGGCCCATGCGTTGGCGGCGCACCGACGCCAGCGTGACCTCGACTCCGCACCGGTCGCATATCATGCCCTTGTTCTTGATGCGCTTGTACTTGCCGCACTTGCACTCCCAGTCCTTTGTCGGCCCGAATATCTTTTCGCAGAACAGGCCGTTTTCCTCGGGACGGTATGTGCGGTAGTTGATCGTCTCGGGGTTCTTCACCTCGCCGTGCGACCAGCTGCGTATCGTTTCCGGAGATGCGAGCTGCACCTTTACCGCGTCGTAGTGCGCGGAGGCATTGAAAGACCCGCCGAAGATGTCAGAAGTGTTGTAGGGATTCATGTCCGTGGTTCTCCTTGAATGTTCCCCGTATCAAAGGTTGAGCGAACCGGCGAGCAGGTCGTCGGCCGCGGCCGGCTCGACCGCGTCTGCGGCAGCCGCCGCGCTTGCCTCGCCCTTGCGCCGCTTCGGCGCCGCTTCGCCGCCCAGCAGCTGGGTGTCGAGGCAGAGGCCGCGGAGCTCGTGAATGAGCACCGAGAACGATTCCGGCATGCCGGAATCGAGGATGTTCGTGCCCTTGACGATCGACTCGTATATCCGCGTGCGGCCCTGCACGTCGTCGGACTTGACGGTCAGCAGCTCCTGCAGCGCGTAGGCGACGCCGTACGCCTCGAGAGCCCACACCTCCATCTCGCCCATGCGCTGGCCGCCGAGCTGCGCCTTGCCGCCGAGAGGCTGCTGGGTGACAAGCGAATACGGCCCTGTCGCGCGGGCATGGATCTTGTCCGTCACGAGGTGATGGAGCTTCAGCATGTAGATCACGCCTACGACCACCTTCTGCTCGAAAGGCTCGCCTGTGAGGCCGTCGTAGAGCACGGTCTTGCCCTCCGGGCATATCCCGCTCTGCTCGCCCTCGTCCTTCTCCTGCACCTTGCGCGCCTCCGCCAGGAGCTCGTCTATCTCGCTCTCCTGCACGCCGTCAAACACGGGCGTCGCCGCATGGAAGCCGAGGTAGCGGCACGCGAGGCCGAGATAAGTCTCGAACAGCTGGCCGAGGTTCATGCGGGACGGCACGCCGAGCGGGTTCAGCACGATGTCCACCGGACGCCCGTCCGGCAGGAACGGCATGTCGCAGCTAGGCAGAATGCGCGAGACGACGCCCTTGTTGCCGTGACGTCCGGCCATCTTGTCGCCGACAGAAAGATTCTTCTTGTCCACGAGGAACACGCGGACCTGCTTCACGACCTCGCCCTCTCCGAATTCGCCGAAGAGACCGCCGTCGCCGCCGGCCGCAGCGTCCTCGATCGCCGCGAACTCCATCTCGAACGGATCCATTATCGCCGCGACGCGGTCCCTCGCCGGGCCCTCCTCCATCTCCCAGTGCGCGTGCGCCTTGGCGAGCGCCGCGAGCTGGCTCTTCTTGATCTTCTTGTTCGCCGGCACGATCACGTTGCCGTGCTCGCTCTCAGTGATGTCCACGGGAAGCTTCTCGTTCATCAGCTCCGAAGCGAGCTTGCCCATCAGCTCCTTCTCGAGCTTGGCGAGCTGGTTCTTGCGCTTCTTCTCCGCGTCCTTCTTGGCCCGCTTCGACTTCTTCTCGTCGGCGGCCTCGATCTGCTTGGAGCTCTGCACCTGGACGCTCATCACGACGCCGGCCGTACCGGGCGGGACGGTAAGCGAGGTGTCCCTGACGTCGGCCGCCTTCTCGCCGAAGATCGCCCTAAGGAGACGCTCTTCCGGAGAAAGCTCGGTCTCGCCCTTAGGCGTGACCTTGCCTACCAGGATGTCGCCGGGCTTGACCTCGGCGCCGATGCGCACGATGCCGTCGGGCCCGAGGTTCTTGAGAGCGTCCTCAGGAACGTTCGGTATGTCGCGCGTGATCTCCTCCGGGCCGAGCTTGGTATCGCGCGCCGTGCACTCGAACGTCACGACGTGGAGCGACGTAAGCGCATCCTCGCGCACGAGCCGCTCGTTGACAAGGATCGCGTCCTCGAAGTTGTAGCCGCGCCAGCTCATGAACGCCACGAGCAGGTTCTTGCCGAGCGCAAGCTCGCCCTGGTCGGTCGCGGGGCCGTCGGCCAGGCAGTCGCCCATGCGGACCTTCTGCCCCTTCTTGACGATCGGCTTCTGGTTGAAGCACGTGCCGGCGTTGCAGCGGCGGAACTTCTGCAGGTCGTAGCGCCACACGCCGTTCTCGGGGTCGTGCTCAAACGCCGCCTTGCCCGACGGCAGGCGCCCGTCCTTAGTCACCATTATGAAGTTGGCCGAGACGTAGGCCACGGTGCCGGCCTCCAGAGCAGTCACGATGACGCGCGAGTCCTTCGCAGACACGCCCTCCAGGCCGGTGCCCACGTACGGACGCTCGGTCGTCATCAGCGGCACGCCCTGGCGCATCATGTTCGCGCCCATAAGCGCACGGTTGGCGTCGTCGTGTTCGAGGAACGGGATGAGGCCAGCCGCGATCGAGATGACCTGCATCGGCGCAACATCCATGTACTGCACCTCGTGCGCCGGCTTGTCGCAGAACTCGGTGCGGAAACGGCAAGTGACGCGGTCCTCCGCGAAAGTGCGGTTCGGCTTGAGCGGCGCGTTCGCCTGCGCGATCACGTACTGCTCCTCCTCGTCGGCAGGCAGGTACTCAACCTCGTCCGTGACCTTGCCGCCCACGACCTTGCGGTACGGCGTCTCGATGAAACCGAAGCGGTTGATCTGCGCGTAGATGCCGAGCGACGAGATGAGGCCGATGTTCGGGCCTTCAGGAGTCTCGATCGGGCAGATGCGCCCGTAGTGCGACGGATGCACGTCGCGCACCTCGAAGCCGGCGCGCTCGCGGCTGAGGCCGCCCGGACCGAGAGCCGAGAGACGCCGCTTGTGCGCAAGCGCCGAGAGCGGGTTCGTCTGGTCCATGAACTGGGAGAGCTGGCTCCTGGCGAAGAAGTCCTGCACAACCGCGCTGAACGTCTTGGAGTTCACGAGACGCTGCGGCGTCAACGGACCGGCCGTCTTCGCGTCGTGAACCGTCATGCGCTCGCGCACCAGGCGCTCCGTGCGCGCCAAGCCGATGCGGCACTGGTTCTCCAGCAACTCGCCCGTCGTGCGGATGCGGCGGTTGCCGAGGTGGTCGATGTCGTCAACCTGCTCCTTGCCGACGAATATCTTCAGCAGCAGGCGCACCGCCTCGATCACGTCCACGCCGCCGATCGCCAGCGTGCGCAGGTTCTCGTCGACCTTTCCGACGAGGCCGAGGCGCTTGTTGATCTTGTGCCGCCCCACGTAGCCGAGATCGTAGTGCGCCAGCTCATGGAACATCCTCTGCAGCATCTGCCTGGCGTTCGCCACCGTCGGCGGGTCGCCAGGACGCATGCGCTTGTAGACCTCCTTGAGCGCGTCCTCCTGGTTGCGTATCCCAGCCTTGGCATCCTCACGCAGGGTCTTTATCAGCGTACCGTTGTCGAAAGAGACGTCCACCACCTCGACCTTGGCGATGCCCGCCGCGGCCACCTGCTCCATCATCGCCGGCGTCACGGGATCGAAGCGACGCGCGATCACCGCCTGCGAATCGACGTCTACGAGGTCGTCCTTCATCACCAGAAGCCGCAGGTCCTTGTCGGCGTAGTGCTTGTCGGTCGGCAGCGTCTTGAAGTCGTAGTAAAGCTCCATGATCTGCACGTCTGACCCGTGGCCGAACGCGCGCAACAGCGTCGTCGCGTAGAACTTGCGGCGACGGCGGCGCTGATCCATGAAGCACCACATCACGTCGTTCGTGTCGAACATGATCTCAATCCAGTTGCCGCGGTCTGGAATGATCCTGACCGACAGCAACGGCTGCCCGTTCGCATGAACCTGCTTCTCTGACGACAGGCCAGGGCTACGGTGCAGCTGCGACACGATCACGCGCTCGGCACCGTTCACCACGAACGCGCCGTCAGGCGTCATGATCGGCATGTCGCCGAGGAACACGTCCTCCTCGCGGACGCCGCTTGCGTCCTGCAGACGGAACGTGGCCTTCAGAGGACGGACGTAGCTCTCGCCGTCCATCAGCGCCTGAAGGTACGACTTCTTGGCCGGCTCGAGGTTGTAGCTAACGAAGTCGAGCTTGTACTTACCGTCGTAGGAGACGACGGGGAATATCTCCTTGAAGATGGCCTGAAGGCCCTTGTTCTCCCGCTTCTGGGGCTCCACATCTCCCTGAAGGAAGTCTTTGTACGACTTCGTCTGGATGTCAATCAGGTCCGGCATCGGAGACTCCATGCCGTGAAGCCGTCCGAAGATCCTGCGTTCTGCACTCATCTTGGCTTACCTTTTCCTTAGCGTGTTGAAACTGAAACGACCAATCCCCCGATGTGCGCCTGAAGTGTGGTAAGCGGCCACTTTGTTAACTGTACGCTTCGCCGGGCAGATTTGTAATAGTATATCATAAAGATCTGCCGTCGCGCAAGGGGGGGGGGGGCACGGCCCGACATGGGCATGGCGTGTTACCAGACCTTGGCCTCGGCCGCAACCTGATCGATGGCGTCGAACACGCGCCTGCGTCGGCTCTCGTTCAGCACCGACGACCACGAGGCGTTGACAAATCCCTTCAGCCGCTTCGGATCGACGTGCTTGCGGCAGTGCTTCACAAGTCCCGCGAAGTTCGCGTCGTTGTTCTCGCCCTTCTTGAAATACGGCGGCACCCAGTTCGTGCCCGTCGGCACCTGGTCGAAGCCCGCCTTGTCGAGCTTCTCGAAGGCGGCAAGGCGCTTCGCCTCGTAAGGACGCTCTGGCGGCTCCCCTTCCCAACGCCGCCCATAGTACCAGTTTGACTGCAGAACGGAGCGCGGCATGCGCTTCAGGAACTCCTCCTCGTGGTCCCACATGTAGTCGCTCCACATCCATGCCCGCGAACCGCGCTTTTCGATCTCCTTCACGAAGAAAAGGAAATCGTGCCACCACATCTCGCCCTGGCGCATGCAAACGAGGAAATAGCTCTTCTGGTTCGCCGCCGTCTCCTCGTCATAGCCGATGTGGAAGAACCTCGGCCTGCCGAAGATTTCGAACACGTCCGATATGATCTCGCGACACACCCTGTAGTACGTCTGCGTCGATACCATGCGCGAATACTCGCCGAGCCAGTCGTCGTGGCACGTAGAGAAGTTCAGCTTTGGAATAGCCTCGATGCCCATCCGAGCGAGACGCGACACCTCGCCCTTCAACTTCTCGGGCGGCCAGCTCCCCTTCACCGCGAGCTCCGGGTGCGACGGATACACAACGCCTTCGCAGAGGTCGAGGATCACCGTGTTCACGCCGCCCTTCGCCATGCGTTCCGTAGCTTCGCGCCAGATGGCCTCGTCGAAGTCCATCTGCTTGAAGCCGAAGCATGCGGCGAGATTGTCCCCCTTCTTGAACGCCACGCTGTCGCCGCAGAAATTGCGCCCGAGGTGGAATAGCGTCGCCCACATCAAGTCTTTCATATCCTGAACATCCTCATCACGCCCGCCATGTCCGCCGCGAATATGCGCCCTTCCGAAACCGCCGCGCCGGCAAGATAAGGTGCGCCGGTGACGATGCGGCGCGTTTCCGCGCCCGTCGCCAGATCCCAGAAATGGATTATGCCGTCTGCACACGCCGCGCACACGGTCGAAGCGCCAACCATGACGGGCGACGTGTTCACCATCCGCCCCTTCCGTCTATACGCGCCGACGGCCAGAAGCGACATGTCCGCCGCGCCGTGCCAGACGATCTCAAGCGTCGCGCTGTCGATGGCGAGGAGCCCGCCGTCAAGCGTGCCTACGAGATACTTGCCGCCGACGGAAAGAATCGGCCCGGAAGGCAACGCCGTCACCTCCTTGAGCTCCTTTACGCGCAACGCCTGCCCGGTCGCAAGATCGACCTCGCCGATATGCCAGTAGCAGGCGACGACCGCATTGCCGCCGGTAATCAGCGGATCGGCACCCGGGAAACGCCAAGGCTTGCCGTCGAGCCGCCAAAGCCGCGCGCCTGTCGTCAGGTCGTGGCATTCAAGCCCGTCCCAGTTCGACGACCACACTATCTTTCCCTCGCCAATTCCCGGCGCACCTGCAATCGGCTCGCTCTCCCACGCTGAATTGCGCCACTTCACCGCACCCGTCGCGGCATCGACCGCCGTCAGCCGCTTGCCGTAACCGACATACGCCGCGCGGCCGTCTTCCGATGCCGTCACCGCCGACGCCAGCACCTGGAAATGGTACGGCAGCTGCATCTTCCAGGCGCTCCTTCCGCTGTTCGCGGCAAACGCATAGACGCTGCCGCCCGCGTCCTGCACGATGACGTTGCCGCCCGCAACGACCATCCTGTTCTTGATAGAGTTGGCGACTTTGCGCTTCCAGACAATCGCCCCGCTTTTCGCGTCGAACGCCACCACCATTCCCGTGCTGCGGTTCTCGTCGTCCGTCGTGCCGACGAACACCCTTCCGCCGGAAACGACCGGCGTGCAGAAGAGGACTGGCGCGGGCAGCTTCCGCTCCCACACCGCGCCAGCGCGAGAAGTCTGCCATGTCCGCGACGGATTGCGGCCGTAGTGGTTCTCCGCAACGAAAGACCCGTCCGGCTTTACGTCGAACACCCGCAGGACCTCCGGCGAATGGTCGATGCCTCCGAAGTTGGCGTTGGACGACGCCATGAACGTAACACCGCCGTTGCCGCTCGTGTAGGTGTTGTGGACGTGTCCGTACACGAAGCCCTTGAAGTTGCAGGCGCTGCGCAGGTCGAGCGGACGTTCCTTGCCGATTACAATCCCCGCCTCGCTCTCGTTCTTCGCATGGAAGATCATATGGCTGAACACCATGACAGGCCGACGCCTGTCGATCAGCGCAAGGTCGGCGCGAAGCCAATCCGCAAGCTCGTCCTCGGTGTAGCTCGGCCTTACGTCCCATCCTTCCGTCATCGGCACGACGAGGAAATGGATGCCACCCGCGTTGAAGGAATATCGACAAGGCCCGAAAAGCTCCTCAAACGCCTGTTCGCCATAGTCGCCCGCGACGCAATCGTGGTTGCCGAGGCAGTATAGAACCGGCAAGCCCATATTCTCCGTGTTCATCAGCTGCGCGTGCGCCTGCATGCCCTTCAGATAGCAGATGTCGCCGGTATGGACGATGAACGCGCACCGCTCGGCATGGGCGATCTGGCGCGTTTCGGCGATCCACCGCCTGTTCTCCGCATTGTCCCCGCCGATTTCCGAATCGGCCACATGCACGAACCGGCATCCACATTTCGCGCTCCCAATCGCCGCCCGTTCAAGCGCAAAGTCATAAGTCGCGCCAGTCTCTATTCGCCGATACCAGTTCTTCATCTGGTAGCCGCACGGCGCAGACAACGCGACGAACCGCGCACCCTCGCGGCGCGGCAATGCGAACGCGCCGTTCACGTCCGTGCGAACGCATTGCAATCCGTCAGAAACGACGACGCCGGCGAGTCCCTTTCCGTCAGCCGTCACGCGCCCGTGAATAGCACCACCCCCGGAACCGGCGGCGCGAATCGCCGTCAGCCCGCCGCAAACCGCGACGGCGGCGGACGACTTCAAAAACTCCCTTCGTCTCATCTCTTGCCTTACCTGATGATTATCGCCATTCCTTTTTGCACATAGATTCCATCATTTGTCGCAACGAGAGACCATGAGCGCAGCCTCCTCGACACGGAGGAATTGACGAACGTTACGCCAGCAGGAATCGCGCTCCAAGAGACGATCTTATCGCCTTGCGTCAGCTGCCTGTCGCCCAATTCGATGTTTATGGTTGCGCCAGGCTCGAACACCATAATCCTGTCATTTCCGAGACTGATCGGCCAAGCATCGTTTCTTGCGCCAAGATCGACTGTCGCGCCATTCATAAGCCGCAAATTGTAGCCTATGTCGGAATTCGGAGTGTAGGTTCCATAAATAGACATCGTGTAGCTACCGCCAACAGCAAGTCCAGACGGGATGTCGTTGACGTAATCCTGCACCTTTGAATCGCCGTATTGCCGCACACTCTTCATGCCGAACTTAAGGCAGACGTTGTTGGTGGCGTCAACACCGTAGTCAAGCCAATGCCCGAGCTGGTTGTGCGCATCAACGGTGCCATTTCTGAAGATCGGCTTTACCTGTCTGTCCCTGCCCAGCATGAGGTCTGTGCTGGCTGTAACGAACTGGATGGTGAGCGTCTTTCCTCCCAAGTCCCAGACGGCGGCGTTGCCGAATTCCGTGTCGCACTTGCCGTCGTCCGACTGCGTGGATTCAAGCCGCAAGACCGAATCTTCCGTCTGGGTCAGGCTGCCGATCACGGAACGTCCGGCGATCATTTCGCTATTGTACATGTGGAGCGTCCCGCCCGCAAGTTCAAGGTCATGGGCGTCCAATCCGGTATATCCATTCTCGATGCGCAGCGTTCCGCAGGCAACCACAACCTTCGATCCGCTTGCGCCGAGAACTCGCGTATTGATGTATGCCGTCGTCGCCAATATGCCACCGTCTACCCTGACGCCGCCGGAGTTGGTCTGGCTCTGGCGATTGGCGATAAACGTACCCGCGCCGTCCTTGACCAGCGTGACGGCACCGGCGAGAGCCATTGCCGTGTTTACGACCGTCTTTCCGGAAGCGACCTCAACATGAAGTTCGCCGCCGCCTGTCAGGTCGGTGAAGGTTACGGCGTTTCCTATGTTGTCGGCAGCCGCCAGATAAAGCTTGTGCCCGGCAAGGTCAAGCGTCCCGGAAACCTTTGTCATGTCCACGCCGCGCCAGTCAAAGTCGCTCGCCAGCGCTACCGACGCACCAACCGTGATGCTCTTGCAGGCGAACACTGAATTGGCCGGAGCGCTGAACATCTGAGATGCATTCGCGATGTTAATGTCTGTAATCGTCTGCGGAACTGCCTCGATGACTGTACCGTAGCTGTTCACGCAATGCCAATTCGAGGGTTCGTCAACGTCCCCACTCGCTCCGCCAACCCAGTAGGCGGTTATGGGATCGCTCGCCGTCATCGCCTTAGCAGTCTCGGACTGGACGGTAAGACGGCCTGAAACCACAGAACCCGCCGTGAAGGGATAAGCCGTCTCGCTGGGATGGAAGGTCTTGGACAGGACTTCGTAAAGCCCCGCCACACCTGAAGAGTCCACAGCCGGCACATAGTCGCGCACCGTCTCACCATTCTCCCGCACGGCAAACGAATACATCTTACCTATGAGCGGACGATAACTCGTCTGCGGATTGCCCCTGAATACGTACATTGTAACGGAGCTGTCCGGGAATTCCTCAAGACTGTTTCTTATCTTGTAGTTCTGCCGTGCGGACTCCTCCGCGCCCGAAACGGTCCACCAAGAGACGTTGGTCACGCAGAAGTCAAAGCCATACCTTACGCCCGTCGAGACCGAACCGAACTGCACAGTGGAACTGCCCTTGCTCTCCGTGTTCCAATCGTAAGCGCCGGAGGCATTTGCGCCGAGATAGTAGTAGTACTTAACCCCGCCATCTGTGAATTCACTGCCGAAGATGTACTCCCATCCCTCAATGGAATTGAACTCGATCTCCGCCGAAACCGATGTAGCGGATGTTGGCTTGAAGCCCGTATCAATGCATGGAGACGTGCCTAATGCCGTACTGGTGTTCTCCGTAAAAGCAACTTCCTGGTAGTTTGCGTCCTTGGTCAGGAAGAAGCGGTAGTAGCGCCCCTCGTTCTTGATATCGTTGGACAGGGCAAACGTATAGCTTGAATCTGTCGGCGCGATGGTTGCCACATGATCGAAGTGATCCCACGCAAAGCGGTCAACGCCACCGTCAACGGCACCGGACGCTACATAAAGCTCATACGATCCGCTCCGCGCACCGGCGAAGGAAATGTCGATGTTTCCCGAACCCGCATCCACCATCGCAATCGCAGGCTTCAGAAGTTCGTCAAGCAGCCGACCCTTGCGCCCGTTCCTGTAGATCGACTCGATGTCCGACTGCTGAAGACCGCGCGTCCAGAGCGCGAACTCGTCGAGCTTGCCAACGAACTTCTTCGAGTATGCGCCAGTTCCATCCTGTCCGAGATAGAACGGCTTTCTGTCGGCAATTGCATCGTATATCAACTTTAGATTGGGCGCATCAAGTTCATTGGCCACCGTCAGCACTCCGGACGGGCTGCTGTAGTAGTACCGGAACTTGCCGTCCGACGTGTGCGATATCGCATAGAACACCCACTTGCCAAGTTCAGGGGAAACGCTCCCCGATTGACGGGTCGTGCCGTTTATGGAATAGTTGAAGCGGACAATGGTGGACATCGATAGCAGAACGCCGGGAGCCGATGTCGTATTCCAGTTTCCGTTGCCGAAGATGAGCGGATCGCTCACCTGATTGGCTTCCGCCCGCATCCAGACCATGATCGTGAAGTCGTTGCCGTTCTCGAACGTCAGGTTCTGCGAACCATCGAGTCGCGCCCAGCCTTGGTCGATGTCGAGATAGCCGCCGAATCCGGAATGCCCGAACTCGCCGCTCTTCACGCCGGACGCGATGCCGCTGTCGCTGAGCGTCACGCCGGTGATCGTGGCGTTCGGGACGCGATTCGACAGCACCGCATCATCGAACGTAAGATATGCGGCAAGACCGCTTCCTATCGGTTCAGCATCCACAGGTGCCGCGCCAAGGGCTGTAGCCGCCGTCATGAGCGCGGCGGCAGTTGTCTTGATGTTCATGTTTTGTGTTCCCTGTTTGTTATTTGAAGAAATAGAAGGATCGGAAGCGACGTATGGGACGGACGGGATATACGCGCCATCGACAAGCCGTTCTTCACCCGTCGTTTCAGTCTCCTGCGCCCCGTCTGCCGTCTTTGCCCCTTCAATCGCCGTAGCATCTCGGTTCGTTGCCACCACCGCGCCCACGACCGCCGCTGTCACGCCAAGCAGAAGCAGCGCCCCGGCTATCAGCGCCACCGCCGGCTTCTTCAGGTTCGCGCCAAGGCGCTGCGCAAGCATGACGCGAGCATAGTAGAGCCGCGATTTCACAGTGCCAATAGGCTGGGCGAGAATCTGCGAAATCTTCCTGAGCGGCAGATCCATGAAATAGCGAAGAAGCACAGCCTCCTTCATCTCCGGCGGCAGATTCTCGACCGCTTCGCGCAGCAGTTTCGCGTCAATCGCCTCGACAACGCGAGTCGCCCCGTCATCCTCGACTTCGGGAAGCGTCCCCATGTTCACGACTGTCTGGTTCGACCGGCGACGGATGTCGTTGGCATGACAGTTGACGAGAATCTTGCACATCCAACCGAAGAAGGCCGACTGCTCGGTATAGCCGTCTATCCTTTCGATTACTTCGGAAAACGTGCGGTATACGAGCGCCTCGGCATCTAAATCATTTGCACAGAAACGCCGAGCGAAGGCCATAAGCCCCGCTTTGTACTCGCTTTCAAGCCTTTTCGCCCCGCTTTCGCGATCTTTCCTGATTTCGTCTACAACCGTCATCGGTCATTCACAGAGGTGTCTCCATGAGATAATAACGAATTGACGTGAAAAGGTTCAATGGTTTTGCAACCATTGCCGAAATCTCGCCGCTCCTGCGCCAATAAAACCCTTGCGCCCGATTCCCGTTTCGGTGTCAATCATCTATTTGCCCTCTTAGTGGCTGTATAATGCCATAATCACACAGCCGATTGCAAACGGCAACGCCCGAAAGAACCACCATTTTTCTCAGGTCCGACGTAGAAGCCGCCGGGGTCTGACGTAGAAGCCACCGGGGTCTGACCTCCGCACAGGAGAACTCAAACCCCGGGGTATGCAACGCCCTTGCCCCGGGGGATAAGGGCTTGTCAGACCTACGGGTACGAGGCTCTTAGTCCTACGGGTACGGGACTCTTAGACTGGGGGGTACAACGCCCTTAGACCGAGGGGTATGCGACGACTCTCAAGCCAGCTGCGGCAAATCCAATTCCCCAAAATGGGGAGTCGGATGGGGAATTGGATGGGGAATTGGATTTGCGTTTTTCTATCTCTTCGCCTTTTTGGATTTTGACTTCGGTTTCGCTGGCTTATGAGCGCTCTTCATGAAAATCCAAGTACGCAAATCAGCCCCAAGTTCGCACAAGTGCCTCGGAGATGTCGTCCGCAGTCGTACAACCTGTCGCAAAGATTGCGATCATTGCCGCACTTGCGATGTAGACAGCGTTGTTATTGTTCATGTTGCCCGTCCTTTCCGTCATCCTTGACACTAGGTTAGGCCATGCGACCGCCAATTTCTGACACGACACCTCGCAACCGCCTGTCGAAGCGGAACGACGGAAACCCAGCCATCGCGCAGGTCATGGAAGCGCCGCGCCGACAAGCTTGGAGACAAGCTTGCCGTCGGCCTGCCCCTTGACACGGGTCATAACCTCCTTCATCACGCGCCCCATGTCTTTCTTTGACGTCGCGCCGAGCTCGGCGACCACGGCCTTGACCACGGCTGAAACCTCGTCTTCCGAAAGTTGCGTGGGCAGATAGCGGCGCAGGAACTCCATCTCTGATTTCTCGCCTTCGGCGAGCTCAGCGCGGCCGGCGGCCATGAACTGAGCGATGGACTCCTCTCTCTGCTTGACGCCCTTCGCGACGACGGAAACGACCGCTTCGTCCGTCATCTCCTTGCCGGCGTTCACCGTCAGGTCCTTAGCCCTGGCGATGACTCCGCGTATCGCGTTGACCGCCTTCATGTCATGGGCCTTCATCGCCGACTTCATGTCCGCCATCAGTCTGTCGTACATTTCGCTTGCCATTCGAACCTCCTTGCCTGTTTGCGCATATTATAGACTAATTCCTTCCGCCGGACAACCACCTTAAGAACTAAACTTCTTGTTCCCAAACAACATAAATGCATTCAAAGAATGTACATCCGCCCGCATCACTCAGCCGACGCGACGTGGACGCGAAAGCACCGTCGCATAAAGGAAGAGGTACAGGAAGAGCGCGATGGTGAGATAATAGCTGTTGAGGATGCCGACCTTGTCTGCCAAAAGGCCCTGCAACGGCAGAAGCATGCCTCCGCAGACCATCGTCATGAATATGCCGGAAGCGATCTCAACCCTGCTGCCGAGCCCCTCGACCGCTAGGTTGAAGATGCTAGACCACATGATCGAAGTCGCAAATCCGCAAAGCGCCGCGAAGATCATCGACTTCGGAACGGTCATCGAGAACACTTTTACAAGCTCATAAGGAACGTTTATCGCCAGCGCCAGCAACGTTACCCCGAGCAACGAGCAGCAGATCATCATCGTCCGGGCAGGGACCTTCGTGCCAAAGACCCCTCCAATCCCGCACCCGATCGCCATCGCCAGCCAGTAGCCCGAAACAACAGTCCCCGCTACCGCAGGACCGACCTCCCTTATCGGGCTCATGTACAGGTTCGCCATGTTGGGGATTCCGGACTCTATGACCTCATAAAGGAAGATCGCCAGCACTCCGAACGCCAGGTTGCGGTACCGCATCGCGTCCTTCACCGCCGCGAACACGCTTTCGGTCGACGCACCCGCAGCTTCCAGCCCCGGCTCTGGAATCTTTACAAACCAGACGACTGCGAAGGCCGTAAGGTATATGACCATGGCCGTCACCAGCATCGGTGCAACGTCCATGACCTTGGCCGTCTCGATGTCACCACCGACAAGGAGTCCCGTAAGGAGCGGTGCCAGCATTCCGCCGATGATGTTCAGCGTGCAGCCGATGAGGATCAGCTGGTTCCCCTTCTTGCCGCCGCCGCCCAACACGTTCAGCATAGGGTTCACGACCAGATTGAGGAGACACGCGGAGACCCCCGACACGAACGCCCCGAAGACATATACGGGAAACGAAGCAACCATCCCAGACACAAGCTGCACGCCCATGCCAGCGAACGCCACCCCGGTGGCGAAAAGCGCGGTGAACCTGTAGCCACGCCGCTTCAAGATCAGCCCCCCGGGAATGCCGAAGAACAGGAACCCCAGGAACATCGCCGCCGCGCCGAACTGAGAGGCGGTCACGGAAGCGCCGAACTGGTTCTTTACGACCACCCCCATGGAGCCCGCAAAGTTCACGATGAACTGAATCATCGTGAACAGCATGAGCATCGTGGCTACGGCAAGCTTCATGGCGTTTCCCCCGTCAGCCGCTTCACTGCCTGTACAGCTCACATGCCAGCTCTCGCGTGGCCTCGACCATCTCGGGATGCGGATTGTCGGTGACGTCCATCACGCCGTTGCCGAAGTCCTCGCCGTCCATCCAGCCGGTAAGCGGCATGTCATGCCAGAAGAACCAGTGCACGCCGACGAGATGCTCGTCCTTTATGGCATAGCGCACGTACGCCTTGTACTTCTCGACGCGCTCCTTCATATCCCGACAGGGCACGAGCCCCGCATTCATGGTGCCGCGGTCGAGCGAACCGAAGTGAAACTCACCGATGATCGTCGGCTTGTCAATTACACCGTCATCCGGCCTCGGCGTGTAAGGGAGTTCGCTATAGCTGTTGTAGCTCACCACGTCGCAATGGCGGGTCGCGGCACGCACGGCGTCAGGATACCCCTTGCAGAAACGGCAACCCAAATACAGGCGTCCGGGCGCGACGGTTTCGACGGCCTTCTTGACGGTGCTGAAATACCGTTCGGCGATATCGGCAGCGAAAGCCTTGACGTCTTCATGCGTCGCATCCTTGAACGTGGCATCAGGCCCGTGCGCTGCTCGGATGCGGCGGAGGTATTCCATCCTCGCAGGTTGGTCTTCCGGGGAATCGACCGCCGCACTGGCCAAGTCCTCGCCGTTGCCGTTCCAGCCGGCGCCCCAATGCAGTTCGTTCTCAACGAACCAGCCGATGCACCAGGGATCGGTACGGGACTTCTCGATGCGCGTCTTGTAGGCGCTCTTGAGAACGTTCTCCGCAAAATCGGGTGCGTAGACGTCCGGGAACTTGCGCCAGACGCCCTTCTTGTCGCCCGCAATCTTGCGCACGCAGTCGAGGTTGAAGTTGTCAACGTACGGCGTGCGGCTCAACGACATGACCTCCGGATCGGACCAGTTGCCCATGGACGTGAATCCCCAGGAACGCATGCGGCGGTGCTGGCGTTCGTTGAAGATCGACTTCCAGTCCTCGCCATAGATGCGTTTCTGGTTCGCTTGCGCGAAGTCGAACAGCGACACCACGCCCTTGCCCCGATAGAAGCACTTGTTCAGCCACTGGTGTTTGCCCTTGTACCAGCAGTCACCGAAAAACGAATCATTCTTCACCGGCAGCCAAGAGAAGAACTTCTCACGGTCCGTCACGGCCGTCTTGCCCTGAAGGCGCACGTAGCAGCAGCCAAGCGAAAAGAAGATGTGTCCGTCGGGATCGACGAGCCACCAGCGCCCGTTCCATTTCTCGGTGCGGAACATACCCGTCGCCTTCAGCTGCGGGCCCGCGCCCCAGCCGCCGAAACGGTCCGCGCCAGGAATCGGCGACTCGGGATGGGCGGCAAGCTCCGCATCCTCTGCTGCCGCAGCGGCTCTCAGCTCCTTGACCGAATGCACCTTCCCCGGCCATTCTGCGTGAGCGAACTGACCGAACGCATCCACGAACGGGAAGAAGTCGTCGTCGATTTTAATCGTCATGTCCGGCTGTTCGCCTTCCACCCATACCCGCTTGACGTCGAACTGCGCAGGCGACTCCTGGGGCATGCTGAAGACGATGACGGAACTGATGCTGCCGGTTTTGTCAAGGTGGTCGGGACGGAATTCAAGGTCATAACCCATCATGCCTGGAAGACCCTTGCTTCCAGGCGTCACCGTATAGCACTTACGGTTGCAGTGCGCCTTGACGACCTTGCCTTCGCCCGGCCCGAGGCTGAACCGCATGTTCGCAAACCGCTTGGGCGTGCCCTTGGCTATGCCATGCGCGATGAATTCCAACGTCCTGTCGGTGCGGTTGGACACCTCCGCGCACCAGACGTCGTAGCGGTTCAGCGCGAACGGCTCAGGAAACACGAAATTCACGCCGCTGAACCTGTGCCGCGGCGCAACGTCCACCACCGCCGCGCCGCCTTCGATGCGAACCTGGGCTCCGTCATAGCCCTCTGGCTTCGTCTCCGCCGCCGGGAAAAGCACCTGCGCAGCGAAAAGCGCACTCGTTGCAATGTTCATTTTATTTTACCCCTAATCCAGTTGTTTCCGTGCATTTCCTTACCCTCACCTGCACATCTCCACGAGCATGTCGGTGAAATTGCCGAGGTCCGAGACATCGCACCACTCGTTGTCAGAATGTCCTCCGTCGAGGTTCATGGCAAGGCTGGCGATCGCTCCCTTGAATCCGCTGAACCAGCGCATGTCGTTGGCGCCGCGTCCGTTTTCCGGCGCACACGAGCGGTCGGGGTAGAATTTCTTCGCTATCGAGCAGATGCGCAGGAATACCGGCGACTCGGGGTCGCCGCACGCCGCAGGCGTTCCGCGTATGAGCTCCGTCTTGAGTCCGGTGATCTTCTCGATGAGCGCACGCTCCTTGTCGAGTCCGCCATCTTCTGTGAAGCGCACGTTTACGGTCATCGAAGCCTCGCCGGGAATGCGGTTCTGGGCCTCGCCGCCGCCGATGATCGTGACCGCCGCGCAGTTCTTCCGCTCCCCGGGCTCGCGCTTCGGATAGTTGTCGCGCAGCTTGATCGCCGCCTCCGCAATGGCGTATATGGGGTTCTCGCACTTTTCGGGAAGCGATGCATGGCCGGCTTTTCCGTACGCCGTGACCTTGTAGTACGAACAGCCCATGCAGGAATACTGTATATTGTCCTTCTTCGACCCCGCGTCCAGTACGACGATCGCCCTCTTCGGGTAGCCATAGCCCTGGTCGAGCACGGACTTCGTGGTCGAGCCGCCTATCTCCTCGTTGGATGCGAAGATGCAACCAACAGACGCCCTGCCGTTCAGCGCGACAAGCGCCTTGGCGCCGCAGAACGCGTTCGCCTTGGTGTCGCAGGCGCCACGGGCATAAAGCCGGTTCCCCTCCAGTCTCGGCTTGAACATCTCAGGCGACGACGATGCCACAACATCCAGGTGGGTGACCAGCGCGAAGTCAGGGTTCTTCAGTTCCGGAAGCGTCGCCGCATACAGGACCTTGCGCCCGTCGACATCCGACGCAACCACCGTCTTGCACCAGACGCCTCTGGATTCGAGATAGGATTTCATCCACTCAATGGCACGGTCGCACTCGCGCACGTCCGTAGACACGCTTGGAATTGACAGCAACTCGGAAAGGTCCTTCACGTCATCGTCGGGTGAGCCAGCCTTAGGCTCCTCTGCCACGGGCTTTGCTCCAACCGCAGCCTCGATAATCTTACCGTGCGCCGCCTTAAGAACCTCCTTGTTGAACTTTAGCACCCTACGGTCATAGGTGATCAGGCCATTGACTTCGCGTTCCACGTCGGTCGTCTGAGTGTAGACCGAGCCTCCCATGCCAGCCGCCGCGAACTCCTCGACCTTGCTCATGTAGTCGAGGTAGCGGCGCTCCAACGCCTTCGCGTCGCTGTCCTCGACGTAGCCATAGTTATCGTCGTTTATGTCCCAGATGTGTCCCTTGACTTTCAAGGCTATTCCGCCGAACTCGCCGAGGAACGATATGCGGCGGTCGTTTACAGGCGGCATCACCGGCTCGGGATAGTGGTGGTAGTCGACGAAGTCCGCCGCCTCGCACTCTCCGACCGGCTTGTGGGCGGACGGCTTCTTCTTGCCGCGCCAATGCCCGATGCTCGCCTCGTAGACATAGTTGCCGCCCTCGTAGTCGTTCCACCCAGAAGGCCCGTTCACGAGCCTCGTCGGATCGTAACGCTTCGTCCAGTCGAGCGTTGAGTGGGTCAGGAACTCGCGCGGCTGCCCCCACGCCTCGTTGTAGGGGATCCACACGCCGATTGAGACGACATTCATGAGATGATCCATCACGCGCTTCCAGTCGCGACGGTAGAAGCCGTAGCGAACGGTGTCGGTGCCCTTCCCGCCGGGCATGTCGTGACGGCACTCGGGGAAGTCGCACGGCATGTCCTGCAGAAGCAGCAGGCCTATCTTGTCGCAAAGGTAGTAGTAGCGCAGCGGTTCCACCTTGATGTGCTTGCGCATCGAGTTGAACCCATACTCCTTCAGCGTTCTTATGTCGAACTCCATCGCCTCTTCGGACGGCGGAGTGAGAAGCCCGTCCGGCCACCAGCCCTGATCGAGCGTTCCGAGGATGTAGTACGGCTTGTTGTTGAGGAAGAACCGCAGCACGCCCTTCGCGTCCTTGCGCTTCTCGAACTTCCGCATTCCGAAGTAGCCTTTTACCGAATCCTTGCCGCACTTGACGGTGAAGTTGTATAGATTCGGCGTTTCAGGGCTCCACAAGCGGAAACCTGCCGGCATCTTCACGGTAATCGCGTCCATGCCTTTCGACGGCTCGCAGCCTTCCACGGCGACCTCGACCTCTTCCGCACGCGAGCCCGCGATGTCGAATTCGAACCGAACAGTGCCGGCGTCGATGTCCGGCATCACCTTGTAGGAGCGGATGTACGTCTCGGGCACATTCTCAGTCCAGACCGAGCCGACGATGCCGGAAGAGCGCGTGTAGAAGCAGCTCTGCGGCTTGTGAATCTGCTTGCCCGTCGATCCGTACGCGCCGAACTCCGTAGGATCCCACACGCAAACGGTCAGCTCGTTCTCGCCGTCTTTCACCAAGTCGGTTATGTCGGCCGTGATCGGCACGTTGGCACTTTCGTGCGGCACATCGACCTCATGATGCCCCACAAACACCTGCGCACGGAAGTCGACAGCGTCCAGGTGAAGCAACACGCGCTCTCCGGAGCGCTTCGCCGCCGTGAAGGTCCTGCGGTACCACAGGTACTCGTCGTCCTCCATCAGCCGCCCGATTCCGGAAAGCGGCGATTCGATGGCGAACGGAACGAGCATCTTCTTCTCCTGCCACTTCTCCGGCATGGCCGCCGCATCAGCGACCTTGGTCACCTGCCAGTTCCAAGCGCCGTTCAGGCACTGCCAGTTATCGCGCACCATCTGCGGACGCGGATATTCGCGCCATGCATTGTCCGCCGTCACCTTCTCTCCAAACGGCGTCATCATCGCCGCCAGCAGCATAGCCGTTAACATGTTTTCTACTCCTTTTTCTATTTAACCATTCCCTTTACAATGGCGACGGCTTCCTTGCCGTCGCGGCATGCGACGCCACCAGTCGGCAGCGCCTTGACGCCGCTGCCAAAGCCAACCACCTTCCCGCCCCGCGACGCAAACTCGCGTATCCGATCAACCGAGGAACTTTTCTTTGCAATGCGGTCGTTCACTAGAACGAGCACGTCAATATGATCCAGAGCTCGCATGTTGACTGCATCGGTGCCGATTGGCACCAGATCCACCCCCTTCTCCGAGGAAAGGGCCAAAATGGTCTCGGCCACATCAACTCCTGAAACGTCAGACGTTATAAGCCCGACGGCAAGCGCGCGCGGCGTGCGGGTGCGCACCGGGAAGGTTACATCCTGACCGGTCAGATACTTGAACGCGCCCTTCATGATGAAAAGCGTGTCGTTATTGTATTCGGGATGCACAGTGCATGCAATGATCCTGCCCTTGCCATAGGTGCCGCCCACGATGGCCGCAGCACCGTACATCTTCACCTTGTGCCGGCCATTCATCGAACCCTCAGCGTCGAACGTGGCCCACTGCTCCGTATTCACGCCATCAAACACATTCGTGCTTGGCCATATGAAGGGACCACCGTGGTAGCGTACGCATATGGGGCCCTCCTTTACGCCAAGCGCGGCCGACCCTTTTTCGTTGATCTGGATCGTCGGAAAGATCGTGCTCGGTACCGAACCGCTCCACTTCCAGGGGATCATTCGTGCGCGCGACTTTTCGTCCATGACCACGGCGCATCCGGCGCAGATGCCAAGGTATCCGCCGCCGTTGCGCAGAAACGCATCCAGCCTCGCCACGCCGTTGGAGCCAAGCGCCTTGTATTCGCGGTCGCTGCTTCCGCCGGGCATCAGAAGCATGTCCATGCCGTCCAGCGCACCGGACTGCACACCCTTTGCGTCGACGAGATGAAGCTCCAGCTCGGGCGATTCATTCACAAGACGCAGACACTCCACGACACCGCTGCCGCCTGCTCCGCTGCCGGCATACACCGCCACCTTGGCAACCGCCAGTAATATCGCCGCAAACATGCTAATCCTTTTTTAGCCGTGCATAGACATCGTACGCGCTGCGGCAGGCGATTCCGCCCTTAGGCAGATGGAGCCGCGCGCTCGTGCCCCATGAATACACCTTGCCACCTTTCGCGGCGTACGCGGCAATCGCGGCGTCTACTTCCGGCGGGAACATGTCAAGCGAAAGCGACCAGTCCGCGCCGTCGGGGATTATGAGCGCGTCGAACGCATCCAATGCGCCACCGCACATCTCGTCGCGCTCGTCGGTCTTGACGTCGATGTCGGGGTCGGCGTCGATCTCAGTGAGAAGCCGGGCGCACTCCTTCCCAGCAACAGGCCAGGAATAGTAGTAGACTTTTTTCGCGCCAGGGTTGACCTTCGGCTCGGGGAAGGTGATCTCGCGTCCCGTCGCATAGCGGAAGAGCCCCTTCGCGAGCGGATCGGCGCTGTGGCGGAACTCTGGATGGCACGCTGTCGCCGCGATACGCCCCTTGCCGTATATGCCGCCAATGCAGGCGACGTTGCCGACCATGTGCGCACCCCAGCCCTCGTTGGTGATGTTGCTTGCGTAAATGCCCCACGTCTCTATCTTCGCGTCTGGCACTTCATCATGGCGGCGGAACATTATGGGTCCGCCGCTGTACCACACGTCGAACGTGCCCTTCTCCATCCCAAGCGCCATTGCGCCCTCGTCGGTGAGCGTCATCGAGGTCATCGCGTCCCCTGCCGACCCGTAGCGCGAATACGGCACCATCCCGAACCCGTAGGCAACGCGGTACTCGTCCTCAAGCAGAATCACGTTCCCCGCGCACATGCCGACGTAGCTGCCGCCGTTACGCACGAACTCCTTGAAGTTCTCAACGCCTTTCGGCCCCATGTCACCGACGATGGTGCCCGACATCCCGCCAGGCATCACGAGAAGGTCGAGGCTGTCGAGCGCACCATTGCGCATGTCCTCGCCGTCGACAAACGAAATGTCAAGTTCCGGAGAACGCGCGACATAGCGGATCAGCTCTGTGGAAGAAAGCCCCATCGACCCCACGCCGACGAACACGCCGGCACGAAGCGGACGCGATTCCTTCCAAATCTGCTCTTTAGTTGGCAGTTGGCAGTTGGGAGGGCGAGCGTCCCCGCGAGCCGTAGTTGGCAGTCCTCGCGAGCCGCAATACCAAACCGCGCATTCACCCGTATCGGGATTCGCCACCGCGTCGAATTCAGGCGTCGAATCAAGCCCGATGAAACGCCCGTTCCCGCGCGGCCTTGTGCCGTAGCTCAGAAAGCGGTTCACCGTCGTCGGGGCCTGTCCGCGCCGGAGCAGCTTCACCGCATTGCGAGACATCACCTGCGTCCCGTCCTCCGCCACACCGTTATCCGCCAACATCCTAAAGAACACATACACATCGCGGAAAGTTGGGAATTGGTAATCGGGAGGGCGAGCGTCCCCGCGAGCCGAAATCCCAAGCGGCTTCCAGAACCGCTCTGCGAGCAGGTCATCGACCTTCTTGCCAACGATCTTCTCGATGCACGGCTCGACGATTTCACTCACGAACCGAGGCCCGGCTGAATTGACCATCGCCTCCCTAAGAGTCAGCGTCTTAAACCCGGGCAAATAGTCAGCCACTCGCGCATTCGGATCGAGAACGCCCTCCTCCTGCAGCTGGGCGAAGAGGCAACCGACCGCCGCAATCCTGAACGCAGGGTTTTCCACTCTCGGTTCCAAGGAACCGACGGACTTCTCCGTTATGCGTCCGTTATGGTCGCGCACGATCGACATGTAGGCGACCTCGCCCTGGCAAGGTGCGCTAGCCAAGCATGCAGGCTGCGCCGCTAACGCCACCGCAGCCGCAAACGGAACCAAAAAGAACCGTTTCATACAGCTTATCTGATTATCAGTTCCGTCCCGATCTTCTTGCACTTGGCGACGACCGCGAACCATCCGAGATTGTACACTCCCGATGCCTGCTTGAGATCGCCGCTGATGAGATAGTTCTTTTCCGTCTCCACATCTTCAATGGACTGACGGGCAAGACGTTCCCACTTGCCACTGGAAGCATCATACTGATAAAGGCGCACTTCAAGCCCGCTAGGATAGTTCCCCTGCTCATCCTTGAGTTCGCCAAGCCTCCACTGGTCGTAGCGGATTGTCGTCGTAGCAGTAGTGAACGAGCGCCTGCCAGACGAGCTCATGTTCCTATAGTTATTCCCCGTAATGGCGGCACGCCAAACACCGAGTCTGCGGCTTTGCGCACCGTCTTCGACCAGTCCTGCAGGAATGTCGGTGCGGTCGGGGGCGTATAGCTCCGCAACAATACGACGCGAAGAAGAAGGCGATAGTTCTTCATCATTTGCATTCTTGGCGATGACGCGCATCGAGTTGACGTATCGCGGGAGCACATTTGATTCAAGCCTTTGATAATCGCCGACAAACCGAGGCCTGATATTATCTGAACCGCTATCGCGGGCCGGATAGAGAAGACGCCCTTTGTTGATTGCATACCAACCATTCGTCCCCGAACTGTTGAGATATTCACGCCCGTCGCTTGACTCGCCATTGAGGCTTCCCGAAATTCGTGCGAACGTCTGAAGGTCGAGGTCCCGCTCTTCGCCCTCGCCATCTGCGGTAACCGAACCAGAACGGAGATGGATTCGGCTCCAAAGTGTTCCGGACTCAGCTTGGTTGGTTACATTGCCATACCCGACAAGTCTGGCGGGGCAGCCTGGCGTACGGTCGTTTGTGACATCGCCAAGGTAAAGGCCACCGCGATTGCCAAGTCCGATCGTGCCGCCACGCAAACGAATCACGGCGTCACCCTTCCGGCTGGAACCGAAAGCGACTTTGATATTTTCCTCATAGATGCTGGAATCCGTGTTCATGGCATTGTCACGAAGTCCGAAAAAGGCGTTGTCGGCAATCTCCAGAACCGCGCTGTTGTAGGTATTGGAACCGATGTAGGCGTTGCTGAAGCCGCTGACCCTTGCATTACCGGAAAGCTTCATTGTCGTCGTGCCCTCCACATTGTCTGACGTGTTGCCGACATTCAGCACAAGCAGATTGGTGATGGAGACGACTGCGTTGTCGTACACTTCGAACAAGTTGTCGGTCTTGACGTTGCCGAGTCGAAGCGTGTCAACATCGACAAGGGAAGCCTCGTCGTAGAGAGCAATCCGCGCAGTGGTATATTGGTTTACGGCCGCCTGAACGCTTTTGCCACCACGGGACAGCGAAGCGGAATTGGTCATGACGAGCTCGCCGCTCGAATGCCAGCCCGCGCTATTGTTGGCCATGCTTGCGATATGCAGAGCCGTCTTGTCCCATACGGTTTCGGTGTTACCGGCAAGTTCGAGATAACCATGACCCTGATATCCCACCATCACGCTTCTTGTTGAAGTGTCATTGGCATTGTCAAATGTGAGCGTGCCAGCTGAATGACGGAAACAGCCTCTTGAATTCGGATAGTAGCCGATGATGAATTCCGTATGTCCTGTTATGCTGCCAGTGTTCTCGACCCTGCCTACGCAGTTCGACTGAAAACCAATGCGAATGTATCCATCGGCGTTAATCGCTCCAGAATTTTCGACGTAGCCATCCGCGATCGCGTTGGGGTCTGTGTTGTGCGCATAGGCCAAGGCGTTCTTCTCCACACCGCCAACGCAAAAGCGATTGACGGAGATTGTGCCGTTATTCACGAGCCGACCAACAGAATTAGACGCAGCACCAACGCAGAAACAACTTGCATTGTTGATACTCGCTCCCACATGATTGGTGATGATGCCCGTCTGTCCGCTCGTTCCACCGATAAAATAGCTGTAGGATGTACTCTGGGTCAATGTGCCATAGTTGTCGATGACCGACACGATATCCCCTGACGACCGTCCTGGCGTATAGTATCCAAGATAGACATTACCTGAAGAATTCACCGAACCATGGTTTTCCAGCAAGGCCAGCCCGCCTTTCTGGTTGCCCATGAATAATGATGTATTGTCAACGGAAAAACTCGAATCCGTGTCGGCGACAATTACCTTTGCGGGGAACGAGGCGATTTTGGGCGTGTCTATTGGATCATAGCCAATATAGACGTTTGATTTCCCCGTAAACGCACCTCCGTTTTGAATCGTAAGAATTGCTGGGCTTCTTTGACCAAGCATTGCTGTATCATAAGTGGTCAGCGAACCTCCATCAATTGTCACCAACAGAGGAACCATGCTTGGAGAACTCCCTGAATTATTCGAAAGGTAGAACTTCTTTGTTTCAGCATCCGTGCCTGTCCTGATGATAAGGGGGTTTGTTCTCAATCCCGCATACGACGCCCATGTGTCGTCATCCTTCGTCGGCAACCTGTTGGCTGAAGCACTATTAACGTACCATTGTGCAGCCGCATCCCAATAGTGAGGCGCTGATGATGCAGGTCTGTACTCAATCGTCGCCGCGCCAGCCATCGTCGCCGCCACAAGCGCCACAAGTGCGCAGAAGGTTTGTATCTTTTTCATGTCTTATCCTATTTGGAATGTAGATTTTGCCACATATCAATGAGTATTATATCACAAAATCGCATGCCGCACGGGGACAATTGCGCAAAAAAAATACCACGCGCAAACTCCGTATTCCTCAACCACGTCAAAAGATTCAAGGTCGCGCTACCATGTCTTATTTCTTTCTTTCCGCTCGCCAACCATGGCGGTCGGCGAAATCCATGTAGCATTTCCAGTCGTACGGCGTGAGGCCGTGCTTACCGGTGCGCAGATGGTAGGATATGCAGCCTTCCTGCTGCGGCGTCTCGGGCGGCGGAAAGCCGTCTGCGACGAGACCGTTCTTGCCGTACAGCTCCCAGGCCGGGGAGGCTAGCTTGGCCGCCCACCATTCACCCACTGGTCCCGCCCAGGCATCCTCCGACGCGGAGGCGATGCAGACAAGGCGCGGCGCCATCAGCGCGATGAACTCGTGCTGATCTACGCGCCAATCCCTTTCGGCGTTCACGTGCAGCGTGTAGTTGAGGCAGAACCAGAACTGGAACGTGCGCACGATGTGGGCGAGCTGCTCGGACTCCGGCAGGTCGATATGGTTGAGTTTCGCGCCAGAGCAGCCCGAATCGTTGGAGCAGGCCATTGCGAAACGCTTGTCGTACACGCCCGCAACGAGTGCGGTCTTGCCGCCCCGCGAGTGTCCGACCACGGCGACGTGCCTCGCGTCAAGAAGAGGTTCCGTCTCGATCCAGTCCATCACGCGGCTTGCGCCCCACGCCCAAGCGGAGAGCATACCCCAGCCGTCTTTTGCGCGGTATTGGTTTTCGACATCATCGAACACGGCAAACACACCAAGCGTCCGGCCATGCTGTCTGTCTGGCGATATGTCGCCACTCCAGAACGCGATGGTCGCATAACCGCGCTCCACAATCTCCTCAGCCGGCCAGAATCCGGGCTTGAGCATTCGCTCCGGGTCGAGCTTCTCGTTCGGGTCGCGGTTGCAGATGAGCAGGAATGCAGGAGCCGGCGCCGACTGGCGCGGAATGAAGGCCGTGAATGCAAACGAACCCTTGCCGTACGGGCCGGCGTATTCAACGCGGATGCGCTTGCGCAGAGCCTTGCCGTCCATCACTACCTCGTCCGGCTCGACTGCCGTGAAGGCCAGCGACTCCGGACGCTCCACGGGACGCCGTCCGTATTCTTCACGCGTGAACTCTTCAAGAAGCTCAGGTGCACGAACGGCCTCCCACTGTTCGCGGGTGGCGATCTTCTCCCCATTGAACGCCGTGAGCAGCTCCGGCACATTTTCTGGAACAGCAGCGCAGCTGAACTTGTCGATTAAATAACTGCCTATCAGATCGGCATACTCGTCAAGGCTCCGGAGCTCCACATGTTCGTCCGGCCTGTGCGCCCCACGAGCATCTGCGCCGAGAATCAGCATCGGCTTGCCGAGCCACTGGAGATGCCGCGCATCAGTCGAACTGTTGAGATGGAAGAAATCCACATTCCGTTCAGGCCACTTGCGCCGCATACGCTCACGGAATTCGACAAGGTATGGCTGCGTCTCGTCAAGCAGCACGGCCTCGCCTCTCCTGAGGCAGCGCGGTTCGCTCCCGAATGTCTTGCGAAGCAGCTCCTCGATTCGTTCAAAGCCGCCATGCCGCACCCAGCGGACGCAGATTTCGATCTCGGCACGGTTCCGGTCGCCCGAAACGCGCTCCAGCGTCATCATGTCACGCCATGAACCGTCTTCAAAGTTCGGAATCTCCGCCTCAACCTTTTCATAGTTGCGCAGGAGGTCGCGCACGGCATTTGGCGACGCACCCTTCGCAAGCCCAGCATGAACCGGCGGCGCGCTCGCCTCCATGACATAGCGGGCAAGCCCCTTCTGCACCGTTGTTATCACGAATTGCTCGGAGTCAAGGACGATCACCAGCTTTTCCGCGCCGTAGCCGCGCTTCATCATCTCAGCCGTGGTCGATCCGCCCATCTCCTCGTCCGTTCCAAATATCGCGCCGACGGAAACGCGTCCGGCAAGACGTTCCATGAGATGCAGTGAAAGAGCAACGTGCTCCTTGCAGTCGCCCGCGCCGCGCCCATAGAGCCGTCCGTCAGCCTCCCTCGGGGTGAACATGTCGGGCAACTGCGCCTTCACAACGTCCAGATGCGCAGAGAGCAGTACGTCCGGACGCTTTCCCTTGACATTCGCCACCCAAACCATGCTGCGCCCGACATCATTCGTCTCGATCGTGCAGAAAAGGCCTTTTGATTCCGCATAGCGCTTGGTGAAATCAGCCGCCTTGTTGACTTCCGCCACATCCGCAGACACAGACGGAATCCTTATCAGATCCTTGAGGAATTCCACGTCAACTGAAGACGCATAAAGTCCGCAAGCCGCAAACATTCCCGGAATCGCCATGGTCACCTTATTCATCCGATTTTCCTTTTTGTCTCCGCGAGAAGCGCAGAACCTTTGAAGATCGGTCGCGCTACCTGATGAATATCATTGTGCCAAACTTCTCGTGCTCTACACGGAGGTTATCGACTCGCGCAGAAAGCGTGTCGTCGTATGCGCTGTTTGGATTGTTGCAGGTAGAGATGGAAATGCACGAAATGCCGCCCAGATCGCGAGCCGTCCGGCGGAACGGCAATGCCGTGAACGTCGCGACAGGCTCGACCGGCGTCGCCGTCGCAAGCGTCGGTTGTGTCGCGCCCATGTCGTACACGGCGAGGTCGTACCGATTCTGCTTCATCTCTACCCTGGCGACAAAACGATACCAGTGAGACGAATCGACGGCGTAGCCGGATGCATCCGCCTCCATTTCGCCACCGCCCGCGCAGTCGCCACGATACGCGAATATCGTGGAGTTGGTGTACAGGTTGCCCGATGCACCGTTGCCAACACTCTTGAAGCCGAAGCCGCAAGCGATGTTATAAAGGTAGTTCGCATCGGTATTGTTGATGTTTCCCATAAGGTGCGCGTCGCCGCCAAGACGCACATACACCGCACCCGACGCAGACCCCTGCATCCACCCTCTCGACGGACGGATGTCCGCCTGCGCCGTCACCAGGCCACCACGAAGCGTCTGTCCGAGATCGTGCACGGCAAAATCGCTGGATGTGCCGTTGGCCGCGCGATCGAACACCAGCGACGGATTCGTGTTGTCCGTGACGAAGGCGGACGTCGTGCTGGTGGCGAGGTGAGTCCAGCCGTCCTGCCCTTCGGGATCCTTACGCAGGGTACCGGCAATCCGCGTGACGTACCTGTCTTGAGAATAGATCGTGCGCGTTGAGAAGAAGTTCTCGTAGAGCAGCGTCTCGGATCACCACCTGCATTCGAATATGAATTAGACCCCCATGCGACACCATAACCATTGAGACAGATGGAGGATACGGACGTGACGGTACTGTCCGCGAAGGGAAGGTTGCTTTCGGAATGGACGGGCGTCGTGGGCGTTGCCGCATCGAACGCAGGATGGTTGCCCATCTCGTACATCGTGAATCCCCACGTCCGCGCATCGAGGTTGATCGCCATGAGAACGCGATGCCATGCGCCTTTCGTTACCTCCTGCGAGGACGGAGCCGTATTGGCTGAATCAACATCCGAGTTCCAGTACACATAGCGGGTGTTGGTAGAGCCTGACGCGCTGAAGTTGGTAAGCGCAACGCCAACGCTGCCGGCGGTGTACCTATAAACCTTGTCATTGTTGACGTCCGGCGAATAGAAGCGTTCGTCACCGACGGAAAACACCGCACGGCGCAAGACACCATCATATGACGTCCATGCAGCAGGCGGGAGGAAGTCAAACTGCACCGTCACCGTACCGTTCGTGAACGTCGCGCCAAGACGCTGCTTGACGATGCAGATTTTCCTGTTTTTTTCTGAAGTGCCATTGGACGCATCGCCGAGCGTGGCCATGTCGTTGCCGTCATCGGAATACACGCGGGCATTTCCGATGTTGGCCACCTCCTGGCTCTTGATCCAGCCGTCCTGCACCTTCTGCGACGACCCAGATGGGAAAGCCCAAGGATTGACGTTGTTTGTGTTGGTGAGAAGGTCCCCGCTCACGTAATCCACTGACTTCCATTCGGCAGAGCGAATCGCCGCCGCGCTCGTGCGCGTGGAGAAGTCGTTCTCGTATATGGTAATTCCGTATGCAAAAGGCACGGCCAGCGCAACCACAAATGTGAGTTTTGTTTTCATATTGCGCATTATAGCAGAAAAAAAACGCTTGCCGTCAAACCGCTATTCGCCGCTGACGACCACGAACGAATAGGGCGGCAGCAAGGACGGAAGCTCGCATTCCTCCCATGTGCGCGTTTCGTCGGTGACGCGGCATGACGACGCCTTGCGACCTCCAAGGTCAAGCGAGAGCGGCTGAGCCTTGTTGCCGAAGTTCACGACCATCGCAACGATGCCCTTCTCGCCCTTCGCCGCCGAGGCCCACACTTTCGCCGCGTCGCTATCCGCCGCGACCGCCGTCCCGGCCTTGCGCAGCTCGTTGAACGCCATGAACGCCCAGTACGCCTTGTGCGGCTTGTAGGTAAGCGGATTGAAGAGCGGGCTGTAGTTGCCGATGCCGCACCGCGCATCGTAGATCGCCGCCGAATCGACCGGCCCGTTCTGGAAGCCGACGAGCGTTGCCGCAACCTCGGCCGCCTGCTGCGCAGTGCCGAGCTTCTCGTGATTCGGCGCTGGCAGCCATTCGTTCAGGCATGTCTCCAGTCCCTTAAACCCGGCCTCGTCCAGCGACTTACGAACATAGCGCGTCTGTCCCATCAGGTCCTCCACGCCTGAATAGCTGTGGTACGAGAAGTAGTCGATCGGGCAGCCATGTTCCTTCACGTACTTCAAGAACTGATGGAAGCAGTCGAACTGGAACTTCGCGCGCGGATTCTTGACGGGACGGTTTATCCATGTGACTCCGCAGCTCGCGAAGCCACCTATCTTGAGATGCGGGAACTTCGCCTTCAGATATCTGGATGCGACATCGTACAGGCGGCAGTACTCCTCGAACGTGCCGTGCCACATCTCGTTCTTCTCGGCGGTCTCCCAGTTCTCCGGCTCGTTCCATATCTCCCAGTAGGTGATCTTGTACCTGAAGCCGTCCGCCCAGCCCTCGGTGTAGTGACGTATGACGTGCTCGCATATGCGCGCCCACTTCGCGAAGTCCTTCGGCGGGTCGATGCGGTAGCGCCTGATCTTCGCCGCGTAGTTCTCGATCGTCACGCCGAGGCGAAAGAACGGCTCCACATCGTTCTCAACGAGCGCGCTGATTAGCCTGTCAGTGAAGGCGAAGTCATAGTTCTTCGGGTCGTTCTCATCCGCGTCGAAGTCGCGGAAGAGGTTCGGGATGTCCACGAACACGTTGCGCCCGAACATGCCGCCGACGTCGTGAAGTCGCGAAAACGGAATCCCCGCCTCCTTCAGGTAGTGAAACATGGGATATTCCACAAATCCGATCATCGGCGGCTGCCCAACGCCATTCACAGGCTTTACCGGGCCGATCTCACGCCCCGGATCGACCTTAACCGTTGCGGCGGAACACGCAAGTGCGCCGATTGCGGCAGATAGAACAATTATTTTCTTCACAGTCATGTTGGTTTCCTTTCTGTTTAGCAATGTTCAATACGCCATTCGCGCAGCAACCGTACTGACTCGCTGCGCCCAAAGCCCCTCAGCCTCTGCCTTCGCCGCGACGGCACGTCCCTCCGCATCGGACTTCACAAGGCCGAAGACCGTCGAGCCGCTTCCGCTCATCGTGACGCCGTGCGCCCCGGCCGCACGCAATATGTCCGCCGCCGCCGCAATCTCAGGGTGGAGCCGCATCGCCGCCGCCTGGAGGTCGTTGGACATCGCTGCGGCGACGGCGTCGAGGTCACCGGACGCAAGCGCACCGACCATCGCCTCCGTAGCGGACGCCCTGACGGCGTCGCGCGGCTCGAACGCCGCGTAGACCTGCCGCGTGGAGGAATGCGTCCCAGGCGGGCCGGCAAGCACCAGATCAAGAGCAAACGCAGGGCACGGCATGCGTGACACCGTCTCTCCCCGCCCCTCCATGACCACCGTTCCTCCCATCGCGAGCGCAGGCACGTCGCTGCCGACCTGCGCACCGACGTCGGACAGCTCGCCGCGCGTCAGGCCGGCGGCCCACAGACCGTTGAGCGCGACAAGCGTAGCAGCGGCGTCCGCGCTGCCCCCTCCCAGTCCGCCGCCGGCAGGAATGCGCTTTGCCACAGAAATCCGCGCCCCAAGGCGCGAGGCTCCGGGAACGCCGCGAGCAGCGCACAACGTGCGAAGCGCAAGCGCCGCACGGACGCACAGGTCGTCGGCGTAGCCGGAATCGACTGCGATCTCGCCATCGCCTGTCGCCTCCACTTCAAGCGTGTCGGCAAGGGATACGGGCATCACTACGGAACGGAGCGCATGGTAGCCGTCGTCGCGGACGCCCAGCACCTCCAGCGTCAGGTTGACCTTGGCGTATGCCTGGACGGTCACTGGCGCAAGTCGCGGATCGCCGCATTGACGTTTTCGAAGAGCGTCGCCAGCTTCGCAGCAGGCACTGTAGAGAACGCGATTCGCAGGAGACCCGACAGGACGATCGTTCCTGTGGAATACTTCTCGACAAGCAGGCGACGAACCTTCTCCGCATCGACCCCGACCGGACGCACGCACATGAAGTAGCCGGAGTTGAACGGCATCGCCTCGAAGTTTTCCGCATACTCCGGGTGGCACCGCAGGATGCGGCGAATCTCGGCGTACCGCCTGCGCAGCACGGCGTACTTCTGGCGCTTCTGCGCGGCATACTCCGCGTCGGCGTAAGCCGCGACAGCAAGATGCTGCCCTATCGATGACACGTTGGAGACGGAACTGCGCACGTTGCCCGCCGCCTTGGCCTCCAGTGCCTTGAGCTGGGCATCGCTGGCGCCCTTGAAGGCGAACGAGATGAAACCGACGCGAAGGCCCCATGCATAATCTTCCTTCGTAGTGCCGTCGAGCTTCACGGCAAGCACGTTCTCGTCAAGCGTCGCGAACTCGGCGAAAAGCGATTCCCCATGGACGCCCTTCTCGTAGACGAGGCCGAAATAGGCATCGTCCAGAAGCACCACGATGCGCTTGCCGCGCCGCGCCGCCGCCTTGACTGCCGCGACGATGCGCTTCGCGTCGCCGACAGTGGCGGTATAGCCGGTCGGGTTGTTCGGGAAGTTGAGTATCAGGATCTTCTTGGCACCTGGCGCAAGCAAGGCGGCCTTCATGGCCGCCGCATCGAATGCGCCGCGACGGAACGTGTTGAAGTGGCGCACGCGGCATCCCACCGCATCGCGGAAGATCAGCTCGTAGTTGTCCCAGAAGAGGTCCGGCACGACAAGCTCGTCGGACGGACCTGCGAACAGCTCGGCGGCAACCCGCAAGCCGTGGGTGAGCGCACAGGTTACGACTGGGCTAGAGAACGTAACGCCGCGCAGCGACGGGTTCTTCTTGAACTCCAGCGCCCGCCACGCCTCGCGCAGCGCAGGCAGCCCGTAGCTGCCGGCATAGAGGAACGCCTTCTTGCCAAGTCCGATCCTGCCCGAGAAGCTGTCCATTACGAGCGGCGAACAGTCCTCCTCGAAAGCCATGCCTATCGTGGCGTTGATAGCGCACTTCTTCGCCTCCGCACCCTGCCCGAGTATGCCGCCGCTCGGGAAGTACATTCGCCGCCCTGCGCCGGAGAGGAATGCGACCGCCGGACCAAGCGTCCTGTTCAGCTCCCTTGCAAGCCTGTCCATAGCCTAGACCCCGAACCTTTCCTTACAACAGCGGCTTCGAGAAGTCGTCGATCATGTTCTTCCACTCCTTCTCGCGCTTGAGCCTTGAGAACCGCTCCTGAAGCCGCGGATAGTCGACGCGGTTGCGGAACAGCTCTTCGCACAGCACCTCGTTGAGATAAACCAACCCCGCCGCGCGGACGGCCGAGCGAAAGGCCGTCAGGTTCTCCGAGCGCCGCTGAATCTCCGGCAGCTTCTCCAGGAGCATTAACGCGCTGCGAGAGTCGCCAGACACACGCGAATAGCTATCGCCGAAGCAGATGAACCCGCCATTGCGAAGGATGCTGTCTATCTCAGTGCGCACGGCATTTATGCGCGCCGTCATGACCTTTGTCGCGGCGTTGGTGACGAACTCGCCATCCAGCGAATAGGAAACCGACACCTTCGGCTTCGCCGGCGCGTAGGACCGATGCGACGAATACGGCGAAGCGCGCTTCTTTGGCTTCGGGTCATCGTCGAAGAGGTCGTCCAGCGAGCTGTCGTCGAAGTCGTCGTATACGTCCGCCACCGGCGCAGGCGCGGTCGCGGCCGCCGCAGGCGTCTCCGTCTTGACCACCTTTACGCCCTTCTGCGTCTTGAGGAACTCGTTCCAGTTTACAATCTGACCGGTCACAGGCGTGGAGTTTATGCGGATGCCATTGCCCCAGCGCTCCACCACGTAGGGCGGCTCGATGTACTTGCCCTCGACAAACACCACGCCGCTAGAGAACGACCCGCCCTTAGTGCAACCCAGGGCCCTTACGCTTGCCTTCGGAATCTCCGGCATGGCAAGCGCCACGGCCGAAGCCAACGCAGCGGCAACCAAAGCCAAACCTCTCATGGCTCCTGTTCCTTTCGATTCTCGTTCATGTTAAAAAGATCCCGCATTGCCGTAGCACAGAACCCCCGGAACCCGTCGTTCCAAAGTCGGGGCTGACGCCCCATCCTCAAATGTCGGTCGAAGAAATATCTGCTGAATCCGCGTGCAACACAGGACCTACGCTCCAAGTCTCACCCCTCCCTCACATCTATTCCGGCGGTTGCCTTGAGGGCTTCGACAATCCTCCGGAAGGCCGTTCCGACCTCGTCGTCAGTCAGCGTCTTCTCGGAGCTGCGGAACTCCAGCGAGTACGCCCGCGACTCCTTGAATATGTCAAACAGCTCGATCCGCGACAGTTCCTTGCCACCGTTCTTCCGTATGACGCGCACAATGGCATCGTTCGTCACTCCCGGAGCGACGCGCAAGGCGATGTCACGGCGAACGCACGGAAACTGGGGCGGCGCAGACACCCGGCCCACCGCGTCGGTGTTCTTCATCAACGGGCCCAGCTCAAGCTCGCACAGCGCCATCTGGGCCGTCAGCCGGTACGGGTGGCGCAGCCGCGCGCTTACGGCGCCAAGGAAGCCCACAGGCCTGCCGTTCAGCTTCACCTGCAACGACGCTCCCTTCGCGAACGCCGGGAAGTCACACGCGGCGAACTCGATGCGGCCCGCGTGCAGGCGCGCGACAAGCTCCTCCACCGCGCCTTTCAGCCATAGCACCGCCTCCTCCTCCGAAACCGCAGCCCTTCTGCGCAGGGCCTCGCGGCCTACGGGACCGAAAAAGCCCATGGAAAGCCGCTCGCGCTCCGTCGGAGCCCCGTCGGCACCGCGGCCGAACACCTTGCCCGTCTCGAACAGCAATGCGGAATCGAGCTGGCGCGCGGCGTTGCGCCCCAGCGACGCGTAGAGCTGTGGAAGAAGGCTGTCGCGCATCACGCCATATTCGGCCGAGACCGGGTCCGGTATCGGAAGCCTGGCGGCACGCGTCTCGGGACGCGGATCGAAGTCGTCCAGTTCCCTGGCGCTCAAGAACGAGTAGTGCATCGCCTCGGAGAAGCCGAGCACAAGGCATGTCTCGCGCACCTTGCACTTCGCACGGAAAGGCGAATCGTCCAGGTCAGAGACGCTAGGCGCTGACGGCATCGTGTCGGGTATGTTGTCCAACCCGTAGATACGGGCGATCTCCTCCACGAGGTCAGCCTCCATCGTGAGGTCCCAGCGCCAGGACGGTATGCGGAACGCAACGGATTCGGAAGCGGCGAAGTGGTTTGCGCCGGCCTCGGCCGGTTTGATGCCGAGCGAACCGAGAACGTACACCATCGCGTCGTTACCGACGTTGATGCCGATCAGCTGACGCGCCCTCGCGAAGTCAAGCGTCACGTCGGCGTTGAGGGGATGCGGCCTGCTGTCGACGTCGACGAGGCCCCGCGCGACCTTGGCCGCGCCGTATTTCTGCAGAAGATGCGCCGCGCGACGGGACGCAAAGTCCGCCAGGTCCTTGTCAACGCCGCGGATGTAGCGGTAGCTCGACTCGCTGGCAAGCCCCAGGCGGGTAGCCGTCGCCTTTATGCAGACAGGCTCGAACAGCGCGCTTTCCAGCATCACCGACGTAGTGCCTGGCGCGATCCCGGAATCCTCCCCGCCCATAATCCCGGCCACGGCATTTGGCTTTTCCGCGTCGCAGATCATCAGCATCGACGGGTCCAGCTTCCTCTCGACGCCGTCGAGCGTCTTCATCGTCTCGCCGGGCTTCGCGTTGCGCACCACGATGGTGCGGTCCTTGAGCTTCGTGTAGTCGAACGCGTGCAACGGCTGGCCAAGCTCCAGCATCACGTAGTTCGTCACGTCGACCGCCAGTCCCAGCGACCGCACCCCGCAAAGCTCGAGGCGCTTCGCCATCAGCTCCGGCGACGGGGCGTCAGGCGTCATCTCGGTGATGACGCGCGCGGTGTAGCGCAGGCACTTCTCCGGCGCCTCCACCGTGACCTTCACCTCGTCCCCCGCGTCGACGCCAGTCTCGATGAAGTCAACCGGCGGCAGCGTCACCTGACGGTGCAGTATCGCGCCGAACTCCCGTGCAATGCCGATCACCGAAAGCGCATCGGGACGGTTCCACGTAACCTCGATCTCAAACACGGTTTCGGGCTTCTCGCCGGCAACGACGTCGCGCACGAAGGCGCCGACCCTGGTCTCGGGCGGGAACTCGATTATGCCGGCGGACCCTTCGCCTGTCTGAAGTTCCTTCTCGGAGCAGCACATTCCGAAGGACTCGACGCCGCGAAGCTTGCTCTTCTTGATCTTGAACCCGCCCTCCGGCACTACCGCGCCGATCTTCGCGAACGCGGTCTTGATTCCCTTGCGAACGTTCGGTGCGCCGCACACGACCTGATACTCCTCAGTGCCGTCCGTCACACGGCAGACGTGCAGGTGGTCGCTGTCGGGATGCGGCTCGCACGCCGTCACCTCCGCCACCACGAAGAAATCGGAAAGCGGAACGCCGCCGACAGTCTCAACAGCCTCCACCTGAAGCCCGGCACGAGTCAGCTTCTCCGCAAGCTCGAACGGGGAAAGGTCGTCAACCTTAACGTAATCATTCAGCCACGACAGGGGCAGTTTCATCTTTCGCTTCCTCTTTCACTTCCTCTGCCGCTGCCACGGCCTGCACCGGCTCCTTCTCCTCGACGGCCACCGGCTCCTTCTCTGCAGCCTGCACTGGCCGCCCCTCCTCCACGACCGGCACCGCAGGCGTTTCTTCGACCTTCTCTTCGGCCTTTTCCACAACCTTTTCCTCGGTCTTCTTGGTGCGCTTTTTCCACTGCGGTCCGTACTTGGGAAACTTCTCAACCATCGAATAGACGCCGTTGGTGAACGCTACTGCGTGACCGGTGGTGACAAGCCAGTTCAAGTGTTTCTCGAAATCAGATTCCTGCGGAAATTCGCTCTTGTCGCAGCAGGGATGGCTGGAAACGAACGCCGCAGCCGCGGCAAGCTCGGGAATCGCATGGGCGGAGTCGAACTCGCGGTACTCCACGTTCGTCACGAACTCGGGACCGCGCACGTCGTTCGCCCGGAAGAATTTCATCTTGCGGTGATGGAACGCACCGCGAAGCGCGTAGCACATGGCATACGGCGCCCGCCGCTCGGCCTCCAGCGCGTTGCGCACTGCAGCCTGCAGCGACCTTACCGGACTCTTAAGCGCTACGTCCGCCGTGATCATGAGGTTCTTAGGGGCGGACAGCAGCGACGCCAGTATGGTCCGCTTAAGCTCGCCCTCGGCCTGCTCTCGGGTAAGGCCCTGCGCCCCTTCCGCCGCGCCCTTGGCGAAGAACAGAGTCTTCTTCGTAGCTCCCTTGCGCCATTCCTCTATCGCTTCCACATCACGCACCATCTCGATCCTGGCACGGTACTGGTCCTCCGTCATGTCGGGATAGCGCGTTCTGATCATCTCGCGCACGACCGAATTGAACTCGTGCACGTTCGGCGGCCCGAGCAGCACACCCGACAGGCCACACTTGGCGACGCAGGTGAAGTTCCCCTTCGGGGGGTCGCAGTCAACCTCCTTCGCATCGTAGTAGTCGGCCAGGTGCGCGCTCAGTATGTGCGCAACCACGTCGCTCTCTTCCAGCGCGGCAAAGCCGCATGCCTTGCACTGGTGGAAGGAGGGCGGCGCGGACGAGTCGGCGCGCGGCGTTACCTTCGCCAGCACCGACATCGGGTTGTCGAGGAAGAAGTACGCGAGATCCTTCAGCTTGTAGGCGTGAATGTCTTGCTGGATGCGGCGGATGACAGCGCCAAGTGCCTTCGTCTCCGGCAGCAGCTTCACATCGACGTCGAGCGGACGCTCGCGCGGAACGAACGGCTTGCGCTCCCCGAACGGCCTGCGGTCGCCGAACGACTTGCGGTCACCGAACGACTTGCGGTCGCCACCTGACTGCCTGCGGTCGCCGAACGGCCGCTGGCCTTTGCCGGAATCGCGGCCGCGCCCGTCCTCTGCGGACGGGCGGACCTTGCCTACGCTCACGCCAGCCGACTTCCTCGCCCAGTCGGGCGTGAAGTCGATGGACCCCAAGTCGAGCATGCCGCTTTTCTCTTCGCTCATGACCCGTATGTTGTTTTTATGCCGCGCAACCGCGTCAGTCAGCCACGTAGGCTATCTTGAGGCCCTTCATGGAGATGTTCATCTCCATCGCCTCGTTCATCTTCGCAAGCGGATACTTGTGGGTGATGAGCTTCGTGATCGGAAGCTTGCGCTCCTTCGCCTCCTTGAGGAAATCGAACGCCTGCACCCAGTCCTTAGCCTGGTACGTCCAGCTGCCGCACGCCTTGACCTGCTTGTTGCACATGTCAAGGTGCGGGCTGTACGTCGTGTCGCCGTTGTTGGTGAAGAAGCCAAGCTCGCAGAACGAGCCGCCGCGGCGGACGTACTTCCACGCGACGGACGCCGCCTTTGGCGAGCCGGTGCACTGGAAGACCATCTCCGCGCCCTTGCCCTCGGTCAGCTCCAGAACCTTCTCGATCGCGCCAGGCTTGAGCCCGTTCACCGTGTACTTCGCGCCAAGCTTCTTCGCGAACGCGAGGCGCTTGTCGTCGCCGTCGCACGCGATGATGTTACGGACGCCGAGGCAACGGACCATCGCAAGCAGCAGGAGCCCGATCGGGCCGCAGCCCTGCACGAGCACGTAGCTGTTGAACTGGAAGTTGAATATCTGCTTGGCCTGCTCCACGGCGTGCACGATGACTGCCGCCGGCTCGATCAGGATGCGCAGGTCGCGGTCCATGTCACTCACGTTGAACACGACGCCGCCCTTGTTCACCTTCATGTACTCGCCGAACCAGCCGTTCAAGTAGTGCTTCGGGCCGGGCAGGAGGCCGAAGATCTCGCCGCCGTTGCAGAGCTCCATGATCTCAGGATGGAACTTGCACGTGTCGCACTTGCCGCAGGGCTTGAGCCCAGTCACAATCTTGTCGCCAACCTTGAGCGGCTTGCCCGTGAAGTCGGTCTTGACGTTCTTGCCGAGCGCGACGATCTCGCCCGTGCCCTCGTGGCCGAGCTGAACCGGGCAGTACTTGAAGGGATCGCCCTTGTACTCGTGCACGTCGGTGCCGCAGACTCCGCAACCCTCGACCTTAACGAGAATCTCGTCCGGCCCGATCGCAGGAATCGCGACCTCCTTGAGTTCCATCTTCTTCGGCTCGACCAGAACCGACACCTTGCATTTCTTCGGAATCGCCATTTTTCTTTCCTTTCTTGCTTGTGCCAAGGCTTGCGCCGCAGGAGCTCCGTCACCCCGTCGGCGGCACATGTCCTTAACCAGCCGTAGTATATCAGAAATACGCGCGGACTGTAAAGTGTCGCATGCCCGTCCCGTCAGTCTTCCGCACGGCCGAACCGCACCGCCGCAGTCTCATAGAAGCCAAGCGCGACTGGAACCGTCAGCCACTCGCCGTCGCGAACGCATTGCACCTTGCGCCACGTCCCGTCCGCCGCCAGGACCGACGCTTCGCCGTCGCCGGACGGCACGCGAACCTTCAGCGCACGGATCGGCTCGGAATTGAGGTTCGCCGCCAGCACTGCGGCACCGCCGCCCTTCCGCGTCCGCACCAGCGTCAGCACGTCCTGGTCGTTTCCGCACACGTACGGCAAGGCCGCTCCGTTCAGCCGGTCAAGGACATTCATCACGAACGCCTTCCTCGCCTCGGAATGCTGGTGCAGATCGGTCATGCCGCCGTGGTAGGCGCACGTGACGACTGTGCCGCCGAGCGCGTTACGGTACAGCACCGCGCCAGGCGCGGCGACCTCGAACGCCGGCGACCCCGTGTACGGCGAGAATCCAAGCTGCGTCAGCGTCTCGACGCCTGACGCAAGGCCGGAGAAAAACGGCATGCGGTCCGACGGGGCGGCGGCGAAGTCAGTCCCCGTCTCGACGTCGCGCTCGCGGTTGAAGCGGAAATCCCTCCGATCAGCGGAAAGGCCGATCAGGTCCTGGCGGCCACGCTTCGCAAGCGCAACCGCCGCCGAGCCCGTTACGAGCACCTTGTGCGAAAACACCTGGTTCAGCTCGTCGTCGGTGAAACGTTCGACCTCGTCGGAACGCGAGACCAGGTACACGCCGTCGCTTGAGAAATCCCTCTCGGCGCGGAACGGAACCCCGAACGGAAGCAGCACGGTCTCGGCAAACGTCCGGCTCTCGACGTACATCTCGCCGTGGTTTCCGCCAAGATGCCATTTCGGGAATCGGGAGAAGCACGGCACCGCAACGCCTGCGAACTCGCCGTCCGCAGCAGCGTCGGCCAGCGCGTCCAGACATCCCATGCGCCCGGCAAGCACGTCCGTGTAGGCGCGCGACACGGCGTTCTTTCCCTTATGCCCGTTCACGTACCACGTCTTCGCGCCGGAGAACCCCGCGAACGACGCAACGGCAAGATGAGTGAAGAACGACCGCGCCGACTTGCTCCACAGGTTGTGCGGGCACGTGTCGGCCTCGTCCAACAAATCGATGCCGGAATCGCGGTAGCGTTCGGCGAACCCCAGCATCCTGAAGACGATCGGCGCGAACCGGGAACCGTAACGCTCCATGTAGCACCCGGTGGAAGCACGCATCACGGGACGCTGCCCCCTGGCGGCCATTGCGCGCGCAAGCGGCGCAGCGAGAAAAGTCTCCTCGTTCGCAACGCAGATCCCCGCCGGGATCGCCGGGTCCACAGCATCTATCGCGACACGCATTCTCTTCGCAAGCCGTTCCATCATGTCGCGTTGGACGGCGAGGAACGTCGTGTAGTCGGGGTCGTCCTGACGAGCGTTACGCACCCTCTCGCGCAGCTCGCACTCGGAGAATTCCGTGCCGCGGCGCCCGTTGAACTCGGCGACATGCCGCGGACAGAAGCACTCGGCCTCGTGCGAATAAGCGCGCACGTCGTCGTCCGTGAGGATGAACGCCGGCTTCTCCCTTGCCAGCAGCGTGAAAGTGTCTGTTATGTATTGCGCGAAACCGGGGTCGTCCGGGCAGAAGCGCACCTTTTCGCCCTTGATGTTGACGGTGCGCGTCCAGTCCTCTATGTCCTTGTCCACGCGCGGCCAATGCCCGAGAATCGCCTGTACCAGAACTCCCGCCCGCACGTCAGACCCGTCCAGCGCAGCCTTGAAACTATGGAAGCTCTCTACGTATCGCCGCACCTTCTCAATGGCGGGCCGCCCCTCCGGATGAAGCGTGAGCGAATATAGCACGAGGTCGTTGCCGGTACGTTCGCGGTATTCCTTTGCGTCGGCCGCCGCAACGCTCTCGCTCCCGGGCGAGAACGGCACCACGTTGTAAAGCGTAAAGCCCGCGCCAGAAGCGGCTGCGGCGATTGCAAGCGCAACACCAGTCACGAAATTCCGCATAAGCTTTTTCATCGTCTTGTCCTCCTCTTAAACGCGCTACTCCAGGCTGATTGTCAGCCCGCCTGAGATCAGATATCCTTCGTCGTCAATCGTCAACGGACGGCCCCGCCCGGTCCGCATCCGCGCGCATTGTTCCTCCGTCAGTCCTGTGCGCGACGAACCGAACCGAATCGCCCTGCTGCGGAAGCCCTTCACCGTCACCTCCCCGGCCCACGCCTCCCCATGCGAATCAGCGAACGAGAACGCTGCCCCGGCATCCAGCGTCAGCGTGCCGCCGCGCTCGTCCACCGAAAGCACCCCCAGCGCATTCGTCACGCCGGCCGCCGCCGCAAGGCCGCCGCCGGCCAGCAGCACGTCATTCGTTGCTATTCCACTGGCACAAAGCCGCACTGCGCCGCCGAACACCCGCGTCGCCATGCGGACGTTCGTACAGTCGTCAATGAGGTTGAGCGTGCCAGCACCGTACTTCTCCAGCGGAAAGACGAAATACTGCGGGCGCCGCTGGTCGTCCAGGTAGATCTTTCCGAGGTTGAGGGTACCTGCAGCATCCGTCACCTCGATGCGGCAGGCGTAATCGTTGCGCAAGGCGATCGTTGAGTTAGTTACGCCATACACCCTTATGCCATCGTCGATCGAAACCGGTTCCGTCCCTTCCACGCGGATGAGCTGCCGTGCGCCGTTCGCCGCCACACGTTGCGGAACCTTGGCAAACGGTCGAATCCTCGCGCCGTTTCTCATCGTGAGATCGTTCAGATAGTAAGCCCCGCCCTCGTTGGAGAGAATGCCGCCATCAAGGACGACCCTCTGGGTCGAGCCGATCTGACCGTCCCGCTTGCGCCTGAACGTTCCGCCCGGCCCCACGTTGACGGTGCCGCCACCGCCGGATATTCCGTTGCCGACGACCAATCCCGGCGCCATGCACAGCACCGTCGCATTCGTGCCGACATTCACCTCGCCATACGCCGTGAGCGCGACGTTGGAAGTGACGGATACGCTTAACGGAGTGTCGCCGCCCACAAAGGAAATCGCACTTCCGACCATGTTGGACATGCAGCCGGACAGCGTTGCAAAAGCATGTCGGCTCTCGCCGCTGAATGTCGCCGTGATCTTGCGGATGCCGTAGCCCGCCGAGAGGTTCCCTGCGATAAAGCCGAGTTTCGGATTGACGAACGCGGATACGGCGACATTGTCATCCATGCCCGTGAAGTCCGTGCCATACGTTGCCGTCTCGTAGTACCCCGCGCCGACCGCACCGATTTCAATGTCATTCCCGTTCTGCCGGAGCTTGGCCTTCACGTATTTCACGCCAGGATTTCTATTGAACTGGAACTGGCAGGTCGCAGTGTCAGTATCCGCATCATAGCGGTAATAAAACGTGCCGCAGGAAGATGGCAAGTCGTTCGCATTGTGATTCTTGCCCTGAATGTATCCCTTAAGGCTCTCCATAGTCGCCAGCGAACGGTTGGCCGCCAACACCTTCCATGCGTTCGTGGTGATGAAATCATCCAAGAAAGCCGTTCCGCCATAGACGGAAGCCTCGGAGCGAGGCACAATCGTAATGTCTCCGTCGCCCGTGAAAGGCCGGGAAAACAGACCTGCGCCGTCGCCATCCGCAACGGAGACCACGGCTTCCACCCCCGCATCGACAGCCGTCTCGCCACCGAACGCAGCCCCGCCGTCAAACCGGACCTGCACGAGCCCCGTCATCCCCTTGCGCCGCACGACAAGTTTCCTGAAACCGAATGCAGTCGTACTGTTAACCCATGTGCCCCCGTAGGTGGCAGGATCGCTGCTGTAACCGAACAGTCCGAATCCATTGGCATCTTTCTTGCCCCATTTCTGCCAAAGGTTTTCGCCCAGCCAACCCTCCTCTTCGCCTGGATAAAGGCCAAAGCGCGGCGAGCGGACGCCCGTGCGGCAACGTGCATGAAGCCCGTCCGCCTCTTCAGTAAGCTGGATACGAACGGAATACACGCAACCCGCCGCCAGGCGGTTGAACACATAAAAGCCTGCGCCGGCCTCCTCCACGAAGCTGAACCTGCCGGGCGCCGTGTCGCACGCGATGGCCGACACCAGGTCAATGTCGGCGCGCACAAGGCCTGGAAAGGCCAGCGGGTGGCCGACATTCGTTTCCCTGAGCGGATCGCCGCGCCAGACGACGTACGCGCCGTCGCCGCGTTCAAGCCTAAGCGATCCGGCGGCCTGCACGTTCCCGGCAAAGGCAAGCGTCCCCGTAGCGGCGAGCGTAATGACGGCATTGTCGCCGAAAGACATTGTGCCGCCAGATATGGACAACGTCTCCCCGTCCACCGGCATGGCCGTGATGTTCGTTATGCCGCCGTCACTGTCATAGGCGATGTCCACCTTGCCGCCAAGCTCCGCTTTGCCCTCAACCCATTCCAGCGGCGCTTCCGGTTCGACGATCTCCCGTATCGCCAAGTCCATGGAGGAATCGTCGATCGTGCCGATGGCTCCATCCTTCAGCTCGGCGAAGCGCACGACCGCCTGGACAGGAAGCACAGGCTTCTGTCCGGAAGACATCCAGTTCGCCGTGGTGCAGTAGGCGAACCGAACGGCACCGTCTTCGCCGCCCGGCACCACATCCAAACCCTGACGCCAGCCGAAAAGGTGGGAGTCCACAACGTTCATGTTGCTGTCGAACACGATGAAGCACGGCGTATCCGCCGTCTCGTCAGGACAGTAGAAGTTCACGTAGATGTAGGTGCCGTCCGATGCCATGTTCTGCACGCCTGACGTCGTATCGTAACCGTGATCGATGCGAAAACGTTCACAAAGCGGCTCTAGGGTCTCAGCATCGTACTTGCCATACCAGTTCCCGCGGTAAGGCTGTTCCGTGGTGCCGCCAGAGCCAAGCCCGATGTAAATCACGCCGTTGAGGCACGTGATGCCGTCTGAACCGCGCGGGAGCGAAGTCTCCTTCAGCAGATTCAGGTCTTCATCGAACACCTGGATGCGGCCCTTGCCATATCCCGTGTCTGAATTGCTGACCGCCGTATAAAGGCGTCCGTTCCAGGCGCAGATGTCACCTGTGTGGATCAGCACGTCCCTTCGGGCGAGAAAACGTCCGCTCCAGTCTGTCTTCACGATCTGGTTGTGGTAGGCGAAGAAAAGCGCGTTGGATGTCACGCACATCCCCTGCACATGACCGCACCACGTACCGTCTATCTTTTCCGTGACGGCACCCCGCTCCGACAGAATCATGTTCCAGCTCGGCACCTGCCAGGAAGCGGCGGCGCAAAGGACGGAGAGCGCCGTCACCGCCGCCACACATCCTCTCATGATTCCGCCCGTCATTCCCATAGCCTTTCGCAGCCCGTTCCTATCGCGGCAGCGGCGTGCTGAATATGCAATGCCGCGTTATGTCCCTGAACACGCCTTCCCTCAGTTCGGCGAACTGCACCGCCGTCTGGACGCGCTTCAGCGGCCTTTCGGCGAACGATGTCCAGTTCGCAGTGGTGCAGTGGATGAAGCGCACCGCCCCACCCGTGCCGCCGGGAACGACGTCAAAACCCTGCTGCCAGTTCAAGTGGTGGCGACCTATTACGTTGAACGAGGCGTCGAACACGATGAGGCACGGCACACCGGCCGACGCGTCAGGCGGATAACTGCTCGCATAGATACGGGTGCCGTCCGTGGCGAGGGTTTGCGCACCGCCTGTCGAAAGCACGCCGTGATTCACCTCGAACGGCGCACCGACCGGCTCCAGGGTGTCGGCGGAAAACCTGCCGTACCAGTTGGTGCACCCTGACGGATCCGCAGCGGAACGGCCCATGCCGAGATGGATCGTCCCGTTCAGGCAGGTGATGCCGTGAACGCCGCGATTCCACGGGATCGTGCGCGACTTCACGGGCTGGAGCGTTGTGGCGTCATAGGCACAGATGCGCGCGCACCATCTCTCCGACGCCGAACGCGGCTTGAGCCAGATTCCGGCGTAGACAAGCCCGTTCCAGGCGCAGATGTCGCCGCAGTAGCGGTCAACCTCCACGCGGCCAAGGAATCGTCCGTACCAGTCGGTCTTGACAATCTGGTTCCTGAACGCAAAGAAGAGAGCGTTGGAGATCACGCACATCCCCTGCGCATGACCGCACCAGGCGGTGCCGATCCGCTCCTCCACGGCGCCCGGCTCCGACAGCCGCAAATCCCAGCTCGGCACCGTCCATCCGCTACCCTGTGCCGGGACGAGAACGATGGAGACCGTCGCAAGCGAAGCAGCAAAAGCAACAAGTCTCATGCCCGGTCCCTCAAGCAAAGTCAGCTGACCGTCACAAATCGAAACTCGCGAACTTCATTTTCGTCCTTTCGCGACCAAGAATGAAGCTGTCACGCCAGTGCCTTCGCAAAGAGGTCGATGCCCTCGAGGTTTGTCTTGTTTGACGACTCCTGACAGTCGGCCCATGGCGCCATCATGAACCCCTTGAGGCGCTCGGCTGACACGTTCTCACGGCAGAACTTCACGAGGCCATCGATGCTGTTGTTCACCGCAGGGCCCTCCTTCTTGTACCTTTTGGACTTCCAGTTGGATCCGCACGGCACCTGGTCGAAGCCAGCCTTGTCAAGGTCGATGAACAGCTTGAGTATCTTGAAGCGCCTGTTGTCAGGCTTGAACTTCGAAAGGTCATACCCGTCGAGATCGCTGTAGTTCCAGTTGCTCTGCAACACCTGCTTCGGGCACTTCTCCACGAAGTCGGCGTGGTCCCAGCCGTAGTCGCTCCACATCCACGGGCGCATGCCGTTCGCCTCGGCCGTCTTCACAAAGAAGAGGAAGTCGTGCCACCACATCTCGCCGACGCGTACGCACTGGAAGCCATACTGAAAGTCGATCTTCTCTTCATCATAGCCGATATGCAGGAAGCGCGGGTGGTCGAACATCTCCGCCGCATCCTTGATGACGTCGCGGCACACCTGATAGTACTTCCGGGTCGTGATCATGCGCGAATACTCGCCCAGCCACGCGTCGTGCCCCGTGGAGAAGTTGAGCTTCGGAATCGGCTCAAGCCCCAGCGCCTTCAGCCGCCGCACCTCGCCGCATATCCAGTCCGGCGAGCGCGAACCCGGCAGCGCAAGTTCCGGATGGCTCTGATAGACGGGGAACTCGCCGAGGTCGATTATGACCATGTTCATCTTCTTGGCGACCATGTCGTCCACCAGCGTGTTCCACGCCCTGTCGCTGAACTTCACCTTGTCGTTGCAGAGTCGGCTGTGGGCGAGCGGCCCCTTGACGTCCGGCGGCAGGGACTCGCCCCACATGTTCAGCCCCCAGTGCAGCAGCACAGAGCGAATCTCGTCCGGCTTGTTCGCGAAGGCTGGCATAGCGGCAAATGCCGCGGCACCTGCCAGGAAATCTTTTCTTGTCAAATTTATGGTTGTACTCATAACGGCATGAATTATACCATAAATTCACAATCAGAATTCGAGCTTTACCTTCGTGACGCGCGGCGTTGAAAGCGAAAGCGTCGCGCCAAGCTCAAGGCGGTACTGCAGGAAACCGCCCTTGGCGACACTGACGCCCGCAGGCTCGCGCCACTCGGCGCCCTCAAGCGCGTCCCTCGTGGCGGCAGAGCGCACAAGCAACTTCACCCACGTCTTCTGCGGACAGTCCGCAACGACTTCCGCCCCCTTCACCGTCAGGTCGCGGTCGGCGTGGTACGGCTCGGAATAGTAATACTCCTCCGGTCCGCGCGTCAGCTGGTTGCCAGGCTCGATCGCGCTCATGCCGTGAGGCCCGCATGTCGGCAGTTTGGTGGTGCGGCTCGGCAGGAATCCCTCCGCGCCGTTCCACCAAACCTCAGAATACCCCTTGTGGTCGCCGAACAGCTTGTGGTTCGCGACGGCAAGGTCCACGCGTCCGTCCTGGTCGAAGTCGGCAGCAATGCAGCCGGAGACAGAGTGCGTGGAAAGATCCTGCCGGTCGGCGAAGCTGAAGCTTCCTCTGCGGTTCCAGTATATGAACGAGGGAACGTCGCGGTTGACCTCGCTCTGGTAGCTGCCGGCGAAGATGTCGAGCCATCCGTCGTCGTTGAAGTCGCCTACGCACATGTTGCTCGCAGCATCCGCGTGCAGGATGCACTTGCGGCTCTCGGCGAGACCGTCCGGACCGTTCCAATAGATGTTGAGGTAGGAGTGATGCGGCTGCCGATCAGGCTCCTTGCCAGAAGCCCAGATCGTATGTCCGCCAAAGATGAGGTCGGGATATCCATTCCTGTCCAGATCTGCCGTGCGCACGCCGGAACTCATGTAAGAGGCAAAGTCCTGCTTGCGCACAGGATCAAATCCGTCGGGCCCGCCCCACAGAACGTACGAGCGATCCTTGATGACGGGAACGGCCACGTCCAGCCAGCCATCGCCGTTCAGATCCACCGCAATCGGCCAGCGGGCGCGCCCGTTGTTCTTGCGCTTGAGGTTCCGTCTAGTGCGAGGAAGCGAAGCCTTGTCCACCGCCGCACCCGGCAGGTCCTCGCCTTCAGGCGGAAAGAGGATGCAATCCTTAGTGCGCTTCAGCCCGTCCGGTCCGCCCGTGAACATCGCAAGACCGTTCCAGTGATCGCAGACGGTGAACACATCCAGATAGCCATCGCGATTGAAATCCGCGACCATCGCACCCCAGCCGACGTCCGTCCTGAGCGTGTAGGACTTCGATGGATCGAACCCGTTCGGACCAAAATGATGAACATGATGGCCCGGATCCTTGTCCAGCGAATTCTCCGAGTTGTTGCAGACGATCAGCTCCACCCAGCCGTCGTCATCAATGTCGGCCGAGACGGAATCGACGGCGCACCAGCTCGGGACGGGCGTCATGTCGTTCGCGTCGTAGCCGTTCTTCCGCCCCCAGTAGATGTAGGTCTTGTCATAGCCGTTGGCGTGACGCGCAAAATGGTTGACGAGCGCCACGCACGGTTCGCCGCGTGCGTTCCTGAACAGACTGACGCGGCGGGTGTCCTCGCCCTCGAAGCGTTTCGGCTCAGGATTGAATCTCCCACCCTCGAACGAGAAGAGCAGCGCATCGTTCGTGTACATGCCGTCCGCCGCACACTGCCCGAAAAGCACCTTGCCATCCATCGCGTGCACCGAACTGGCCGAGCGCGTGCGAACGGCGATTCGGTTCCCTTCCTTGAAACCATCGGCCGAGTTGAGCCATATCCAGCTGTTCTGCAGGGTCTTGTCTTCCGGGTCGCCTACCTGACTGGCGACGGCGACATCCGTGAGACCGTCGGCGTTGAAGTCACCGGTTGCCGCAGCTACGCCCATGATCACCGGGAGCTCAAGCGCACGCGAGACTTTCCGGCCTTTGTCCGCCGTGAAGAAGATGTACTTCCTGCCGGTGGAAAGCGTGAAACACTTCCGCCCGTTCCAGTCCACCACCTCAAGCAGGCGCTGCGCAGGGAACTTCTCTTCAAGTTCCGACGCGAACCCCTTCTCTGCGTTTTCATCAAGAATTTCATCCGCAGACACTTCTGGCACCTCCGTCTTGCTCGTGACGTCAAGACCATTTCTGCCACCCCAATAGATCGTTGTGGCAGTCGATTTGTCTTTGCGACAGGCGAGATCGTCGAATCCGTCGCCGTCAAAGTCCCCGGCGGCGATGAGGTCTGCCGCAATCTTCAGGTCTGTGAACTTAGCCCACTCGAAACCAAGTTCGCTCTGGCCGTAAATCCGCACGATTTCATATTTCGGCATCGCGAACGCAATGGACGGCCTCTGCGAGCCGTCGAAACGGCCGCAGCGACAATCGACCGTCTGCGGAGCCTGAAGACGGATGTGACACCGCTCATCATAACTACCGTCTGGCTGCCCATAGTACACTTCTGTCGCCGTGAACGGCGTGAGCAGGTTCACGAACCCTGCAATGACGACATCCTGGATGCCGTCACCGTTGAGGTCGGCCACGAGACCGCTCCGTGAACCTTGCGCAGGAAGGGTGGCGATGCGACGGCCATCAAGCGCATAGACGTAGCTCGGTGCCGATTCGTGATGGTCCTGGCAGTTGGCAAAGACGAGATCGAAATAGCCGTTCTTGTCGAGGTCGTACTGGTAGATGCGCTGCAGGACACCCGCCCTGGAGACGTACAGATTCTGCCCCGCGTTGCCGAACGTCCCGCGCCTGAACGCCTCGAACCCCTCGGTAACCCAGGATGACTTCGGAGCATCGGAGACCACAGGCTTCTCGCGCTGCATCACCTGAAACGCCAGTCCGTTAGGATCGCGCAGCGTCACGCCCTTGAGGCCCGGAACCTCGTCCTTCGCCACCTCTGTAGCTCCTGCCGCGACAAGACGCTTCACGTCCGCGTCGACGTCGTCCGAGAAGAGCCCGAAGTGAAGCTGAAGGATTGGCATCGCATGGTAGTCGGGCGCCTTGCGTCCTTCCGCAGGACCGTACAGCTCGAACGCGACGCGCCCGGCCTCGTCCTCGATGAACGTCGAACCAGACGGTCTCGACAGCGTCACCTTGAAGCCAAGGTTCTCAGTCCACCACTTCACCATGGCGGCGGGATTCTCGATTTCAAGCGCGATATGCTCCATCGACGCCGCAGACGCGGCGAAGCCGCATGCTGCCGCCAGAATCAGCAGTAGACATTTGTTCATGCCATGCACTCCTTAACCCTTATACATCACACCAGGCCATCTGCCGAATGCAACGGCGCTAGATCGGCATCACCTTGAAAGGCTCGCTCGCCGGAACGACGTCGGGCTTGACGCCATTGACGCCATTTGCCTTTGGCGCGGCAACACCGCCCCAGCTTCTGACGCACGGGCCTTCTACGCCCTCGACCGACACGTCCTCCAGCAAAAGACTGCCGATATACGCGCCCCTCACGAACTCGCGCTGCGGCTTCGCGAAGGAAATGCGGCAGCCCTTCATCGCAAGAGAAAGCCGCGTCTCCGGGTCGCCATAGGCGCAAAGGCTCATCCCAAGCCCTCTCGCCGTCACGTTCTCGAACCGGACGGATTCGAGCGGGCGGTTCTTCTGCCACGTCTCGTTGCCGGAGAAATTGTAGTGCAGGAACCTCTCCGCGCTCTCGACGCTGCAGTTCCGCACCGTTATGTCGCCAGGCTGATGCCTGACCTTGAGCGTGAAGTCGGAATAATAAGTGAAAAGTGAGAGCATCGTGCGGCGTCCCGCCCCCGGCGCCCCGTGCGAGCCGGAGATCCTGTCCGCCTTCGGCAGGGAATTGCGTATGGGATATTCGCCAGGCCCCCAGCACCGACAGTTCTCCACCAGCACGCGCCGTCCGCCGAAACGGAACGCACTGCAGGCCGTATTCAGTGAGCAGCCGCGCACGGCAACGTCTTCGTTATCAAACCCTGCCACGCAGTCATCGCCAGTCTTCATCGTGCAGCCGGAGATCTCTACCCTGTCGCATACGCTCATGTGAATCCCGTCATGCCCACCCAGGATCGTCAACCCCTCGAACCGCATGTCGGCGCAGTCTTTCAGGAGATGCGCCCAGTTGCCAGTATTCCTGATAATGTAACCGCTGAACGCAAGGTTAGTCGATGCGTGGACGGATATTCCATGCACGCCACGGAAATGCTCCTCTCCAACGGGATCGTAACTGTCGCAGCCGTCAATCACCGAACCAGGCTCGCCGACGATCCGCACGTTGCGAGCGCGCAGTATCCTTATTATCGCGTTGTTCCATCGGCTCGCATACTTGAGAATGTGGTCGTTGGTCTTCCTGTCCTTTGGCCTTACCCACACCACGCCAGGCGCAAAGTCGTCCGCCGGGACCGGCTCCAGCCTGTCGTTCGAGAGAATGTCATAGTCATCGCAGTTTCGGCTCGCCTTCAGGACCGCTCCGCTCTTCAGCAGCAGCGTAGTGTTGCTCCTGAGCCGCATCCCCTTCACGGCGTATTCGCCGCGCTCCACGATCACTGTACCGCCGCCGGCACGGAAGCATTCGTCAAACGCGCCCTGAATCGCCCCCGTCGCGTCGCCTCCGGAAGGACGGACCGTTATCTCGACTGGCGCCGCGCCTGCTGCGGCGAGAGCCTCCGTAAGGGCAAACGCCGCACCTGCCGCCAACAGTCTTCGTCTTGCAATTTTCAGATTCATCGCGTACATTGTATCAAAAAAACTGCCATGCCTGCATCGTCCGCAATCGGCGATACAGGCAGCGTCTTTCCTGGTTTTAAGCGATCAGCGGACAATTATGACAGCTCCTGGACCGATGCCCTCTAGGATGCGCAGCGAACCGTTGCCAGCAAGCACACGTTGCACACGGGCGGAGCCTTCCGTCGCCGAATACACACCCGCCCCACGCTCGCTTCCATCAAGCGTCAGCGTCTTGAACGACAATTCACCGTCGTAGTCGAGATTGAGCGTCGTGCCAGCCACAAGAGAAAGCGCCGCGTCGCTGTTCGCGAAGGTCTGCATCTTGTCCGTCAGCGTCACCGTGCCGCTCTGCACGTCAAGTCCGTTCAGGACAAGCGTACCGTCTAGGACGAGCGAGCCCGCGCCGGTCTTCACAATCGCGGATGCGCCCGTCGTGTCGTTCGCGATGGTGAGCGACTTTCCTGAGGCGACTTCAAACGTATTGGTGCCAGTCATATTCAGCGTAATAGATTCTCGCATGATGGTGTCCGAAGCGTTGGCGACGTATGTTCCGCCATTCAGGTTCATGATGCTGCACGAAGGAACGTAAGCGGCAGATAGATACCCGCCGAATTCGAATCGCCCTCCGTTGAGCGTATATGTGAACTTGACGCCGTCATTTCGACGGGCGAACATGAAGTCCTTCGGAAGGATGAACGCACCTCCGTTCTGGACGAACTCAAACGAACCAAGCGCAACCGAATCATAAACAAAAGACAGATGTTTATTGTTGGACGAACGCAACGTTCCCGAATCGAGAACATACCGGCCATAACCACCTACGTGCGGATTCGTCAAGCACCAGTTCGACCCGCCGCTGATCACTGTGGTGTATATCCCGCCCGAATAATCCACTGTCGCGCCTTTCTGATGCGTCTCGCCGCGGCAGGCCTCGCTCGTCACGGCCCACGCCGTAAGGACAATCGCGTAGTTGGAGACCGTGCAGTTCTCCGTGAGCGTGATGACGGGCGGATCGTCGGCATCGACGCTGCCGCACGTCATAAGCCGTACGCCCTGAACCGCGCCATCAAACGTCGCGCCGCCCTCACGGACGGTAAGCCAGCGGGGATCATCGGCGTCGGACGACTCCGTAGGCGATGCCACGCCAGAGACCGCACCGTTGAAGACGACCTCGCCCCATCCCGTCTTCGTCACCTTGCCGCCAAAGACGACATCGGTGCCGACGACAAGCGTGGCGCCTTTTTCCACATGGATGACCGCGCCATCCTCAAACGTCAACGCTGCGCCCGTGAGCGCATTCGTCTCCCCCGCCGCCGCAGGATCGTATGTGAGAGAGGAAAGCGTTGTCGCCGCGTCAACCGTCGTCGTCGTGCCGTCCGCCATGAACGAGAGGTCGCCGACCGTGCCGTTCAGCCACGAATTAGAGCGTGCCGCCACCGTCACTGTACCGGAGCCGAACGTGTAGTCGCCAGGTGCATAGTCTGTTCCGCCCACGACCAAGCGCTTAACAGTCAAGGTCTGTCCATTGAGTTTGAGACAGCTTGCTGCAGCGAGAATGATGACGTCTGGGCTCTTTTCAACTACGCATGGGTTGCCGCCTGAGACATCATACAGATTGACAACGGAACTGGCGTGTTCCACCACAATCTTGGTCGGGCCGTTAAGCGTGCATCTGGAGAAATCTATATTTGCGCCACCCCTAACCGTGATACACCCAGTATTCGAATAGACTCCGTTCGCCGTAAAGGTTCTGCCATTTGCTCCGGACACCACAAAACCGCCAGGGCCTGTGATGGTCGCATCCGTTCCCATCATGATTGCAAGGTTGTAACCGGTAGACATGTCGAACGTAGGATCGCCGTTCTTTCCTGTCAGATAGATGTTTCCTCCGCCAATCGTGTGATAGTCATTTTCAGGACGAATTGTAACACCGCCAAGATAAAACGTAATTGAGTTTTCAACTCTGCGAGAAATTTTATCGTCCGACAAGCGGTCAACGGTTAGATTCCCTGTCGTATGGGCACCTGTCAAATAGATGTCGCCACCATATAGACGCGCATAGTTCTGGTTACAGCCGCCTACGATGCCGCCACACCGCAGTGTACCGCCGGACATCTCGAAACTGCCGCCCGGGCGCGATGAGGAGGCGGAGACCTGAGACGTATTGCCGAGGCGAATCCCATTCGGTGCATTCATCTCTCCGCCTTCAAGGTAATAGCAAACAGCCCCGTCGGGTGTCAACGTGTTGATATTTTGGATCCAGCAATTCGTCCATGTCGTCACACCGCCGATCTGACGCACGTAAACATCGTGCAGAAATGCCGGATAGCCCTCGCTCAACCGCAACGACGCGATCTCGGTTCCATCCTCGATGAGAAACTCTCCCTTCGTGTTCTGGTTTGGCGTATAGTGATTGAAGAAGTTGTAGGACGACCCCGTATAGGGAACGAGTCTCTTCACGCCGGCAAGGGCGATCGTTCCGTCAACCGCAAGCAGCGGATAGACAGAACCGGAGTTCTGGTTGCTCGGAAGCGTTTTTGTCACAGTCAACCTGCCTCCGCCCATCATGCTCATCACGTTGTTCGACGAACGCTTGAAATCAACGTCAAGGACAAGCTCGCACCCGACCGGAATATAGATGCCGCACGAGTAGGCAATGTTGTGCCCCATGGAAATCGAACCTGTGCCCGTAACCGTCGTCTTGTGCGCAATGTTGTTGGGCATGGCAACAAGGCAGGAGACCGTGACATCGCTGTTGAGCGTGATTGTCGATGCGCGCGAAACATCAACCGGACTTCCGGATGGCGGCACGCTGCCGCCATCCCAGTTGGCAGCGGTGTTCCAGTTATCGTCGGCACCGGCACCCGTCCATACGTAGGGAACGATGATGGTCGCGGCGTCGTTGACACTGCTGGCCGTCCCCGCCGAAAGATACGAATTGGCAGAGCCGTTGTATCGTCCCTTCGCCTGCTGAACGCCATTCACGGAAAGGCTGTGCGCAACGACCACGCCACGGAAGCCGTTGTTAAAGGAACCGCTGCTGGAGTACATCTCAATCTTGCCGGATCCAGTCACCGCAAGGTCAAGCGGAACGGCAAGACGAGCCGTGGCCTCGTTCAGCTTCAGCGTCGCACCGTCATCAATTGTCACCTTCCAAGGCGTTGTCGAGCCAACCGACGCGGATACCCTTGCGCCAGATGCGACCGTAGCCGTCGCGCCATCGCTGATTTCAAGCCCCATGTCATAAGTCGAACATTCGTTCTCCAGCGAAAGCGAAGCCGTGCCAGAAATCCCCAACGTAGAACCGGCACTGACTTGGTAATTCGCCAACAGGCCATTCCAATTGTGCGCGCCTGCCGACAACGCAAGCGTACCGCCGTCCAGCTCGAATGTGCAACCGTTGTAAATCGTCGGAGCCGCCGCGCAGTTCATTACGCCGCCGCGCAGCGAGACTATCGAGCCATTGTCAACTGTGACCGCCGCAACCGTCGATGTGCCGCCCGTCTGCACATACTGCGCAGGCTCCTTGCTTCCGATGGTCAACGTGCCGCCGACGGAAAGCGTTCCGGCGTTTAGCTCATAGACGGACGGTTTTGCATGGCCGGTCTTTGTCGAAAGCGCAAGACCGCCCGTAACATTCACAGACGTTCCGTCACCGTTCTGGATGATATGCCCGACAGCGGCATTCGAGGCCGGATTGATGCCCGTTAGAATGTTCTTCGCTGTCAGGCTGGAGGAATCCTTCAGCTCCAGTGTCGCCGTATCGCCGTTGGTGTAGTTGCCGATGCTCACGTCACCATTCGCCGCCGAGAACGCCGTCGTTCCGGAAAGCGTCACCTTGCCGTTGTCGAGAACAAATGGGTTTGCGGCTGCCGTGGTCGTCACATTTGTAGCGAATTCAACCTCGCCACCATGCCACTTGTCGATGCGCATCTCCGTCGAGACGGGAAGGTTCACCACGAGCTTGCAGTTGGGCAACACCAAGAAACTGCTACTGTTCGCAGAAGCAGCCTTGGGGAGATCAAGAATTGCACCTTCCACGCCGTTCAGCGTCACAAGGCTGGCATTGTCGCTCACGACAATACAGCCGACATTAAGCTTTCCGCTCGCGTCCACCAAGACCGTCACGGACGACTTGAAGCGTGCTATGTCCGCAAACGTATTGGGGCAGCCTGTCGGCGTCCAGTTACCGGTGTTCGTCCAGTTGTTGTTGACGGCACCCGTCCAGGTGTAGTCGGTCGCGAACGCCGCGAAGCCTATTCCGGCGGCGGCAACAGCGAGCATCAGTATCTTTTTCATTTAGGTCACCCCTTGTTTGTCTTTTTTAGTCAGTTTGAGAAATCCGTCCTTCCCTTCAGGAAGTCCTGGCACATGCGCTTTTCAAGCTCGATGAGCTTTGCGTCCGTCCAGTCAGTGTCCTGAAGATAAGCAATATAGCGACTCCGTGAATCGGCCGATTTCAGGTCGTCCGGCGCACCGTTCGCACAGCCTGGAAGCGCCAGCGCGACTGCAATGTCGCCGCGTCGCACGGAGTTCAGAGCGAGCGGCGTGCATTTTACGCTGTACGGATCTTCCTCGCCTGAAAGCCCTTCGACGGACGCTTCGTTCGTCGCCATGCAAACCGTGACCGGCGTCACGAACGGCGTCACCTTGTCCGGGATGAGGAACATCGTCTTTACGGCGAGGATGTCGTCGGGATAGAACTCCCACGTCTCGACGGTGTAGCCATCACGCTTGCGGACGTCAAGCCGCTTGAACTTTTCCTTCAGCTCTTCATGCTTCGCCCGCATCCTGTCGCGAAGTTCCAGCATGGCCCACGTGTAGGCTTTTACGCTGCGTCCGTCCGGGCGTTCGGGAACGAAGTCCTTTTCCGTGAACGGGCGCACATTGCCGCAGCACTTGCGCCCCGTCAGACCGTCCGGCGGATACAGCTCCTCGACCTTGCGTTCGCGCTCGGCACGGGCGCGGGCGATCTCCGGCTCCAGTCCTTTCGGAATGTCGGGCGTCCCGAAGAAGAGGCCACGAATCCACGGCAACGCCGATTCGGCGTGGAAGCTGTGGTCGTACTCGTGGCAGTTGCAAACGGCCAGGAAGCCGGCGCCGTCAAGGCCTGAAAGCGTACGTATATCAACATTGTCGTACTTGCGGGCGGCAGGATCGGCATACTTGTCGTAATAGTGGATCGCCAGGTTCTCGGGATGCCCCGCGAGTTCGTACGCGCGTTTGATGTCCTCGATCACGCCCTTGAACGCACCGCCCTCGTTGAGGATCATCGGCTTCGGAGCCATGGCGATGAGCGCCTCGACGTTGGAGGCGCCCGGCGGATTGCTGCCGCTCGGCAGGTCGGTGATTGAAAGCTTGCGCGCCATGGGGTCGCAGGCGAAGTCGTTGTAGACGAGCGCCGACACGTCGGGGATGAGCAGCGCGGGATAAAGCCCCTCCATCGCGCCGAGCGACATGCCCGATATCGCGATCTTCGTCTTATCGACCAGCGGATGCGTCTTGAAGAAGTCAACAAGAATGGCGATCTGCCGCGTCACAAGTTCGAGAGTGCTTGATCCGAGCTGCCGCATTATGTCGTTTAGCCGCCCGCGCGACGCCCACCACGGCATGTCGTCCGCCGCGCCGTTCGCCGTGCCGATGTTCTCGAGCGCCACCGCGATCATGCCCGCCTTCGCGTACCACCACGCCTGGCGGTTGCGGATCGGATAGCGCGTGAAGTATGGATCCTTGTCGCCCACAAGCCCTTCAAGCGACGCGCCGGAGCCGGGCAGGCAGAACACGACTGGCGTCTTGCCCTTCTTCGCTCCGTCCGGCACAAGCACCCATGCACGGACCGCCGCGCGCGGATACGGGTGGCATTCATAGACGCACAGCGTGAAGCCGTCGCGCTTCTCTTCAGAGACAAATTCAACCGCAGGTTCCTTAGGCTTCCACGGCAGGTAGCTTGCGTACTTATTGAGATAATCCGCCTTCCATGCGAGGAACGACTCGCGGTCCTTGAGGAACGGATGCGCCGGCTTCTTCGCGGCATCGGCATACTTCTTCCGCGCCCACGCCATCGTCTTCGTCGTGCGTCCGTCAGCGCGTTCCGGCGTGAAATCCTTCATGCTCGTCATCCGCGACTGCTTGGCAAGTCCGGAATACGCTAACTCGCCAAACGCCGCGAAGCCGATTACGGCCGCGGCAACTGCGAGTAACGCTTTCTCTTTCATGCCGTTTCCCCTGCTTTTGCCAGTTTCAGCAACTGGACGTGGAAAGATACACTGTGCCTTTCGCTACACAGTATACCACAAAACGCCTGCGCAAACGTTTAAAATATTATTTTACAAAAATTGAAACGCACTGCACGGGCACGCCGCCACGCCTCACGAAGCAGGACGTGCTCGCCTGTGTCATCAAAAGTTTAATCTCGGAACAGAACGCATCACCTGCAAGACAAATGCCCGTCGCCAGTTTCGCCTCGCATCCAGGCAACATCGGGCCCCAGGTCGTAACGCGAAAACCCTTCAACCATTCCGAATGCTCTTATCGCACCATATCCCCAAGCGTCAAAGGCTTCGGAACGTTGGAAGGCCATCCCGTTCCAAGCTCAAACGAAACGATCCGATCCATCGGCTTGAAGGCAGGCGCGGCGAATGCGACCTTCCCCGGGCTGTCGAGCGGCGCAACGCCATGCGTGATCGGGGCGACCGCCGCCGGACCGTCATCGACAGAAAGATAGATCGCATCCTTCGTGCGTATGCCGGTGAGCGTATGCTCGCCCGCGCCAGAAAGCGGACGTGTCGCCGGAAGATACGTCTGCTGCCAGTTGATGTCGCGTATTGAAAAGTTCGGATACCCGCCCTTATGGACGTACAGCTGAAGCGAACAGTCCGAAGGCAGCCAGCCCGCGCGACAGACTTCCTGCAAGCAATCCGTCTCGCCGCTCCATACGAACCTGGCGCGGATGAAGCATGTCTGATCGCGTTTCCACACGCACTCTTTCGGAACGCACACGTCCGTCAGCGCCGCCGGGACTCCATTCGTGGCTAGCACGACCTTCTCCGGACTGATCAGTTGGGGGGTGGGGGTTGGGGGGGGCTGGCTTCTGGTTTCTGGTTTCTGGTTTCGGACTGGGGGTGAGCATGGCCGCATGTAGATGACCCCACCGTCAGAATACGCGACCGACTTGCCGTCAGCTGTAAAATCAGGATCCTCTCCCTCGCAAAGCTTGGTCACCGTCCCCGTCTCCAATGACGCCAGATACACGCACCAACGCGAATCTCCCTCACGGTATCCTGTAAACGCAATCGCCTTGCCGTCCGGGCTCCATCTCGGCGCATAGGCAACCATGTCCATCGGCGAGACGGCGCAGACGTTGCCAAGATCGTCCATACGCGCCGCCAATACATGCCACACGTCATACGTCGTGTTGATCTGCGCCCAGGCGATCAGCCGTCCGTCCGGCGAAACGACCGGCTGTCCCACCGATGCATCGCCGTACGGCTGCCCCGCTGGAAGGATGAACGGCTCCGGATGCCCGCCGTCCAGCGCCATCGAATCGATGCGGATCGGCGGCGCGCCATCGTGCGGACGCTGTGTGCAGAAGTAAAGGCACTTGCCGTCCGGCGACACGCTCGGCTGGTAGTCTCGCCAAAGCCCGTGTGTCAGGTCGGTGGCCGCACCATCCTTCCATCGCCGAATGCCGTAGCCGTCCTGCGGTCCTTTCAGGATGAACCGCTGGTAGGCCGTATTGGTGATGTTCGCATAGGCATAGACGAGCGAACCGTCAGGCGCAAAAAACGGATGACACGCGTTGCCCGCCGTCTCGGGCCACACCGTCTCGCCCGTCTTCAGATCAAGCACACCAACCCGCATCTTGTCGCCGACGGCGCGCTGAAACGCCATGCGCCGTCCGTCTTTTGAAAATGTCGGTGCGCCGCCCTTGCATAGTCGGGTGGCTTGGCGGTTGGGAGGTTCGGGGGCCTGGCGGTTGGGCAGTCTGCCGGCCTGCGCCACGGCGGGCGAGCCCGCAACATTCAACCCGCAACGCTCAACGCATGATTCTTCATCCGCAAGCGCATCGCACACCTCCTTCGGATACAGATGGCAGTCTACGCACTCGTAAACCACACCCGCTCCGCCTGTACGCTTGGCGATCTCCAGAAGCCGCTTTGCAGCTTCGGCTTTTGTGCAGCCCGCATACTTGGCGTAGGTCGCCAGACCTTCCTTCCTGTAGTTGTATTCATCTAATGGGAAATAGACCTTCGCTGCTTTCCCCCTGTTCGCCATCATGTAGGCGTAGAACTCCTCCGTCGATTCGAACGGACGCTTGGCATCAATCGGGAAGCTCATCACCCAAATGCCATCGAACACCCCTTCCGCCGCCAACTTGCGCCAGTCTAGCGCATAATGCTCCCACACGCCGCGCCCGCCCTTTGCGAGATACGGCAGGCCGATCACGAATTCCACACCTGCCGCACGGCACCGACGCGAGAACTCCTTCACGTAGGCGGTGACGTATTCGGAAACAAGGCCGAGCCAACGGTCGTCCTTCGCATTGTCCGGCGGCTCGCAGCCATAGCGTTCGCGCCAGCGGGCGCAAACGGACGGCACGTATTCAAGGCGCGGCGTCCAGGCCCCGTCGCGGTACATGTCGAGAAAAATCGTCTGCGGCTTGAGCGCAATGCGTTCATCGACCATCCGCAGCTTGTGCTCCATTACTTCGGGGTAGGCGAGCGAGGCATGTCCCGACCATGAAACCCCACCCTTCGCACGGCAGCAGAACTGCGGATGGCGCATGTTCCATGTGCCCATGAACGAGTTGCACCAGTGGTTCTCCTCCCACGTCGTGTGGATGCCCTGCTTCAGGTTGCGCCGCTCGCATTCATCGAAAACGAGCTTGAACACGTCAAAGCCGCAGTTGTCGAGACGCAGCGCCCAGAACACGCCCAGCCTCGGCAGCACGCGTCGCTTGTCTATCGGGAACTCGCATTCCGGATACGGCTCCTCCGCGCAGGGATAGCGCATGAGGCAGGCGCCCTTGTCACGCCACAGCACACGCGTCGAATGAGGCCTGAGCGCGTCTTCGAGAACCTTAAGCGTCCCCTCCGGCGTTTCGACATCCCACTTCTGCGCCTCGTCAAGCGAGTCGACGAGCGCGATCTTCTCGAAGCCAGCGGCCGACGACAATGCCGCCGCCGACACCGCACCGGCGCACAGAAAAGCCGCAAGAACTTTTCTACATCTGATGATTTCCATATCTGATGATTTCCATGCCAGCCATCCAACAGCCAGTGCAACGTCAATTGCGCAGTCCTGTGCTGATAAAGCTTTCTTGCTTGTTGCCGGTATTATAGCAATTTTGGCTTGGTCTTGTAAAACGGGCCTCAGCCCGGGTTCCACTATTCGTCCTTGTGTCCGGCGTAACCGGGTCCGCCGGCGGCAAGGTAGCCGCCAGACTTGCCGGCAGCATCCTTCGAGACCCAAAACGCATAGAGCGTAGCAACCTTCATGTTGAAGCGGAAGCGCACAGATTTCCCCGCGAAGCGCGAAAGATCCCCACCCTTCCACGACACGGCCCGCTTCGTCGCATCCACGCGCACCAGCCCTTCGCAGTCCGCCGCCGCATAGCCGGAGAACGGCTTGCCGTCCGCATCGATGACCTCGGCGGTAAGAGCGCCGAACCGCACATCGGCATTGACGAAAAGATGCGAACCGGAGAACGTCACGGGTCGCGTGACGAGAGAACCCTCGCCGTCCGCCACCATCCCCGCGAATCCGTCGCGGCGAAGCGAGGCGAATCCGATGGATATGTTTGCGTGAAGTCCGTTTGCCAGCTGACACTTTTCCGACTTCATCGTGGCGTCGCCGCGCGCAGCATTGTAGAAGAAAAGCAACCGTTCGTCCTTTACCACGAACCCGCTTGAACATGGGCTAAGGTAGCCGGTGTCCCAGCATCCGGACTCCCAGTCAGAGTCCGGTATCGCCGGCGTACGGTCCGGGCGCGAGAAGTGAAAACCATCGCGAGAGTAGGCGAAGTGAATGGTTGTCGTCTTGGGCATACCGTGCTGCGCGGCCTCGTCATTGTCGCGCCCCGAAATTATCTTGAAAAGACCGACCATGATGGACTCGTAAGGGGTTGCATCGACGTTGTACAGTTCGCATCTGCGACGTGTTCCACCGATCTCGCGCGGCACGTCGTCGTAGTCGCAGGCCAGCCACAGGTAGCAGTCCTTCGTGTTGGACCAGCGGTTGGCGCGGTAGAAGAGCGGATCGGCACCAGTCTTCTGCTCGGAGGTGAAGCTGCCGAAGTCCCACACGGCACCAGCAAAGAAATCGTCGTGCTCGCGGTACATGCGCGAACGCAGACGCCATGCCGAGCGTATGCTCCACACCCACTTGCTCCGAAAAGGGTTGAAGAACACCGTCGAGCTGTCCCCTCCAAGCCCGGTTCGCGTCTTCATCTCCCACCTGACGCCATCCGCAGAGGCATATTCGTAGGCGCGGCATGGATTCTCGCCCGGCGAGACGAACATCCGCCAATTGTCATAGGGGGCGTTCGTGGTGAAATCCGGCCAGACGCTGAACGTATCGAAGTAGTGGTCGGGGTAGATCAGCACGTTCGTGCCGCGCGGCCCCACCTTCGGCCTCGTCCAGTGCACTGCGTCGTCGGACTCTGCAAGCGCCAACAGCCCAGACCAGCTTGCCAAATACCACATCCGGAACTTGGAGCGCTTCGGATCCCACCAGACCCCGCCACCCGAAAGGCAGCACGCCGGCACGCTCTTGTACATCGGGTTCCACATCTGCGCGGTTGTGGCATCCGCAGGATACGGGCGGTCGCCAAGTTCAGTCCAACGAGCCAACTCCTCATCGGTTTCCGGCCAGAGAACAGGGTTGCCCTCGAATTTGACAGGCCTGTAGAACTTGCGTACGACGCCTTTGGAAGACGCCACAAGGAAATCGTCCACAAAAAGCTGGCGTCCGACGTCGATCGGTATAACCGCCGGGGGAGATTTGAGATAGGGTGGCGTCGTCGGACCCGGAAACATCGCATCTATGCGCGGCGGCCATTTGTCCGGCAGCACAATGCCGTTGTACAGCGTCTCGCCAGCGACCGAAGCGAAAACACCGCACGTCGCAATGAGTACCGTCACACAGAATGATCCTTTTGCCGTCATGGTTCTTACTCCTTCTCAACCGTTGAGTTATTTGTATGTGTCGCGCAGGTGCATGACCGAAAACGATTTCCTGAATGCGTCACGCGTAAGGCCGGATTCCTTCGGCGTGAACGTGAGCGTGCGCGGCTCTCCTGGATAGAGCGTGATGGAATTGTCATCGAACTCGCCACGTGTCCGCCAGACGTTCGCCCACACGAAGAACGCCGGCTTGTCGGCTTCAAGCGCCACAAGAAACTTGCCATCCTTCTCTGCGAACGTCGTCTTGATGCCTGTCTTCACCAGGTTCATGTTCATGAAGAGATCGAACATCCACTCGTTCGAGACGCTTTCGGCAACCGCGCCCGCGCGTCCGTCAAGCCGCATCCGCAGGAAGGATGCCGCACGCGTTACGACATCATCACCGAACGCGTCGAGCTTGTATTCTCCCACCTTCGCGACGGAGCGCGGCGCAATCCGCATGACATGCTTTTCAAATGGCTTGCATGTTCCGTCAAGCGTCCAGAGGTCAAGTGACACGGTGCCGTCGAAAGCGGCGTCACAGCCGTTCACGGCCCACACCTCGATGGCAGAGCTGTCGCCCCATTTCGGCGCGGCGCTGATCGCGATGGGCGCGTAGGCGCGTTTCATGTGGTAGTGGAGCGGCTTCCACTTGCCGGAATAGTCAAGCGAGCTCCAGCTCGCGACGGGCCAGTTGTTGTTCAGCTGCCAATAGATGATGCCCATGCAACGCGGCTGGAGATGACGCCATGCCTCCACGGCGGTACGGATCGCCATCGCCTGCTGGACGTGCGAAAGGTAGAGCACCGCATCCACCCCTTCTGGAAAACGGAAATTGCGCAACAACATCTGCATGATGAACTTGTTGCCATTTGGACTCTTCTGGTGGTAGAAGAAATCCGGCGCCGTTGGGTTGAGCTGGTCGGGCGTCACGAACGTCAACGCCTCCTCCTTCGTGGGATAGCTCTGAAAGCCAAACTCGCTGCAGAAGCGCGGACGCACGGTGAAGTAGTGCGAAAACGGCTTGTCGCCGAACCACACCTGCCAAAAGTGCATGTCGCCCGACGAGTCGTCTTTCCAGCCGTCGCCGTAGTTGCCCGGCCCCAGGCACGGCGAGCTGGGCCAGAAGCAGCGCGTGGGATCATATTCCGAACACAGCTTCTCCAGTTCCTTCGCGCGCGCCACGCATAGCCTTATGTTCGCGTCGCGCTGCTCCTTTGTGGCTTTGAACCACCCCGCCGCGCCTATGCACTCGTTGTCACCGCACCAAAGCGCGATGGAGGCGTGGTCACGCAGGTTGCGCAGCTGGTGGGCAATCTCCTTGCGGACACCCGCCATGAACCGCTCGTCACCCGGATAGGTGGCGCACGAAAACATGAAGTCATGCCACAGCAAGACACCCTTCTCGTCGCACAGCTCGTAGAAGGCCGGGTGCTCGAACTGCCCGCCGCCCCACACGCGCAGCATGTTCATGTTCGCGGCGACGGCGGAGTCCAGCAGGTCGCGATAACGCGCAGGCGTCTGGCGGTTCTCGAACGCATCGCACGGGATCCAGTCAGCACCCTTGCAAAAGATGCACCGCCCGTTGATGGCGACGACCATCGGCCTGCCCTTCTTGCCAGTCGCGGGGTCTGGCTCCATATCCTCTTCGTTGTACACTTCCGCCTTGCGTAGCCCTATCTTCTTTTCCACCTTCGCGTCACCAAGCGTCACCGACAGCGAATAGAGCGGCTGTCCGCCATATCCGACGGGCCACCAGAGCTTCGGGTCCTTCACGTCAAGCATGAGCGACACCTTGTTCGCGCCTGGCGAAAGCGTCACCGTCTCCGACTTCGTCACATCACCAAGCGCAACGGCAAGCGTTGTCTCGCCGCCGACGGGCGAAGTAGCCTCCACCGTGACCGTGACGGCAACGGACGACCAGTCCTTTGCGAAATCCTGCATCGTGTACACGTAGTCTATGCGGGCGACATTGGCAGCGATAAGCTTGACCGTTCCCATCAGTCCCATCTCCATCTGCGTGATGCCCCAGTCCCATCCGCCGTGACACTGCACAGTGCGCACGAGGTTGATCTGGCGGACGGTAGCGTTCGCGATGTTGTAGGTGCGGTCATACCTGTTTGACTCCGCGTAGGAGATGCGCTCCGTCGATTCGAACAGCGCATCGATCCTGTTCTCGCCAGGCTTCAGGAACGGCTTCACGTCAAAGTCGTACCGCTGGAAGCGGTTGGAGGTGCGCCCCACCTCGTGCCCGTTCACATTCACGGTAGCGAAGCAATCCACGTCCTCCAAACGCAACACTACAGATTTCGCATCCGCAAAACCTTTCGGCAACGTAAACGTACGCGAGAAAACCCAATCCGTTCTGCCCGGCCACTGCGTCAGCTTCTCGTTCTGCGCAAAGTACGGGTCGGGGATCAGCTTCGCGGCGTAGAGTGCCATGTAGATTCCTCCCGGCACCGTCACCGGACACGTCACCGTCGGCTTGTCCGCCTGCGTCAGCGTCCATGTCCCCGAAAGATCAACCTCTCCGGACACAGCCGCCATCGGCAGAGAGGCGACCATGGCCAATGTCAGAGTCAAAACCGTCGGTCGTCTTGAACGCCTATCCATTTTTCACCTCACGCGGTCACCCACGAAATGCCGCGTCATGATCATCTTCTACTTTGAGTAGAACCAGTCCGCCGGCACCTTGACGATGCGGGTGTGGCCCAGATGCTCGTAGGCGCAATAGCCGAGCAGCACCGTGCCATCGTCGAGCGGCTCGATGGCGATATAGCAGAAATGGCCGGCCGGATCGTCTTCGATGGCGCGCGCGCCCTGCCAGGTGACGCCGTCGTCACGCGAGATCGCGGCGGAAAGCGGCGTACGCCGCCCGTCCATTCCCCGCCCCTCCTTTTTCAGGTCAAAACGGCCCTCGTGGTCGTTCCAGACGGCGAGCAGATCGCCCGTGG
>JAFWKK010000047.1 GCA_017514235.1 Kiritimatiellia bacterium | reverse complement strand
GACGTAGGCGTAGCCGTTCGGCAGATCGCCGCCCCAATCGCGTCTCAAACCGGCAGCTGGACGACCCTTGGCCTGCACATCGACAATCTCGCGCCTGCGGGAAAGATTCGCGACAAGCGTCGCGGCGTGCGGATGGTCGTCAATGCGGCGACGGCAGATTGAGGGCGGATCTTCGTCGTCAGCAATCTCTTTGACGGAGCCAAGCGCCGCTCCGAATGTCGAGAAAGGCCCGATGTAGCCGCAACCGTCGCCTGGCTCAACAACATAGACAACACCGGGTTCCGCCACTTGGAACGCGGCAAGGTTCTCCTCTCGTGTTTGGATGTACCGGTCGAAGATGACATTAAACTGGTCGTCACTCTGGAATCTCCAGCAACCGCGAGAAAACTCCCTCTGTGGAGTTGCTGCACGGATCTCACGCAGGGCGGCAAGCTTTTCTTCAAGTGAACGGATTTCGCTCTGCGCGATGAGAACGCACTGCTGTGCAGGCGCAAGCGGCGGCAGCGTCCGCAGATGGTTGCGGATGGCAGGGGAATCAATGAATCCGATGTAGTCAGGCATGGCACTTGCGCCCCTTCCCATTTTCTGATTTATTCCCAGGACTTCTACTCATCATCGATGTTTTGAACGGGGAATGGCAGAATACTGCCAGTATGTCCTCTATCTTGCATCCATATTCCTTCATGGCTGCAAGGTACGCACCGTCGATATCCTTGGACATAACGACGCGAAGGCCAAGACCGTCAATCAGAACCGACCACTTTATCATTTGTCTTCTCCTCTTCTGTCCTCTATCATTCCCTGCAACACCTCCACAAGAAACCGGTGCGTCCGCTTCTGGATACCGCTAGCCTTGCTCTCGCGCGGACCGGCGACGTTCAGCACGAACGGCACGGGATGCTCGACCTCAAAGAACTGCCCAAGCCACTTGCGAACCTTCTCCACGGCGTCCGCCTCTCCCAGCGAAATGACGAAGTGCGACCTCATCGCCTCCTGGCAGAAGAAACGCGTCTTCAACGTGCCACCCGTGAGTGGATAGGTATTGGAAATGATCAGCGTCGCATGGGAGTCGATTACATTCCGACGCGTCCGCCCAAGGTAGTTCGCGCTCGCATGCTCCAGCATCTTCGCGCGGTAGAGCGGCGGAATCGTCCCGTTCTCCGCGCGCCACCCCTTCGGCGCCCAGCCGCCCCAGTCAAGGCCAAGGTCCATCGCGGCCTGCAAAGCGCCGCGGTCAACCCCGGTCTGTCCGCCGGATACGATTTTGATTTCGCTCTTTCTCATATTTACGTTTCCTCCCTGGCCTTCTCCGCCGCCTTGAGGGCCCAGTCGTCTCCGCCTACAACATTGAAGCGGATGTCGCCCGCGCCGCAGCATCCGCAGCCGTGCTCCGCGCAGTTCCTGCAATGCCAAACGGTGATTTCCCTCTCCGCCTCGTGCTCGGCGCACTTGTTGGCGCTCTTCGTGTCAATGCCCTGTGAGCGAAGCGCGCGGGCGATCTCGTGCTTGCGGGCGAGAAAGCGGGCGAGGGACTTCTGGTACGGACAGTTCCCTGAGCCGTCCCAAACGACATGCGTCACGTCAAATCCAAGCCGGCGCGCCTCCGCCTCGTCCGCCTCGTCGCCCTTCCAAGCGGAATAGCGGACATGCAGGTTCGAGGGATGGTCGACAAGCGCTGGCAGCAGCTCAATCCGCTTCGTGTACAGGATCGCGTGTACGGTCGGGTGACGGCGGGCGACCGCCTTGCACGCCTCAACTTGCTCGGCATTCTCGAAGTCGCCGCCGTCCGAAAGGCGGATCGGAAGGTGAAGGCGCTCGGCCTCCCTGTAGAAATGCTCGTAGTAGGCGTTCGGGTCGATTCGGCGGAGGACTGTGTTCTTCGCCTCGCACTTGCGGCAATTGGGCCGCGGCTTCGTGCAGATGTTGATCACGTAGCATGTCCCCGCGCACTTCTCAATGCATGAGGGATGGCACGTGATGATCGGGAGGGTCGCCTCGTTGACGCACCTTGTCTTGCGGTTGCCGAGGCCGACATGCGGCGCTTCAGCAAACCGTCCCTGGTACTTGGCCTCAAACTCGGCCACGTCGCTCTGCATCAGCTCGATGCATTCCCTGAATTGCTCTTTTTTATCCGTCATTCATTACCTCCGCACCAGATAAAACGGCCAGAAGCACCAATCTTACACCATTCCGGTTAACTATTCAATTCTGGCTTCTCCTTGGCATGTACGGCTTCCATTTCTGCGACGAATTCAGCGTCCATCCATGCTATGGGGAAGCCGTAGTCTGCTCAGTTTGTTAACCCTGCACCGCGTCCATCTGCCGGATCGCCTCCGCGAGCGTGATCGGCTTCCAACCGTGCCACTTCGCGCAAACGCAGATCGATTCGCGGGTTGTTGCCGGGCGGTCCGACATGAGCCGATACCGATGCTCGTGCCCGTGTATGATGCGCTCGCCGGGCCGTAGATCCTTCGCCGCCTCCTTTACATGGATCAGCCTCAGGTTCAGCTCGTCGATGCGCATTTCCTTAACGACATCCTCGAAGGCGCAGCGACACCATTCGTCCCCCAGTTCGTCGTGGTTGCCCTTGATCAGGATCTTGCGTCCGTTCAGCTTCTTGCTGAGCTCTTCGAGGTCTCCGATTCCGCCGTCGCAGAAATCGCCGATGTACAGCACCAGGTCGTCCTTTCCAACCACGCTGTTCCACAGCGCGATGTGCTGTTCCTCCTCCTCTTTAGTGCTTTCGGCCAGCACGCCGCCGAAGTGCGTCCAGTCCCTGAAGTGGTAGTCACTCGTCACGAGTGTATGGTTTAAGTCGTATTTCATCCCCATCTTTTTCTCCTTTCATCTTACAGCACCAATTATATCAAATTAAATCAAAGCAATTACAAGTTGTTAATTCTTCACCAAACCACAGGCCAACACCCGCCGAACGAAGCGTGGTACAGCGAGAGACAAAACTGCGACACCCTATTGACTTTGCGTACGTGATTTCGTACAATACACGGCATCGACAACATAGGAGGGAAAGACATGCCAGACTTCAAGCCAACAGAGGACATCATCTCCATGAGCGAGTTTCGCACGACGCTCGCCGACTGCGTCGCGCGTACTGCAGAGACGCACCGACCGATCATCCTCACACAGAACGGACGCGCCTCGTCGGTTTTTCTCTCTGCTGCCGACTGGGAGAAAATCTGCCAAAAGTTGTACGACGCCGAGATATACGAGGACATCCTAGTCTCCGAGGGCGAGTCTGAGCGCGGCGAAGTGTACACCCACGACGAAGTCAAGCGCATGATCGAGGCCGATCTGAAAAAGCTTGCCAAAGAACGCAAGGCCACCGGCAAGCGCTCGCCAAAGAATCGCAAGGTGGCCTGATGAACGCCTCCCCTCACTGGACCAAGCGAGCTTCCGCACGCCTTCGCAACGCGGTTCGCTACATCGCCGTCAACTTCTACCCCGAGTACGCCGTCGCCTTCGCGAACGATGTAACCGACACAGCCGCGATGCTGCCTACAAATCCAAAGCTTGGCGTAGAGGCATTCCCCAGCATAAGACGTCCGCAGTACAGGAAGATGCTCTGCAAGAACCGCTGCTGGTGGATATACTACCGCATCATGAACGACAGGATCGAAATCCTCTCCGTCAAACACGCTCTCCAGAACGTGCTTTCCCCTCGCGATCTCTAATTTCCGACTCGCCCTTTCCAGCACACTTCTCCCGTTGTGCGGAAAGACTGACCGATTCAATCAATGCACCTTGACTTTCTCGATTGCCCACTCAAACCTGCCAGCAAGTGAAACATGCAGTGCGTCTTTGCGTTTAGGTTCCTCCCCCTCGAAAGCCCTGCAGCTTGCAAGTTTGCGAATATCCTTTTCCATTGCCGCCTTGGCTCTGTCTTTAGAACGATAAATAGTGACACACGTCTCTAATTCATTAATGTCTTCCCACGTCAATTTCCACACCCACAAAATCTCGTCATTTGTTTGCGGCTTACTCGCAACTGTTTTTCTGCTTGTTGCATTTTCTTTGTCTCTTTTTTCATTGTTTATTGTTTCTTGTCCTTTCTCTACCTCGGCAAGATACACACTCTCCCCGTCTGCTGTTTTATATGCCGTAATCTCTCCCTCATGAAAGAACTCCAAAGCCGTCATCATTTCACTTTTCCCACGTTTTCGCATCCCGGGGAATGTTTTCCTCATCCAAGCGAGGACTTGCTCCTTTGTTCCCTCGATGACGCCATCAACCATTTCTTCTCTGTCATTTATGCATGTGAATCGCTTCATTTCAATTTTCCTTTCTAAAATAGAAAACCGCACTTTGCTCATGTTCTTACATTACTTCTTGCTTTTCTTGGCCTTTTTGTCTGGAAGCAGCACCGTGAACGTCTTGCCCTTGAAGAAATCGACAAGCACCTTTTTGTATGCTTTTGGCATGTCGCTGTCACAAATCCCCTTAACGGTCTCAGCCTCAATGTCGGAAAAAGTTTTGGGGCCATGCAGGCGAAACATCGTTGTGGCATCAAGGTCTCTGAATATCCTGCGGCGATATGTGAAGAATTTCATACGGTCTGCATCGCTGATATTCGGGAAATTCAGATAAGTGCCGGGACCTACTACGACATAAGTCAAATTGTTCTTAGGAGGAAGGACTGTGTTCCTGTTCTGAAGAACCGCATATCCCCTCAACACAACAACCGAACTTGACGGGCCGCTTATGTCCGCGTCAATGATACCGCACCCTGTAATAAACAAAATAGTGTTAGGGCCAAGCGCGACAGGACTCTTGACGACAACCTTCTCACGCGAAGTCTTATCAAGGTTGACATGAAAGACCTTTACTCCCCCATGTGAACTTTTCTCATCCGCTTCAAGAGTCTCTTCCCATGTTTGGCGAACAATCTTTGTCTTCGTCAACGTCCGTTCAATTTCACGTTGGCGTCTAATCTCATCAACTCTGAGCTTCCAATACACAAGACGTTTCAACTTGTCTATCTTGTCCACGTCCTCGCGCAACGCCGCGACGTCCTTGTATCGGTACTTCGGCTGCCATGAGATGCACTTGTTAATGACTGCACTCCAGTGCGGAGGCACTTCCTCTTGAAAACAATCCCTAAGCACGTGACCTATCGCATAGATGTCCCGGCTAGGACGATACGTTGATTCAGGCGGCTCATATCCGCGAGTCCCCACGCGCTGATACCCCATGGTACACAGGTTCATCGTGTTTTCCCGCGGTCTGTACTCTTCGTCGCCATCTTCGTCTGGACGCTCCGAGGAGCCGAAGTCTAGAAGGACGTATTTTCCGTCAGACCGCCGTCTCCCGATGTTGTGCGGCTTTATGTCGCAATGGATCCATCCATCCGAATGAAGCTGCGCCACCGCGTCGATGAGGCCGAGCATGAATTCCCTTATCCTGTCGTCGCCCGACGGCATTTCGCTGGGTCTCACGCCATCGACATACTCCATGACAAAATACGGACGATCCCTGTGCGTCCCCGCATCGTACAGTTTGGGTGAATAGCGGCCTGCCGAAGCCCTTAGAATCTGAATCTCCTGCTCAATCCTACGGCAACCATTCCTTTTGTCCCTGTGAATGTCTCCCGAAAATATCTTGATTGCCGCCTCCCGTCTGCCGCTGACAACCCTGTAAACAGCGCCAAAGCCTCCGCACGCGACAAAGGAGTCCACACGCCAATTCCCGACGCGTTCGCCCTTTTCGAGGACGTGGCAATCCCACACTTCTTCCTCAAACGCCTTCATGCAGTCACAGGCTACTTGATCCGCCCGGCCCTGGCGATGGCCTTGTCCTGAAGGTCGTTGGCGATTTTCGCCCGGTCATAACTGTTGCTGAGCCCTCGCCAGAGCTTTAGCACGGTTTCGTCCGCGAAGTCATTCTTGCTTGGAGCGACGATTTTCCACCAGTCCCTGACCTCCTTGCGGAGTTCTTCGGTGGCCCTGTTCATCTGAACGTCGAAAGCGTCGCGGGTCTTGGCCGCAAATCGCGGCATCGCATAGATATCCTTTGTCTTCATGTCGAGGCCATACCGCAGGCGAAGCATCTCGCGTTTCTCAGCGGAAATCTTCTCGTTTGCAAGGACATATCCCAGCGCGATGTAAAGCACATGAATCTGAAGCCTCTGCATCCATCCAAGATCCTCCTTGGAAACCTTGGCCAGGTAATCAAACATGTCTGCAGGGTTGTAATTCGACGGAGCCTCGTCATCCGAAAATGGATTGTCATCTAGACTGACGATGCTGTGCATCTTCTTCCTGGAATCCTTCTTGGTTTCTGGCGCGATATTTCGATCAAATCCCGCAGAGGCGTCATAGACGTCAAGGTCGCGTTCGGCAACTGACTCAATCTCGGAGTCGATTCCGGAGGCTGCCTTCATTGCGGCGAGCGTCTTGTCGTGGCTGGCGCGGGCTTTGAGCATGTCATTGTGGATCTTGTCAAATTCCGACTTGCCATCAGCCTTCGCATCACAAGCCTGAATCTGCTCCTGATGCCTGATTTCCTTATATAGATCGATTGCCGTACGAAAAGCCACGACCCGGAGGAATTTCCGAAAATGCCCCTTGCCGACCTCGGTGTATTTGAATCGCTTCGAAAGCATGAACTTACCTATCTTCTCGCAGGTATTCTGCGCGGCTTCTTCCACACGATCCCGACGACCACGAAAGATGTTCTTCCGAGTGATGAAATTCACAAGATAATTCCAGTAAGGCCCCTCATAAAGGAAGGCCTCCCACTTTCTGTTCGTGGGGGAGTCCATGAGTCCGGTAATCGTGCTCAGTCGCGTCGCCCCCGGGAGTCCCTGCGGCGGAGCCTTCTTTACCGGCCTCTTGCGAGATTTCGCTAAATCTGTTCGTATGATCGGCTTAGTGTCTTTGCGAGCTTTGGATTCTTCTTCCTCTACAGTTTTCGCAAACTCCTTAACCGACTTGTATGTCCGTACTTTACGCATTTTATTCACTCCGTTTTCTTTGTCTCTTCACCACCGCCACAAAACTCCGAAGCGCGGCATCTGATTCCGCCTCAAGCCCCGTCGCGCGAAACGTCCGCACATACTCCCTGTATCGCGCCATACGACTAGAATCACGTCGTATATTCAGTAAAGTCTTTTACTAAGGATTCGACCAACTGCTCGTCAGAACACGTGTTTCCATTCACATCAACGAATCTAACACCTGACACAAGTAATTTGCAAATGCGGAAAAGCCCGGAGCCGTGACTCTTGCTACTCTGCCCCTTCAAACTCTTCGCTTCGGCTAATTCAGCATCTACGTCTACAAAACTGGATTGCACTGTAGAGACAATTACCTTTAATCTTTCTACATCACCTTGTGTAAACCTCTTGCCATCTAACAGTGCCTTTTCGTCGCCATGCAACAACACAAGTTTATTTTGCAACATACATTTCTTAATATTCTCAGTAGTTATTCCCCCCACATTTCTCAAGCCATTAAGCCGTTCAAACACATATTGCACAGGAGTAATGTGTTCTTGATACAGATATTTCCTTATATCTTCCACAGATCCATTCATGGCAACTTCCCGCGCCTTTTCTGTCATTAGAAAAAATCCAATGAACGACTCTCTAAAAGTATCTACAGTTCCTTGCGAGATGGCTTTTGTCCAGAAATGGATTTGTTCACTATCGACAACAAAGATCTCGGGATAATGTCGGACAATATCCTTTATTATCATTTTATACCCATATTGGCCGTCATCCTGATCCTTCATGCTGAGGATCACCTTAATTGTTTCAATACACCATTCTTGATATGTCATTTTTGTACTCCGAGGTAATTGCAAAACCCCTCTTCGCGAGACCGACGCAGCAAGCCGCCTGACTTGCTGACGCACGTTGGCCGACATCCGCAACCGAGGAATCAAGCATCGGCATTGTACCATTTTGGCAGACTTTCCGCAAGGGGTCTTTTGACGTTTTCGGGGGGGTAATTGCGATTATTTTACATTTCCATTGATTTCCGTGCGGTTATTTGTTGTAATATCCACATGAAAACAAGAGAATGCGTCAAGGACCCTGAAGATTCTCCGATGTACAGGCTCGGCAGGCACTGGAACACCATACAGGCATACCTCATCCCCGGCATCGAGGACGACATCGGGGAGCTGGGGGAAGACCTGAAACGATTCACGCAGACATGCGAACTTCTCATCAACGACGCGATGTTCGCAAAACACCGCTGGTGCGGCAACGGCCGTCCGCCGCACAGCCGCGTCAGCCTGTTCAAGGCGTACATCCTCAAGGCGATGAGAAACTACCCTTACACGACGACGCTCATAGCCGCCATCCGCGAATCGCCGTCCATAAGGCGCCTTTGCGGATGGGAGTCCGTGTCCGACATCCCTCACGAGTCGCAGTTCTCGCGGGCCTTCAGGGACTTCGCGGGAGACGACATCGGTTCGAAGGCCCTTGCGGGATGCCTCAGGGAGCACCTTGGCCGCAACGGCGTCATGCACGCAAGCCACGACTCCTCGCAGATCGTCGCCAGGGAGAAAGGCGCGACACGCAAGAAGGACGCGGCCGAGGCCGGGAAGCCAGCCGAGACGCGCATCGAGCGGCAGCAGCGGCAGGACGAGTCCACCCCCTTCGCCTCCGCACGTCGGCACTTCTCCTCTTCAATGGTTTTCTCGTCCGCTTCTCTCTCCCAGTCAGGAAAGAGACTGCGCTGGATTGTCTGCCAATGGCTTCCAAAACGGTATTTGCCTCCGCTTTCTCCTTTATCTTCCATGCTTCCTCCTCGTCAAGCCGCGCTGCGCACCATCTGGGACATCCCCAAATCAAAATCTACACGCTCTACACGTTCTACACGGCTATCAAAACAGGTTTTGCAACTACCTCAAATGATTTCGGATAATCATCCAGTCTTCCATATTTATCTCATGAACACCCCAAACGAACATACCGCGGCTATAATCATCAACATCCATGGCTGCGTCATCAACATGTCCGTCAGGCAGACGGCCACGAAGTTGATTCATAAGGTATACGTTCTTGGAATACCAGCGATCATCTCCGGGCGGAAGATGGTAGTCTTCCTGATCAATGTACCCACCTCGTACAAGTTTACTGTAGGCATCGTTAAAATCGTTCTCAAACATTACAGGCGAGACCTTGCCTGGTTGAAAAGCTGACACTATTCTATTGAAAATCGACGGAGCGCCATTCCCGTTAGTTATCCTCGCAAACTCCTCCCGGCATCTGGCTACTGCATCAGCGGACAACCGCGAGACCAAGCCCTCTTTGAGTCTCGCAAGCATATCACGATACGATCCAACCGAAGGACGAGGTGTTGGCCAAGTAGCAAATGCTTGCCCCACAGATGACACACCATTATCTGTGTCATAAATCAATCGCTCAACAAGAACATCACTTGCATCATTTGGGTCGCGCCAGTCAGTAACCACCTTAACTTTTTTGCAGATATCCGCATACCTGTCATGCCAAGTTGGGTCAAGACCTTGTATTGCTCTCTTATACAGTTCAATCATCTCGATATCTCCTTCTTGTTGTGTCACTGTCTATCTTACATCCTGTTTCCCTTGCCACCTTTCTTGATGAACAAGGTGCCGCCTGCCGCGTACTATAGCAAATTTCCACCCAGTTGAGGGAAAATCCGCATTACCCCGGCTCAACTCGCGACTTCGCCTCTTCGTCCGTGGCAAGGACAGTCCCCGCCTTTATACTATACTGCCGCCTCATGACGACGCGCAGGCCAAGACCGTCAATTAGAACCGACCACTTTATCATTATCTTCTCCTTTTTGTTTGTCATCACACCATGCAATAACAGCCAACCAAACCAGCACTTACAAAGAATACATAAATCCACATTAAAGGCGCCGTGCTATGCGGCGCGGCGGAGAGCCCGGAGATAGCAATCCGGGCCATATTTCCGGAGAATCTTGCCGATACGGTGCTTGATCACGTCCACATTTCCAACTGTGAGATTATAGCGGGCGGCAATCTCCTTCGACGGCATCTGAATGCGCTCGCGGAGAACAAAAACATTGAGGTCACGGCGAGAGATGTCCTGTTCCGCTTTGAAGATCTCAAGCGCCTTGACGAGCGCTTCGGAACGGATCTCGGAATCCAAAGCGATTCCCTGGCGTCCGGAGATGAAAGCATCTTCAAGTTCCTTCGACATAGTCTCGACATACTTCGCATGGCGGTCGGAACGGGACTTGATATGGCTAAGGAAAGACCGGGCCTGCCAATAGAGATGGCAAAGCCAGTCCTTTTCACTCTGAGGGTACTTGTCGCCGTATGCTTTGACATCCTTCCGGTGCATGAGCTTGTCGAAGGCAAACTCCACCGCGTCTTCACGGTCGGCAAAGCAATAGCTGCCGCTGAGGCCGTTGATAAGCCGAGTGCGGAACTTCTCATAGAATTCGGCCCAAGCCGTATTGTCGAGGATCATTTTCCCATTATTTTTATTTTTCATACCCCCCATTCTATCAGCCGTTTTTCGATTTTGTTAACTCAACGCCAACATCGACACTGCACATCTTCTAGTCAATCGCCAGAGGTTGCATTTCCTCCCTCTGTCATTCCCTGCAACACCTACACAAGAAAACAACGAGTCCGCTTCTGGATGCCGCCAGCCTTGCTTTCGCGCGGGCCAGCGACGTTCAGCACGAACGGCACGGGATGCTCTATCTCAAAGAACTGTCCAAGCCACTTCTGTACCTTGCCGACGGCATCAGCCTCGCCCAGCGACACGACGAGGTTCATGGCAGCCTGCAAAGCGCCACGGTCAACTCCGGTCTGTCCGCCGGACACGATTTGATTTCTTTCATCTTAGCGAGAACGCCGCGCGGCTTATGCCGCGGGCGCGTATGGACGGAGATCTGCCTGAAGGACGTCTGCTGGCTGCTGGTCATGGGAGGCTCCCTCCGTCTTCATCCGACGGAAGCTCTCCTCGCGGAGCCTGCAGATTTCGTGCTTGCTGCACTCTCCGCTGCGCATGAGAGCGTCGATCTTCTCCTCGCGGAGCATCCAGTCCAGATACGCCTTCTCGCCGTACTCTCTGATGTAGAGGTCGGATGCCTTCATGACCTTGACATTGGACTTCTTGTGCGAGCGGCGCACGCAGGCGCGCTGCTTTTCCATAAGGTTCGCAGCAATGCGATCGGAATGCCAGCTGGAGCGAATACTCATTTTATTTTTTCCTTTCTTTAATTTTTAATACGCTCCCAAATCTATCAAAATCGGCAAGAGATGTTAACTCAAGCGAGCCACCGCACCATACCAGATTCTGCGACTGTCTCACAGAGTTCGCTGAAACGACGCCCAACGCACGGGATTTCTTCCAGGTCGCGACGCCTACCTCACTTTACGTGCCACTAACCGCATTACTACGAACAGCATAATATTAATGCACAAGGCCACAAGCATCAGCACATGAAATTTGAAGAGCCATGGCAGAATTATGAATATCCCCGCCGACACGCATCGTCCAACTTGCGGAATAAGATTGCCTCCCAGAAAAGCCAAAGCAATGGCCGCCAACCCACGACACATATTCTGAAGGTCGACACCGCTCAAACCAATTTCGGACGCGATGCCGAACCCCAGATAGAGGCACAAAGCAAAGCCCCATCCCCAAGTGCCATCAAGGAAAATCGACGAAAGGAAAGCAACTGCCGAACTGCCCAATCCGTGGGCACACTCTAGCAACCATGGCACGGAATTGTTAGAGAAGCAATCGCTGTATCGCGCCACATATCCTGCGCCTCCGAACAAGCGTGTAAGAAGAACTATTGCAATGCACCCAAACCACACGGGCCCACTAGATATCAAAAAAGCAGACATCCCACCCCACAAACCTTTTTTAACGCTATGCCTCACATACCCCAGTCGAGTGTCGTCTTTTCTTGTAAACGGCACAAACTCATGGATCTTGCATCCCGTAAGCAGACATCCAACCGCATGTCCTGTCTCGTGGCACGCAACGCCCGGCACGACGAAGTACCAGTAGGCGTTGCCAAACCGGTTTCCACCAAGCTGCCAAATAAGCCTTCCTACACATTGCAATGCAACCGCAAGGGCGAATGGAACGGCAAACAGCTGTGCGAGCTGCCACCAGACACGTCCAATCACCCCCGCGATGTATTGCGTTATCGTCGCCATGCCGACCTAGCGAATGCCGCTATTCATCATCATCTTCGTCCTCGCCTACAAACACGGCTCCATCTTCATCTTCAAAGGTTGGCGGTTCCTCTACCTCATCATCATCATCGGATTCTGCATCACACTCCATCGCTTCCTTCAAGGCAGAAATCAACTCATCTATCTGTTCAGCGATCAGCCCGGTTCGTGAGAAGCGAAGGAAAAACTCCGTATCGGAGTATTCTGAATCCTCCTTAACAGAATCTTCAATCTCATCTGTTTTATTACGATTGTTACTGCACTTGAAGGCCAAAGAACAACGCAAATGAAACGTCTCTCGCCTTGACGACAATCCGAGAAGCATCTACATCAAAACCAACAGTCTCGACTTTATAACCAAATTCAATCCTAAATGTCGCATCTTCCCCGTTCTTGTCGTTCCTCGGCTTTTGAGCAATGCCCACGCCCACCCACGGAAGTTTGCGATCAAATGGCTTAAATCTACTCGCTTCATAAATCTTGCCCAATTCGGACAAAGTCATGGCTGAATCCAACGCTGTAATATTCTCATTGGCGAACAGGACCAAGCCTTTCTCGTGCTTCTTGAAAGGATTCCACCGTTGTCGTCGGAATACATACGGAATGAAGGCCTTCGCCGTATCCACAACCTTGGCGTAAACCACAGGCAACGACTCATCCTCGCTTTCGACGACCACACGGATGTCATCGCCACTTCGTCTATCGGACATCGCACGATTTACACATTCCACGAATACATCACCGTGCAATTTCTCGACTTCCACCAAAGAAGCGTGCCGCCCAGTACACTCCTCGCGACCTCTTTTGCTGACAAGGAATGCGGAACATTGATTCCTGAATTCATTTATGCTGCACTCCATGTCAAGTGCCGACTTCTGCTTTGCCTTACTCATGTTCTGCCTCCTTTACATCCTGTTCCCCTTGCCATCTTTCTTGATGAACAAGGTGCCGCCGATCCAGAGCAAGCCCCACACGGCAAAGCCGATGTTGCTGATTGGGCTGTCGGTTTTCTTCTTCGAGCCATCTTCAGACTGAGTGGTCTGGGCAGCTTCTGCATCTGTAGCTGTCTTTTCCGGATCGCCTTTGCCGCCAGACATCACGCCGCCGGTGATAAAGGCCGCCCAAAGCAACAAGAACAAGAACCACCGCTTTGCATAAGCCAAATGCAGTCCAAGGAATCCAAACAGAATCCCAAGCACAACAAATTTCCAACGCTTCTTGTCAGAGGGATGTTGCTCCTTAGTATCTTTCTGCTTTGATTCCTTGACATCAACCGTCAATGCCGGCTTCCCGGCAACGGCCTGCTCATAATCGCCCTTCAAGAATTTTGGCAACGGACCTTTATCAGGAACCCCTTTAATGCCGCTTGGCTTCTTGGTGCTTACTTTGACAGAATCGGGGATTTCTGCAAGGTACGCTTTTATACGATCATGATCATACCCTTTTTCAATAGCCAATTGAAGGAGTCGTTTGGCCTCTGCTTCGTCTTTCTTCTGCTTTAGATAATATATCCCAACCGCTCCAAGCGCATATCCACTGCCTAATTTTGCGGCCCGGCTATACAGTTCAACGGCACGTTCATAACTTTTGTGAACATACTCCCCATTATAGTACATCCTCGCCAATGCATTAATGGCAGATGTGTTCTCATGCTCTGCCGCACGATAGAGATACACAAGTGCCCGCCTCGCATCTTTTTCAACACCATCGCCGGTACGCAAGTGACTTCCAAATTTCAGCAAAGCCTCTACATTCCCCTGATCGGCCGCTTTCTCATACCATGCGTTTGCCTTGCCAACCTCCCCCCATTCTGAATACAATCTTGCAACCTTAGTCATATCGTCAGCGTCACCAGCCTTTGCCGCCTGCTCCAACCAATATAAATGATCTTCGTCGCCACTACGATCCTCGTATTTTTCATTTACCCTAATCCACTCTGCAAATGCTATCATAGCTTTCGCATCATTGTTAATAATATCCGGCAAAAACTTTACATATCCTTCAGCACTGCTGATGTACCCTTGATACCAAGCGTCTCGGCCTTTGGCATTTAGAATTGCCTTAAAACACTCTAATGACTTAATCAAGTTTCTACCCTGCCCATACTCATCGTATATGTAGCCATCAATCGCCATCAGATACAGTGATTCAATATTGCCGTTCGCGCCTGCTTTGACAAACCACGGGAAACCAGTCTGCACATCTTCTTTTACCCCAATTCCAATACATTGCCATAGCCCATAAGTACCTTGAGCAATGCAATCTCCCACCTCTGCACCTTTTCGCAGATATGCCATTGCCTTTTCGGAATTCTCTTCAACAACAACCTTCTCATCAACCTTCAATCCATAAGCATACAAGTTGCCCATTATGACCGTAGCCAATCCAACACCATTGTCGGCAGCGTTTTGTATAATTGGAACCATATCTGCCGTTATTTGATCCTTATGGATTTCTATATTTGAACTGCTTTTAATATCAATCAGTTTCTTGCAAAGCGCAACAACATCAAGCTCTCCCACGCCCCCACAGGCACTGCAAACTTTCTTGCCTGTTCCTTCGCAATCGGAACAGCGGATGCGTCCCGTACCGTTGCACTCCTTGCATGGCCCGATATCCTTTTGCCATTCACCATGACAATCAGGACATTTCAATGTCGGCTCATCGTCCATTGAACGCGGGTCTGGAACATACCCCTTCGTGCATGTGGGGCAAATAGAGGTTTCCCTGCCACTGCCTCCACAGGCGGAACAAGCCACCTTGCCATCGCCACCACATGTCTTGCAAGTCGCCTTGCCCGTGCCTTCACAATGTATGCATTTGTCCATGATGCGTCCTTTCATGTTGTTATTTGTTAAGGAATTGGGCGCGAGCTGTTTTTAGGTTTGAGTGGCCATCTCTATCATCTACATGTTTCTCAAAATATGATAGCAACTCGTTTGCTGGATCTTTGCCAATCCAAGCAGAATTCCCACTCGCATAGAAAATTCGCAATCCATATTCCGTCTTTTCTTTATTCCACTCCCCCACAATACATTCAATCTGATTAAGATTCACAATATATGGTTTTGTCCCAGATAATGCAAACAGATTATCCTGGGTAGCCACCCTGTGAAAATCAAAACCCATTTGACCGATATCTACGCCCACACGATCAAGAACTTTGTCGATGTTAATATAATCTCCACTTTCCATGACATTTTCCTTTCACTTGTTGTTTTTTCCTTTCACTTCAGCCGACATCGGCACTCGCCGAGCGACATCGGCATTTTGATTTCTAAGAGTCTGTTCTTCCTGAGTTGTGCATGAACGTTGCGAGATTGTTCTCGTCCTTCTCTCGTTCGTCCATTGCGAAATCAGACACGACTCTCCGTTCCTCGGAAGAAATGGCGTCACGACCTTTCATCGCATCAAATTTTCGCAACACCCGTGACATTCTCGTTTCTTTCACTTGACACTATTCTTCGCGCTTGTAGTTGCTTTTATCTCACTTCGATTCAGCATCAACCGTTTCAATTCTTCCATATGAGATACACTCTCGTGTTCGCCCGTTGTTAATGATTTGTTGTCGCTTCTTTTAAGTTCTTCGACAATCGCATCAACAACCTTCGGATATCTCTTTAGATTTCCCCTAGTCAACACTACATTTCGCCAGTTTGAGAACTCTACCCCTTTATCGTCACCAACATAAAGGTTGTTATTCTGGAGAAATGTAACAACGCGTTTGCTTCTCACGATAAATTTCTTTTTAGTATTCAATCCCCAATTAATTAACTTCACCCAAAATTCAGTATACTTACTCCCATCCCAAAGAACCTTACTATCGAAATTTGCCGAGTGATAAGGACAACATTCTATTGCAAATAGTTTACGGCCTACAGATTCGGCATCTTGTCCTACCCCGCATTCTTGGAATAAGAACCCTTTCGATTGGACTCCCCCAAACAAGACATAGCGCCACCATCTATAACCACCTACTTTCTTATACTTAGGTGTGTCCGGGAGTGTATTGAATGCATCATTCAAAAGATAAAAAGGCGCACCACATTCTAATCGAAGTTGCTGCAGCAATAACTCTTGCCGTTTTTTCAACATTTCTGCACTCCTCCCTCCAACATTGAATATGCAATCTGGTTCCATCACATCAGCAAACACTCTTCGATTGCAACAAGGACAAATGCCAATGTGATCATGCGGGTCTGGATAACTATATCCAGGATTTAGCAACAAATACCATATTGGTGCGCGTGGATCTCCGATAAAAGGCTGCGGCAATAGTTCAGGGTGAAGGAATGTATCACCATTCCTTGTGCGTCTTGCAACCTTCTTCTGATATGCCTCAAAATTCTTTTTATCAGACTCTAAGACAAAGTTAAGGTCTTGTAACTGGATGCGTCCCTCAGCAAATGAGGAAAGATCATTTTCCCACTTTTCAAGTTCCTGCAAAAATGGATTAGAATCAAGAATTTTGATCAGGTCGGATTCTTCCTGTTTCGTCATGATTATGCTCTCCTTATTTGAAAACAATTACTTCTGCCTTGTCATTGCCTTGTAGCGTTCGGTGGCCATGGCGGCGTCTTGGATGCCGTCTTCGAGAGCGCGCTTCATCATCTGCTGGTAGTCCTTGCGGCTGGGCGATGCCTCGTACTTCTTCGCCGCGATGTAGGCGTCCTCCAGCTTGTCAAATATGGCGTCGTATGCACGGCGCAGCTCTTTCAGCCCAGCCACAAGCGACTTGTAGTCTTCGTCTGCGTCTGGATTGCGATTGAAGAGCTGGAGTTCCTCGCGCAGACTCTTCAACTTCGCACCGCTCGTCGTCATTTCCGCCCGCATCGACTGAATCGTCTGCCAAATCTTCGGCGACTCCTTCATGGCGAAGTCCTGAAGCATCTGAATCTGCTCCGGCGTGCGTTTTCGCGGCTGCGACACCGGCGGATTCGTATGCTCATGCACGATTGGCTTTCCGTAAACCGGTTCAGGAGCCGGTGCCGGTGGTGGCGGTTGAGGTTGTGTCTGGCATCCGGCCAAGCATAGCAGAACAATCGCAAAATTCAATAGGGTCGTGCACACAATGCGACTGCGGGCACGCGGGACGCGTGCCCCTACCGGTTGCGCAGAGGATTCTGCGATTGACAATCTCATTTGTTCAACCTCATTTCCTTGAACTTGGACGAAGCAGCGTCCGCTTCGAGAATGCCGTCCTCCAACGCCTTTTTGAGCAGACCTTGGTAGTCCTTGCGGCTTGGCGCCGCCTCGTACTTTTTAGCCGCGATGTAGGCGTCTTCCAGTTTCATCCACAGCGTCTGCTTGTGACGGATCATCTCGTCACGCAAGGCGCAGATGCTTCTGAAGTCCGCATCCTGCTCCGGCGACTTGTCGAACGCCTCCAACGTCTTGCGCAGTTCTTCGATCTTGCCGTTCTGCACGTCAATCTCGCTTTGCAGCGACTGATATACCTCCCAGATTTTGGGAGCATTCTTGAGTGCGAAAGTCCGAACCTTGTCGGCTTTCATCTCTTGCTGTTGCTTTGCCTTTGCCGCCGCAGCCCTTTGCTTTCGCTGAATCTCAGCCTCCAGCGCTTTCTGCTTTTTCGCGGCGTCAGCGACTCGCGCATTCTCGGCGTCCAACGCCTTTCGTTCTTCGGCCTGCTTGGCCTTCTCCGCCAAGCGTTTATCTCGCCAATCCGTAAGATCCTTGAACGCCAACTTGCCAATGGTAAGACCGCCAAACAAGAGCGGCAGGCCAACGACAATCAGGATGCAACCACAGCACCCATTTTTTGCATCGTCGCTCATTCGTTGGCCTTTCGCTCGTAGTCTTTCATGCGCTCAGTAAGCACCCCGTCACTCCGCCATGATCTTCTTGAACAGTTCCTCGCGGGTCGTCTTCTCGTCTGGCTGCACAATGCTCTCAATGCTTGGATCATCGTAGTTCACGCCGAGACCAGCCATGTTGTCCTCGATCTCGCCAAGGGTAGCCGCTATGCCATTATCACCATCTATGACTTTCTTGACGCGAAGATCGTTGATGTTGTTTTGAATCCGCTCGCGTAAAGCAACAACCTTCTTCTGCTCGTCCTGTGTGATCTTCAGAGTCTTCTCGAGCGCAACCAACTGGTTCTTTTTGCTTGCGGTCTTGGTCTGGATTTCCGAAATCTTCTGCGCTGCGTCAATGATCTTGTCCTGCGCTTTCTCGCGAGAAAAGGTGTAGCCGCCAAGTTTGATCGGCCAGCTGTTGGATGCCATGCATTCCTTGAAAGCGGGCTTGGCTTCGTCCAAGAACTTCTTGAGGTTCTGAGCCAACGCATCATCATCGCTCAGCGTCCGCTTCACGGCAGCGATCGCACAGGACTTCTCATGCGCCCTTGCCTCAAGCTGAAGCGAATAGCGCCGAAGGTCTTCAAGCTGCGCTTGACAGTATTCGACCGGATGACGCGCACGGTTCTCCGGCGTCCAGGTGTTGTTCTGGCGGATGCGCTCCTTGCGCTGTTGTTCCTTTACGATTCGCGGAGTCTTCTCTCCCGGCGTAGTCTCGCCCTTCAGCGCGTTCAACGCATTCCCGCTGCGCTCGGCTATTTCATCCCGGTCGTCTTGCGAACAGCCGAGCACAATAACGGCGCAGACCGCCACAACTGCCAACATCCATTTTGCGATACACATGTTACTTCATTCCTTTCTTTGCCCATGACTGGTTGGCGGAGGGGCATGTGGGCGCAAAACCTCCCGCATATTTGAGAATGGAATTATAGCGAAGCAGGGTCAAGTTTGTTAACTCAACCGTCATGACGATCTCATAATCTGCCGTCACTTCGCCGCCTCCCTTCGCCCCCTGTTTCGATCACGACAAAGAAAGAGGGCGCAGTCCCCTGCCGCAAGCCTCACCGCGATAGACCATTCTATCGTCTTAAACAGTTTGGTAATTACCATTCCAGCATATATGCCAGAACGGTATTGACGGTGAAAGCCATTTTTGATATACTTCGCTCCATGAAAGACATCTCCCAGAGGAAGCGAATATACGAAGCTGTGCTTAACGAACACCTTCGTGACAATCGACAGATGGCATTTCTCACAGGCCCTCGCCAATGCGGAAAGACGACACTGGCTAAAACGCTTGCCGACCGTTACTTCACGTGGGACGACCTCGCAACGCGGCGTCTTGTCGCTGGCGATGCGGCAGGGCTCGCCAACGCCGCAGGGCTTGGAATCGCCTCCGACCGCAAGACCGTCATCACGCTTGACGAGATTCACAAGTTCGTCCGCTGGAAGTCTTTTCTCAAGGGATTCTTCGACCTCTACGAAGACCGCATGCGGCTTATCGTCACCGGCAGTGCAAGGCTCGACATCTACAAGCGCGGCGGCGACAGCCTGATGGGACGCTACTTCCTCTACCACATGCATCCGCTCGGCGTCGCGGAACTCGTCCGCCCCGAACTTGAAGTGCGCGAAATCCATGCGCCGCGTCCTATCGCGACGGATGACTGGGATGCTATTTGGGAGCATGGTGGATTCCCCGAACCGTTCGTACGGCGCGATGCGCGGTTCACTCACCGCTGGCGCAAGCTTCGCCGCGAACAGCTTTTCCGCGAAGACCTTCGCGATCTCACGAGGGTTGCCGACGTCACGGGCATCAGGATACTTTCGGAACTGCTGCTTGCCCGTGCCGGAAACCAGATTGTGGCGGCCTCGCTCTCCCGCGAAATAGGCGTTGCCGAGACAACAGTAAAAGCGTGGATTGCAACCCTGGAGTACTTTAATGAAGGCTTCACGGTCCGCCCGTGGTTCAGGAACATCGAGAACTCTATTCGGAAGACGCCGAAGTGGTATCAGCGCGACTGGTGCGAAGTGGCGGATGAAGGTGCGCGGTTCGAAAACCTCGTAGCCTGCCATCTTCTCAAGGCCGTTGACATGTGGAACGATCTCGGACTTGGCGACTATGCGCTTTACTACATACGGAACAAGGCAAAGGCGGAAGTTGATTTTCTGGTCACGAAGAACGGCACGCCTTGGTTTCTTGTAGAGGCAAAAACGGCGGACACGAAGATTTCGCCAACGCTTGCGGCGATGAAAAAGGTGACTGGTGCCGCGCATGCTTTTCAAGTCGTGCGCGACCTTCCGTACGCAGGAGCAGATGCGTTCTCCTACCGCGAGCCTATCGCGGTTTCCGCGCAGTCCTTCCTGAGCCAGCTTTTCTGACTCTTCCCCCACTATTCCTCCGCTTGCCCTTGTTCCGTTCGCGGCAAAGAAAGAGGGCACAATCTCCGCCGTGTTTCCGGTGAGGCTGTAGGATGCCCAGAAAGAACCACGGAAGAAAAAGCGCCCAATGGGCGCATTCTTCACTCCGTAATGGCACTTTCTGGTTGAAACTCCTACATTTCACCGGTAGCCAAAACGATGCGTCGAACGCAAAGTCTTAAATTGTCTGCCACGTAGTATAGCAAATTTCCGCCCGTCTGTGGGCGGTAATCTGCATTACCCCGGCTCGCAACCCAAAACCCCGCCTCTTCTTCCGTGGCAAGGGCAGTCCCCGTCTCTACATCATACTGCCATTCCGCGCCGAAATCTCACGCGGGAATTTAGTGGCTAGTGGATAGTGCGTAGTGGTTAGTGCGTAATTGCGGCCGTCTTATTAACGGCATAATGGCGGGGATGCCATATAGCGGAATGTCCTCTATGCGGACACCGGACGTGCGCTTCTGCATGGAAACCCTAAGCTCGAACGACGGTGCATAGCGGTCGAAATAGCTCTTAAGGCTTGCCGCCCTGAGATTCATCTCCGCCAAGCACCCATGAGAATCAGAGGCTTCTTATTTACCCTTTTATTCCATTTCAGAATCTCTTTATATGCCTTACGTACCATACACTCCTCCGTTTGGCAGATATCATATCACATTTTATGAACCTTACCCCTATACCATAGAACTACCCCGCACTGAAATCCTACGCGAGGATTAAAATGTCGTCTCGCGCAAATCCTTGGTCTCTTCTTCGCACATCTGCTCCATAAGCTCCTGAACCGTTTCAGGGCCCCCAAATCGCACCTGATTGTATGCCCCGTCATACATCCCGGTGAAATCCCGTACATGCAATGACCATGGCTTGCTTCGCACATTTATGAAATTAAGGTAAACTCCATTGTCCAGCCGGTACTGTATGCCGTTTTCCGGATAAAGCCGCTTGGTGCGGTTGATCATCACGCAATCCTTCAGGCGTACGATTGCCGTTGTAGGGCAGAACAAATCGGCATCGAACGTTCCTGGCCCCACAATCTGATACTCCTTGCCCGCTTCAAGGACAATCGGCTCTGAAAACACCATCTTCTTTCCCTCCAATTGCCTGACGCTTACGACGGGCATATCCGCTGTATCGTCCGTCGATTCAATGTCTTTCTGCGTTCGACGAGCTGACTCTTCGATATGCTGCTTGACCTGCCGAGCCTTCTTCTCCGCCCTGTCTCGCTCTTGCATCAAGAGTTGCCCTCTTTTTCTACGCCTCTCTTCGTCAAACCTCACCCTCTCCGTCAGAGCCTGCCACTTTTCATTGCCATCATCAAGCATGCCTTGTCCGAGATCTTTCCATTCCGGCTTGACATGCTCGTCTGTCTGCCGCTGTTCCTTTGCAGATCGCTCATCAGTCTTCTTAATGCCATCTTGCACTCCTGTCTGCGGTTCAGCGTTGATGTCTGCATGGCGCGGTTCAATATGCGGCAGTGCCATCACGAGAAACAAGGACGCCATCAGTCCGACTGCATACCATATCAAATGCCGCCGGCGTATCGCCCATGCGAGCGCCGCCACGGACTGATAGCGGTACGAGGGGATGGACGACGTGGCGCGTTCGACGATGCGTTTCCATGATCGCGGCGGTTTGCCACCGAAACAGCGGTCGGCCAGCACGCCGAGCGCATGGATGTCGGATGCCTCCGTCGCCTCTCCGCGCTCCATTTGCTCCGGCGCTCCGTAGCCCGGCGTACCGACGCCTGCGCAGCGTCCATCGACAACGGTAAGACTTGAAACCCGCAGTCCAAAGCCAGAAGGCGCAATCTCCTTTACAAGCCCGAGGTCCGACAATACGGGTTCTGATTGCGAACGCCAGAGAATGTTGCCGGGCTTTATGTCGCGATGAATCAAGCCTTGCGCATGAAGTTCGGCGACGGCCTCGCACACCTTCAGCATGAACTTTGCGACGTCGCGGTCGTCCGTCGGCAACTCGCCGGGCTCCAGCAATTCCATCGCGATATATGCCGCGCCGTTCGCCTCGCCGTATGCGAAGAAGCGCGGAAATGCCCTCGACTTCAGCTGGGCAAGCAGCTTCGCCTCACGCTCGAACCGTTCCTTCGCCCTATCCCCTTCGCGTGTCAGCACTTTGACGGCGGCGGGCGTTCCGAGCGTAACATGCTCGGCACAATAGACCTCGCCATTTCCGCCGCGTCCGATGAAAGCCGTTATGCGCCAGTCGCCGAAAACCGTTCCTCCGGAGAAACCACCGTCGACGGTCACGTTCGCGTGGGCCGCGCACCGCGCCTCAAGTGAATCGGGGACGTCACTCACCGGCAACGGACTCCAGTTCCCTTACGATTTCGCGGAGCCGCGACATCGCGCGGCTCTTGGCCTGGTCTACTGCATGGCGTGTCATACTGAACGCTGCAGCCACATTTTCAGGCGCTTCACCGTTGACAGCGGTCCGTTCAAAGATACGCTTCGTGCGGTCGGCGACCGACGGATCGGCTAGAAACCTGGCCAGGGCCATCTCGAAAACCGCATCACGCCATGATGCTTCTTCAGCCAGTTCCGCCGGTCGTGCAGAAACGCGGTCATCCCGCCAGAGGTCGTTTGCAGCTGCGGCTAGTTCCGCCCTGCGGCGGCTGTCGCGTAACATGCGCCGCGCCTTGTTGCGCAAGATTCCGGTAAGATAGTTGCGGAAATGGCCCTTGGCGTCCGGGTCGTAGCTATAAGACGGCATCACGCGGCATACTGCGACAAGCGTTTCCTGTATGACGTCATCGGCATCAAGCGAAGGGAACCTCTCCCTCATGAACGCCTCCATCATCGGACGGTAACGGGCGACAAACTCGCCCCAACGAGCGTGCTGCAAATCATGGGCCAGGTCACGCAGCAAAGTCGTCGAGGTCGTAGGAATATCAGCCATTTCCTGACTCAAGTTTCCGCACGCCGATCGTTCCGGCTACGACAGGGCGTCTTTCGCGGCGGCGATGACCTTGTCCTGGTCGGAGCCGAGGCCGCAGTAGAGGGGCAGGCGCACGAGCGTGTCCGCGTACCGGTCGCAGTTCGGCAGCGATGCAGGGACGGGGGCTGACGGCGCATGCTCCTTCGCGTACCCGCGGTAGAACTCAGACGAATGGAGCGGCAGGTAGTGGAACACGCAGAGAATGTCCCGCGCCCGCATCTTCGAGATGAAGTCGGTGCGCGACGCAAGGTCGGGGAAGAGCAGATAGAACATGTGCGCGTTGTTCGTGGCGCCGTCTGGAATCTTCGGGAGGCCGAGGCGGACGTCTTTCGGGCTGAAGCCGGAGAAGAAGTCGTAATAGCGTTCCCAGATGCGCCGGCGCGCGGACTGTATCTCGTCGATGTGCTCCAACTGCGCCCAAAGAAAGGCCGAGACGATCTCCGACGGCAGGAACGACGACCCGACGTCCACCCAGCCATACTTGTTCACCTCACCGCGGAAAAACTCGGCGCGGTTCGTCCCTTTCTCCCAGATGATCTCGGCGCGGCGGAGGAACCGCTCGTCGTTTATGACGAGCATGCCTCCCTCGCCAGAGATGACGTTCTTCGTCTCATGGAAGCTGAAGCAGGCCATGTGCCCGATGCCGCCGAGGGGGCGTCCGCGCCAGAACGATTCGACCGCCTGGGCGGCGTCTTCGACGACAATGAGGTTGTGCCGCCCGGCGATGTCCATTATCGCGTCCATGTCGCAGGCGCAGCCCGCGTAGTGCACCGGCACTATCACCTTCGTGCGAGGCGTCACGAGCGCCTCGATCTGAGCAGCGTCAACGTTCGGTTCGTCCGAGCGGCTGTCAGCGAAGACTATCGTAGCGCCCTGGCGCACGAACGCAAGCGCGGACGACACGAACGTGTAGGACGGCACGATGACCTCGTCGCCGGGACCGACGCCGGAGAGTATGGCAGCCATCTCAAGCGCGTCGGTGCAGGAAGTCGCAAGCAGGCACTTGCGGAAGTCACAGCGCCTCTCAAAGAAATCCTGGCACCTGTGCGTGAACTCGCCGTTGCCCGAGATCTTGCCGTCCGCCACCGCCTGGCGGATGTACTCGGTCTCCTTGCCGGTAAGGAATGGCCTGTTGAAATGGATCATGCCGTCCCGCCGGGGGTTCCGCCTCCTATGGCCGACGAGATGCGCGCGGCGAGGGCCGGCAGCCCGGTGTCGCGCGCGCCGCACGTGACGAACGCGCCGTAGTCGCGCCGGTGCGCCAGGCACCAGTCGTACGCAGCATCAAGGTCGGGCACGGGCTCGCAGATGCCGGAACGGAGCCGCGCGGCAAGCGCATCGCTGTTGAGCGAACGGTCCGCCGTGCCGCCGGCGTCGTAGACAGGCAGCAGGAGAAGCTTGTCGCACGGCCTTACCGTAGAGTTGAACGTCTCAGCCAGAGCGTCCAGCATCTTGCGGAGCGGACCGTAGCCATGCGGACGCCAGACCGCGCAGATTCCCTCCGGGTGGCGCTCGGCGAGCGTGAGCCACATCGCCCGCAGCTTCTCAGGATTGTGGGCGTAGTCATCGTAGACGTTGCCGCCGTAACGCTGCAGCCTGCGCTCCACGCCACGGAAGCTCTCGATTGCCCGTTCGGCGGCGGCGCGGTCGCAGCCGAGCCGGACGGCCATGCGCACGGCAAGCGAGGCGTTCTGACGGACGTAGTCCTGCGGGCGGTACGTCTCGCCGCGAGCGTCCACAAGCGGACCCGGCAGGTCCTTCACGAAGGCGTCGAATACGGCGTCCATCTCCTCCTTGGAGTAATGGTCGGCGCTTGCGTTAGTTACGATTGCGGCGTAAGGGCGAAACGCGACGAGCGACTTGTCGCTCTCGTCAACCTCGGCTACGGCGTACTGTCCGCGCCCGAAGCGGACTGCCCCTTCCCAGCCTACGACGTTCGCGCCGTTCACGCACATCGGGTCGAGTCCGCATTCCGCAAGGACGTGTCCGAGCATGGCCGTCACCGACGACTTGCCGCATGTGCCGACTACGGCAACGAGCTTGTAGCCGGACAGTGCGCCGGCAAGGGCCTTCGCACGGTGGACGACCGGGATGCCGAGGGCCTTCGCACGCGCAAGCCCGGGATTGTCGGACTCGATGGCGGTGGAGACTATCACTTCGCTGACGGAGCCGTCGACGCCGCTTCCGTCGTCGGGAAAGACGCGTACGCCCAGCGATTCGAGAAACCGCACGTTCGGCGTGTCCAGCGCACGGTCCGCTCCCGTCACTTCGTCCCCGAGCCTGAGCAACGCCGTCGCGAGCGCGCTCATCCCCACGCCGCCTATGCCGATCAGGTGCCGTTTCACGGTTGGAGGCTGTTCCGAATTGGCCGAGGGCGCGCCGATGCCGGCATCAGCCGCCGGCGCCGGAGACGGAACCGATGATCTTGACCATCGGCAGGAACATCGCGATGACGATCGTGCCGACGACGACGGCAAGCACGATGATGAGCGCAGGCTCGATAGCCGCCGTCATGCCCGCCACCGCGTTGTCGACCTCGTCGTCGTATGTGTTCGCGATGCGCGTAAGCATATCGGCAAGCGCACCGGTCTCCTCGCCGACCTCCACCATCGACGTGACCATCGGCGGGAACACCTTGCACTGCGAAAGCGGCTGCGTCATCGACTCGCCCTCCTTCACGGAGTCGTGCACGTTCTGGATGGCCTTCATCAGGACGCGGTTGCCGGTGGTGTCGCGCACGATCGTGAGCGACTGCAGGATCGGCACGCCCGAGGAAAGCAGGGTGCCGAGCGTTCGCGTGAACCTCGAAACGGCCGAGCGCTGCGCCAGCGTGCCCGTGACCGGCATCTTGAGCGTGAGCGCATCGAAGAAGTACGCGCCCCTCTCAGTCTTGCCGATGATCTTCTTGATGATCACGAGCGCAACGACGGCGGCGAATATCTGCAGGCCGTTGTGCTGCACGAACTCCGACGCCTCGATCACGTACTGCGTCACCGCAGGAAGCGCCGCGCCGCCAAGCATGTCGTTGAAGACCTGCTGGAACTTAGGAATGACCGCAACGAGCAGGAACGCCGTGATGCCGACCGCGGCGACGAGAACGACGATCGGGTAGATCATCGCGCCCTTCACCTTGTTCTTGATCTTCTCGCTCTTCTCGGCGAATTCCGCGAGACGGCCCAGCACGACTTCAAGGACGCCGCCCGCCTCGCCTGCCTTAACCATGTTGACGTAAAGCCTGTCGAAGATCTTCGGGTACGCCGACAGCGACTCCGAGAAGGTTCCGCCGGCGGCGATGTTCTCGGAGATTCCGTTGAGCGCGTCGAGCATCTGCGGATCGCGCATCTGGCGCTTCAGCACCTCGATGCCGCGCATCAGCGGCAGGCCGGCGTTCACCAGCGTCGCAAGCTGGCGGGTGAACTGCGTGAGCACCTTCGTCTTGATCTTGCCCTGAAGGAACTTGGGCATTCGGAAATTGATCTTGATCTCCTTGTTCATGGCGCCGCCTTTAGCAGGCTTGGCCGCCTTAGCCGCCGACTTGCCGGCCTTCTTGGCCGGTTGCGGCGCCGACGCGCCCTTCACCTCGCCGAGCGCCGTCGGCAAAAGCCCCTGCGCCCGGACTGCGGATATTGCCGCATTGCGGTCAGATGCCTCTATGGTCCCGCGGCGCTCGCCGCCGGACGAATCCTTCGCGATATACTGGAATGTTGCCATGCTGAACTCCCGTTCTTCGGTCAGTTTCGTAAATTATATCATTTCCCGACGCAGAAACGGGAAAAAAGATTTTCGAGCAGGTCGGCGGAATATGTCGCGCCTATGTGAGCCCCAAGCCGCTCCGCCGCCGTCCTCACGGCATTCGCCGCGAGGACCGGATCGTCGCAACAGGCCTCCGACAACGCCTGGCGCACCGCCGTAAGCGCGGAGACGTCGGCCTCCGCCGCGCAGTCGCCGCCGTCACCGCCGCCTTCCGCCGCCTTCCGCTCAAGGGCCGCCGCAACTGCCTTCGCCAGCTCGCCGAGGCCCTCGCCAGTCTTCGCCGAAACGTTCAGCCCCGCTCCGCGCCCAAGGTCGCATTTCGCATGGACGGAGACGACCGCCGCGCCAGGCGCGACCGGAACCTCCAGCGGAGCCAGGGCTATCACAACGTCGGCGCGCGCAACCTCGTCCGCTGCGCGGCGGACGCCTGCGGCCTCCACCGCGTCACCCGTCTCGCGCAGTCCGGCGGTGTCGACAAGGCGAATGGGCCAGCCGCCGAGGTCAAGCCACGCCTCGATCGTGTCGCGCGTCGTGCCGGGCATGTCGCTCACGAGCACGCGGTTCTCGCCCAAGAGCGCATTCATCAGCGACGACTTGCCGGCGTTCGGCGGCCCGGCCAGCACGACAAGCGCCCCGTCGCGCAGAATCCGACGCTCCTTCGCCCGCCGAATCTCTCCGCCGATCCGGTCTCGGAGCGCGGCAACGCGACGCGAGATTCCGTCGGCAAAGCCGGACGGCAACTCGCCCTCATCCACATCAAGAGCATGCTCTAGCGTCGTCGAAAGGTCAAGCGCCTCGTCGTAGAGGGCGCGGACGGCCTGTCTCCGCCGACCGGCGAGACCCGCAAGCGCCGCGTCGGCAGCGCGGTCGGTCTTCGCGTCCACGAGGTCTAGCACGGCCTCCGCCTGCTCGATGTCGAGCTTGCCGTTCAGCAAGGCGCGTTCCGTGAACTCGCCGCGCCGAGCAAGGCGCGCACCAGCCGTGAAGCACGCCTCGAGGACGCGACGGGGAGTCACCGAACCGCCGTGGCACTGGAACTCCACCACGTCTTCACCCGTGTAGCTGCGCGGAGCGCGGAACGCCAGCACAACCGCGTCATCAATGACGCGTCCGTCCTCGCCGCCGCGCAGCCGCCGTAGGGAAATGCGCCCAGGCGCGGGGACAGTCCCCGTCAGCCGCTCGGCGACCAGGAACGCATCCGGCCCGCTGACGCGCACTACAGCGACGCCGCCGCGCCCTGGCGCAGTCGCAATCGCCGCTATCGTCATTGATTCCTCGGACATCTGCCCTGGCGATTGCCGCGCTCAGTACCAGACCATAGTTTCCTTGACTTCGTAGTCGCCGCTCTCGCCAAGGTAAAGGATAAACGCCCCCTTGCCTTTCGCAGCAGAAACGAAAAACCCGATCTGGCCTTTCTTGCCAGGCATCTCAAACCATCTGTGAACGCCCTTCGTTCTCATTCTCCATTTGACGCCGGTTGTCGAAAGATTCTTTCCGTTCACAAAAACCCGCAAGACATTCCTTCTCCCCCTGCGGGCCATGCCGTATGCCGAAAGGCGATACTCGACCTTGGACTTGCGCCACCCGGAATCGCACTTGTTGGAGTGGGCCGACAGATACCCGTTGCCGTTGCCTTTGACAATCGGCACTACCCAATAGTAGTACTTCGTGCAAAGCATGGCTTTCCTGTCTTTTATCTTGCGGGTGTTGCCGGGCGTTCTTTCGATGACCTGCGCGAGCCTGATGTCCTTCTTGACTGCCCTCAGTATCGAATACCCCTTGGCACCCTTCACGCCGTTCCACTTGACAGTCACGTAGTTCTTGTCCGTCCCTCCGGATGCCGAAAGCTTTGCGAAGGTCGCAGCCGAGCAGGAGTTAGGAGCGAACACGACAAGTGCCGCGAACGCGACACTTGCGATTTCCATAAGCATAGGCTTGAACATCACCGTGAATTGTACCATATTCCCCTCCGCTCGGGAAGGGACTATGGCTTTTGCGACTGTCATCAGCCGACTGCCGCGCTCACTTCCAGATTATCTTCCGCTTCTTGATTATAGTATAGTCGCCGACCTTGAGCGTGTAATAGCCCGTGCCCTTTTTAGACGACGTGAAATAGCCTAACTGCCCTTTGCTGCCGGACTTCTTGTGCCACTTGTGGACGCCGGAATACGTGATGCGCCATTTGACGCCTTGCTTGGCAAGCGTCTTGTACGGATCTTCCCCGTCGTCGGTGGAGATCAGCAGACCTACCTTCAACTTCTTTCCCTTGCTCACATTGTTGCTTTTGCCAGAATGGTCGTAGGTATACCCCCACCAGAACAAGGGGGCGCCTAACACGCATTTCTTCGACTGCGACGACGAATAGAGATTCTTCGTGCTGTTCTTGACGTTCGGAACCACCCAATAATAGTATTTGCGGGTAATCTTAGCCTTCCAGTCCCAGAACTCCCGTTTTTTTATCGACTTCTTGACGACCTGCGCATATTTGATGTTCTTCTTGTTGTGGGACCTGTAGATGGTGTAGCTCTTCGCGCCCTTGTACGCATTCCACCTGAGGACCACTCCTCCCACTATGCCGCCGGAATCGGAAGACCTCGGCTTGACTAGAATTGCCGCCGAGCAAGTGCCTGACGCAAACACTACAGCCGCCGCAAGCGCGAAACTCGCAAATGACGAGAACATTGATTTGAACTTGGATTTCATTTTGCTTTCCTCCAATCTCTGCGACTACCAGTTGAACGTCTTGCTGAAGTTCTGGACGAACGTTTTTCCTAACTGGGTGGCTGATTGACGGGCCTTGCAGATTGTGATACCATTTCAGGCATGAAAGCGACTACCGAACATCCATATCCGAAGAACTTTGAGGAGTTCCTTGATTGGTTCTCAACCGATCAAGACTGTGCAGATTACCTT
>JAFWKK010000046.1 GCA_017514235.1 Kiritimatiellia bacterium | reverse complement strand
GGTAATCTGCACAGTCTTGATCGGTTGAGAACCAATCAAGGAACTCCTCAAAGTTCTTCGGATATGGATGTTCGGTAGTCGCTTTCATGCCTGAAATGGTATCACAATCTGCAAGGCCCGTCAATCAGCCACCCAGTTTATATTTTCTAAACACAGAACCACGGTTTTCATTCTCTAAATACGCTCCCCTTGTTTCGTAATCTAAATAACACAAATACATTCCAGAAAACGGTTTGGACCTATAGCGTTCTTCAACCTTCTCTGGATGATGTGTCACTTTCCACGGCGTGTACCAATGTCTCTTGTCATAAGCCTTTTTTATCGTTTTGACATCCAAGATAATATTTTCAAGACGCATTTCATATCTTGATTTAACGCTGTAGAATTTGCGTGGTCTCCATGGGGGATTGACTTTCCCGTAGTCAATGGAGTCCGACGCCATTAGCATGGCTGTCACACCAAAGATGGCCACTGAAATAGAGAATCTTTTACCTGAGTTCATTGAATTGTCTCCTTGTCGTTAACAATACTACTGTAATGCCTGCACAAATGGCACACCAGAAGAACAACGCCACTGCCTCCACGGTTGCCATCCGGCGACAAAAAGCAATTAGAGACCCAACACCACCTACATCCTCATACAAGGCTTGCCGGAACTTTACAAAATCACCGCACAACTCTTTCTCGTCTTCTCCTTCACGCTTCACGAGAACGTTCATTTTCCAGTTGCCTGCAGAATTCTCTCCTCTAATCCAATGATGCTTTAAAATGCAATCTTTACCGTCCCACCCAACTACATACTCTCCGTTCGTCTCTGTCACCGTTACAAGATCAATACAGACTGGACATTTACAGAAATCTGCAGCGTTCTTGGCATGTTCTGAAAGTCGTTCAGGATTATGCCAAGGGCGCATTTCATCATCATAACCCAGCGACGACTCGAGTTTGAGACACGGTATGCGCGCTATGTTGAAAAAGTATCTTTGCGGCAAAACAAACGAAAGCTGCTCGACAGTCCCGCCATCTTTCCATTGAGTCTGCCGCCTTTTTTTAATCGGCAACCCTTCGTACGTCTTGGCATCCTGATACTGTCGCCCCTTCTGACGAATAATCAGATCAATAGGGGCAAACTCTCTTTCCGCCCGGGCATCGCCGCCGAATCCTACAGTCCCAGTATGCGAGCAGATACAGCACGCGACAATCAGCAATACTGCCACATTTTGCGACACATGCGGCGTAGGACATATTGCGCTCACGAGCAGTCCAATTGAGACACCTGACGCCACGGCCATTGCGACAGCACCAAGATAGAATCCCGAACACGTTATAAACCATAGAACATTATCCGTCCCTCCAGCATGATTTGCTGCATTCATGGCGGCACTCAACCCTTGCAAATTATATGCCGTCCCACCCTTTAGCATTGAGCCAAACTGATTTATAAATGAAAGGCCATAGTCCGGTGCCACAAAAATAAGCCCCAAAGGCTTAACGACAGCACCTATCTTCCATAAACACCACAAGAACAACAACGAGATGCCGACTTGCAGCATGGCAAAGAAGAACCCTGCGGCAAAATGCGCTATGCAATGCCGCACAACACCCCTGTGCAGGCCGAGCATCCAATACGACCATTCTCCCGAGTTTACCTCTCCATTAAAGGCCTGACATGTACCGAACAATCCGCACCAAAAGGCATAGATAGTTCCAAAGAACAAGAACGCCTCGCCCTGCGCATCTGGTTTGGAACGTGCAAGAAAAGAAGACACCATTATAAACGCAACCATGAGCGGAAGTACGACAAACTCGAAAACTGTCCGCCACAAGCCTCTATTCCAAGTTGTAGCAACAACTCTTCTGAACTCAAGCATGATATGCCCTCCTTTCAATTGCGGTTTCTTCGCATACGCCGTTTTACCTGTTCAAATAAAAACGATCCATCATTTGCGAAAGTTCTTTCTTTATCATCCTCAAAAAACTGACGCCAGACATCCTCTGCCTTCCCATCAAAAACGACACAACAATTAACCTCATCTTCTTGGGGAATTCGGTGTACCACGCACACACGGTCAATCACGCTCTTCCGCCTCTCGTCACCTCCGACAACATCATCAAGACATTTCATTTCATGCGTTGTAAGTACAGCTCCCGCACAAATCCCATCCTTCGACAGTTCGTCAACCGCAGATCTAACTTCTCGCACAAAATCAATTGAATTTACGGGGTCAAAACCGGTTGTCGGCTCGTCTAATACGAGCAATCCCGGCCTTCTGGATATTTCCATTGCAACGATCCTTGCAATCAATTCCGCTCTGCGCCGCTCCCCACCCGAAAGCTCGGAAATATTCTTGTAAAGAGCATCAGCTAGACTATGTTTCTCAAACTTGCCTCGGATTCTTTTGCCTATTTCCTTTTTCGAAATGCGATTCCTTGATACTAAAGCCTCTACTACCTGCAATATCATAGCAATCGTATTTTGCTGTTGCGCCTTAGCAACAGGAAAGAACTGCGGCAAATAGAACAGCTCCCCAGACCTCCGCAACTGCCTGCGCCACCTTGCGGCAGCACAGACAGTGCGAAATGCATTTTGGGGCATTGGTTCACCAAATTGTGAAAACTCACCAAACTTGAGCTCCCCGCCGGCACCAAAGACAGGACAACCGACACCAAAGGCAGGGCAACCCATGATTAGGCTAAGCAACACACTTTTGCCACAGCCGCTACCGCCTATAACAGCGGTTATCTCACCTTTTTTCAAGCAAAACTTAGGCACAGAAAGTGAAAGCCTTTCTTTCTTGCCAGACTCCAACTTGCTTTTCCCCGAGAGGATGAAATCCGATATATTAATAAGGCATTCTGACTTTTCTGTGCCGGCGGACATAATGCCACTCCTTATTTCTTATACTCGTCAAGGTTCACTATCTCACCTTTGATAGTGAGATCGAGCGAAGCTTCTCCTGCCGACTTGAAGCCATCAAGCAAGGAAAGTGAAGGCAGCGCACCAACTTCATCCGCGTTAAGCTGCATTTTCCCGAACACGAGATGTCCAGATACCTTGTCTACGAGCATAAATATGTCCGACTTTCCGCTGTCATATTTGGCCCAGAAGCGCCCTCCCATCGGTCTTTCGTCATAGACAAGATCGGTTGAAACCATGGCCCCGTCAACCTTTCCGCTTTGCACGACCTCAATCTTACGAATATCATATCTTTTCGGCATGCCGACGGTCTTTGAAGGTTCCGAATAATACCCGTCTTCTCCTTCTTGATCCTCGACATACCTCACGACGGCACATCCTCTGAATGCACCTTTTAGGTCTGGGTGCAGGAAAGAATTGAAAAACGCTCCATCGACCACCCAGACATCGCCCGGTTTGCGAACGGCTGCATCAAACAGGTCACTCGTCATGGAAAACGCCTCACGCTTAATCAGCGCCTCTATATCGGAATTCGATGGAGAACCCTGCCGCATATAGACATCAAACGCCTCAACTGATGCTCTGGGGTCGGCATCTGCCGATTTAAGGGATTTAATTTCGGAAATGATGCGGTGATACTTTCCATTGGCAGCGATGGCTACCTTACAGCCATTTACATTATCGCTGAATTGCATGGCCATTGCCATTACCTTCTTTCTCTCATCCTCTCCTAATCCCTTGGCAATTAGCGTGTCTTCTGCAATATTCAGGCGTCCTTCCGAATCAAAAGTGCCAACATTTTCCTTCATCCAATCAGCACTTACCTCATAGCCAGCCTCACCCCACGTCGAAAGGAATTTCCCTACGACGGGATTGATAAAACCGACAACATTATAGAACAAATATCGCGACTCTCTGCCTAATGCGTCTACCTCTACCGCTTTACCGATAGCCTGTTTGACAACTTGGCTTTTCGGCACAACATCACCGCCCCAAGTACCGTCACTCATTACGTACTGATAGTCACGAACTAGGCGTAGCGTCGGCATTTCATGGAAAACGAATGTCTTTGAAATCGCCTTGCCGGAGAAGCTACCCTTTTCTGCAACGCGGACAGAATTGACAGTCAAATCCGCAAACCATGCTTTCAGCCACTTTGTGATTTTCCCTCCGGTCACGGCCTCATTTTTCTCGGTTTCCAATTTAGCTTCATATAGATACTCAGCTTCTGTCATATACACTTCGCCCTTGTGCCATGACTTAAGCCATTCCTTTGTCGCTTCGTCACGCCCTATTGTACGTGTACGATCACGCTCAAACATCGGTTTCTCAGCCTGCGAAGAAACATCAGCATATACCAACACCGATGTTGTCAATATTGCGGCAATTATGGCACTTTTTTCGACAGTATCATTCATTTCATGGTTCCTTTCTGTTGTTTTTCCTAGTGTTGCCCCTCATCCTGAGGGTAGTACAAGTTGGCGAAGGTTTTGGTTACAGAACTTTTTAAATCCCCAGACGTCAACCGTTGCATCAATTCTTTGTGCGTAGTGACCTGAAGATTGCGTATTGATTCAACAACAGACGGCTTCGCCTTAAGCTGGAACACGGGCCACTCCTTATCAAAAGTGAAATCATTTTGAAGATTGACCGGCCCACAAAGTGCCATAAAGCATACGTCATCCTCGGCAGGTTTATCAGGAACAGCAACAATTACAACGGAAAAACGGTCTCGCTCTCCTGTTTCAAGTTTTATTGGAAAAACTCCAAAGCGATATCCGGCAATCTCAGAATCCCCTGTTGCTGGATTCTTGACTTCATACGACACTGGCTTATATGAGGCATTTTCGCCATCAATCCTTGACGCCCATATTGAAGGTTTCAAAACAAATCCATTTTTCCCAATGCCCGTTCCATCCCCCATCTCACTGATCGAGGCAGCAAGAGCTTTGTGCCTATATGCGTAACTTCGCTCGAAACTCCAAATCGCACGGATGTCATCAACAATTGCCTTGCACGGCACATCACGTGGCGGCGGAGGTGGGGGAGGTGGTACAATCGCGTCTCTAACAGCATTTACTGCTGTTTCTACTACAGATTGAATATGCTTACATCCCGAACAGTGACTTAAAAACAAGCATAAACTGATACCTGCAATAAAACCAAGCATTAAGCACTTTGCGCTTCCCTCACGATTATGTTTCTTTATTGAGTTTTTATTCATAGTTGTTTTCCTTTCTTGTTTTATTTCAAAGAGTATTGTTGATGAAAGTCGCAGTCTCCCGCTGCCTGAGATTTTCCAGATTCGCTTGCGAATGCGGGCCGTTGCAGCCAAGCTCTTCAAGCATCGCCTTTGCTCCGAGGTGGCCTTGGGCGGCGGCGAGGCGGAGAAGGGAGATGGCGCGGCGGCCGGCATCATGCTCGTGGCTGGCGGGATGGTGCGGGTTCAGGTACAGCTTCGCAAGGTTGAACTGCGCGTCGGCATAATCTTGCTTGGCGGCTTCGTTAAGCCACTTGATGGCGAGCCGCACCGACTCCCCGTCGGAAAACCGAGCATAGTAGATTCCGAGATTGTATTGCGCCTGCAGATGGTTCTGCGCCGCTGCTTTCTTCAGCCACTCGACCGCCTTGTCTTCGTCACGATCGACGCCAAGCCCGTTCATGTAGAAAAGTCCCATCTGGCACTGCGCCGCCGCATGGCCGGCATCCGCCGCCTTGCGCGTCCATGCAACGGCTTCGGGAACGTTCTTCTTGACGCCGCGCCTGTCGCGCAACATTTCGGCATAGCGGAACTGCGCGGCAACGTCACCATGTTCTGCCGCCAGTTGTGTTCTTGATACGGCTTCCATCGCTCCAGCCGCGTACATCGCGGAAATCAGGACACAAAGGATAGTGAACCTCTTCATCTTTAGCTTCCTTGCTTGTTTCTGATGAATCTAAATTCGTTTATTGCCCGCCGGCCCATCCTGTATGCAAGCAACGCATTTACCGCACCTTCTGCGGCCTTGCCTGCAAACTTGGACAGGATCGGCAGCGATGCGGAAAACGCACTTGTCAGTGTTTCGCCCATGCTGCTGCCCGCCATGCCGTCGGCAATGGCTCCCGACGCTTGCCCGGCGGTCGCCTCTGCAACGGAAACCCCGGCATCCTTGGCGCCATCACCGCCATTCGTCAGCCAGGCGGCGGCCTTGTCCGATACCCGATCGGCGGCATTTTCAGTAATCGCACCCAGCTCACCAGATATGTAGATGTTCGCGAACCAGTGGCAAAGTAACCTGAACGCGCCTCCTTTTGACACCCTACGGTTGTACACTTTGGCGATTGTCACGACCATCAAGGTCAGGTTGACGGACACTATGACCATGTCAATCGCTTTCCACGGACAAGCGGCCGTCTTCAGCGCAACAAGCTTGCAATATGTCTTGACTGTGTCAAGGGCCTCTTCTTCTTGCGCACCTTGGAAAGCCTTGAAGTCGTCGATCCATTCGCCTGAATCCGAGTAGCCCGAATCTTTCCGCAACCGGTTTATTCGTGCTGAAACCTCCTTTCGCCTCTCGGACTTGAAGACACCGGCATACTCCGGGGGCAACTCGTCAATATATGGCTTCAGGCTGTTCTTCAGTGCTTTCTTCTCCTTTATGTCCGACGTGTCCAGATCTCCCTGGACTTGGTCCCGTTTTGGCAGCTTTCTGAAGACCTGCCAAAAACGCATTGCCGCATACGTCAAGGCTATGACAGGGATACAGAAAATCACCAACGCCGCCCAGAACCGCCATCCTTGACATTCAAGCACGAACTTGAACAGCCCCGCGAGCTGAAAATACAACCATATGGAAATGCCGCCGCCTAATCCCCATCCTAGCACCGTTAGCAACGGCGAAGACAGCAGGTTTTCGCGTTCCTCTTTTGGTTCGCTGATGCAGCTTGCATAATCAGCATCAGGTTTCTCCCCCGCCTTGAAGTCTGGAGGACATGAGACGGTCACATATTCTAGCGGTTTCGCCTCGGGATATAGGTCGTTGTCGTTAGGTCGAAGCGTTGCCCTTTTTGGTTCGGTGTCCTGTGTCGCTTGACTCTTCGAATCGTCACGACTCGTGCCAGGCGTCGCAGCTTCGTCAAGCATCTTTACAGGCTTGAAAGTCGGACATATGTCATCGGTTTCGTATGCCATGACTCTACCTCTCGATCTTCACAAAGATAGCACTCTGCGGATTATCGCATCTAAGCCTTTTTGGTTAGGTGGGCGATCCGCACGCTTGTCAATCCGCGGAAACGTGTTCGGCCATGCGAAAGACCCTGGCGACCATTTGTCGCTTGGGGGCCACTCTTGGGGGACATTGCTAGGCTTGTATTGTTTGAGGCCGTCTTTTGTCTGTGCACTAATAGTTCCATCTTCATATTCATCGGACGTATCTACTGCTGCACATGAAAGAAAGTTCGTTTTGCCATCTTCAAGTTCAAACCTTCCGACAACTTCTTTTAGCATCTGATATGCAAGCCCTATCATTTCGTTCCCTTGATCGCAAACACGATCGGACTGTGTAGCGACAACGTAGACACTGTCGACATACGTCACGAACCAGTCCTTTATCAGCATAAAAGGTTTCAATAATATATTCTGCTCTTCCTTATGCCTGAAGAATCTAAACACTTCCTCCGCAAATTTCTTCTCCGAGTTGTAGACTTCTGGGCCTCGGTTGAGTAAGTCCAGCACATTCACAAAATACAACAGACTGTTAACATCACTGCACCACGAAACGATGGGCATGATCACGTCCTTCTTGTATGCCTCATATCCTTTGGAGAAGTCCGTGATCCATTTGTAGTGTGGAGATCCCTTGTCAAAGCTTTCTCTGGGCAACGGGATGAATTGCAAGTCGTTGGATATCCCGACAGGAATCTCCTTCAGGGCATCGCGAAACTGTTCTTTATTGCCAGAGCGCTGTTTCCCATCACGGCCGAGCTTGACGATAGACGGCGTCAGTGATAGCGAATAACTGACATACTCGGCGGCTAGATAATCTTTATAGGCACTGATTGCAGCCTCTTTCCCCTCCTCGTCGTCGCCAAAATTCCGCAGTCTCTTGAGATAGTTCTTGAAATGCGTCGAAAAGCCGGTAACCCCTCCAAAACTGGTTTCCATCCAGCTGCACCATTGCTGATAGGATTGGTTGATCATGGCAAAGTCAGCCACTCGCTCGCCGGGCAAGTCTAACATCTCAAGAAGAATCCGTTTTTTGTCCTTGTCTTTTCCTATGGTGAACGGAACTGTATGTACAGACCAATCTTGCGTTTTTTCAGGCCATTCTCCATTTGAAAAGGAGGCTCTGGATTCTTGAAACTTAAATACAGGGATGCCGGATTTAGCTGCTTCCTCTTGCACTTTGTTATCTTCGCCCGGATCGAATGATATCGTCCAATCTTTCAGGAACTTCTCTTTGACTTGATGTCTAAGCTGATCTCCTACGGAAGTCAAGAATACCGTTTTCCCAGATCCCTTGGACCCCAACAGCACTACACGAATGCGTTCCCATCCGGAGAAGAAGTCGATCATCTTGCGTCCGATGCTTTTGTTACTGCCCATGATTTAGTCGCGCTCCTTATTTGTTGCCTGCGTCTCCCTAAGAGCTTGCGCTCCTTTCCAGATATCGGCGGGGGCGGAAAACGAAAACCTCCTCCGAAGTCGCGCTCGTGCGCCTAAACTTTGGTTCCATTAGTAGATCGAAGGATTTTTCTAATCACCTTACTTTTCAGACCTCTCAATATTCGGGTCGCTTGTTGGGGTATTTGTTGGGAGTTGCTCAGTGCTTTCTGAACAGCATCCCCGAATGATGATAATGATAGCCGCGGCGATGAGAATGGCGATTCCTCCCCAGGCCGCGGCCGAGACGTGTTTTTTTTGAATAAAGCCTTTCTCCTTGTCCGTCTGAGGTTCTTGAATCGGGCCTGTTTCGGTCGTCGCGTTCGAGAAAATCCGAACGGCGGTGCCCCTGTCGATTATCGAACCGAGCGTACGGAGAACGTCCGTCGGCAGACGGTCGGTTAGCACAAGGAGGAATGGAGCCTCGTCTGTGATGATTGCGGACAGGGCGTTGGCGAGTGTTTTGCGTTCGCCAATGTCGTTGCGCGGAATGGCCATGCGCCCCTTCGGCGCAAGACAACCTTCGGTACATTCAGGCAACGCCCTGCAGAACTTCAGGAAATTGTCCGGCTTCTTTGTCTGATAGAGACTCTCGATCGACTTGGCGACTTTGCTTTGGGGGGCGTAGAGCGTTTCCTCGTCCCGACTGTTGAGGCACTCCGCAAAGAACGCGGCGAGGAGTTTCTCCTCGGCCTGATTTGTTGACAGAAAGACCGCCGTCGTGCGGATGGGACGGTCTCGAAAGTCGATTCGGGAGGTAGAGACGGAAACGTAAAGCATCACGCCCTGCGTATGGCCGGGGCGGCGTAGGAGTGCCGCGATCCGGCTCGCCGCAAGCGATCCCTCAAACGCGGCGAAAGAGTCCTCCGCGTATTTGGCGACCGACTCCGACGCATGGGAGTTGTCCCATGTATAGTCACGCTCAAATTCGCGTGAGCAAATCGAGTAGTCCATGTGTTACAATTCTTTCTAGTGTATTTCCAACTTCATAAAATTCTATCACTGCTAGACTAGTCGCTCGGAGAGGCTTGGTTTCTCGATACTGTTCCAGATTCGCTCCTTATAGTCACGAAGATTCTTCCCAATACCGAGCAGGTTTAAAATTATTACCCATATACTCTTACTATTCTCGATTTCGTCTATTAGGGAATCGAGCAAGATGACAAGCGGAATGGCACAATCTTTTGACTTGAATTCCGTTTCCGGAAGAACTCTGAACATCGGAAGGCCTTCTTTATTCAACTTGTAGAAGCTCACGCATCCCATCGTTTGGATCGCAACGAGGTAGACTCTTGGCCAATTGACATTGCAAAGCATATCGACGATGTTGTCATATTTCGTGAGGAACTTCTCTGCAAGCTTTTGACGGTCGTTGGCAGTGGCCATGTATTTCTCGCACTTCGTCAGGACGAACGTAACAAACTTGGGTTGTTTATCATCGCCATCAGTGTAGACTTCCTTGAGGAGTCTCTTGACGACTTTTGGGCAATTGAATCGCTCGTTCGTAGAGTCGGAGCATTCCATAAGGACTGAAGCGTCGACGACGCAGAAAACCCCGAACGCTTCGTTGACTCGCTGTATGAGTCGCTCATCAAGATCTCCTGTCATTCCGCCGCGTGTGTCGGTGAAGAGCACACGCGCTTCTGTTTCACCATCGACCTTGAAGTCGAACTTGTGTTCGACAAAATCTAGCTGTCCGGCTAGTCCGCCCTCAAGGGGCGAGAACGGCTCCTGTGCTTCAATCTTCCTTCCCATGTCAGTCCACTGATTATTGAGTATTCTGAATTCATGCGTCGTCGGTTCGAGACTGACGTCCCCGGAGATGTTGTAGCTATCCAATTCCATGGAGAGAGCGGCGAGCATGCTCGTCTTGCCGACGGCGGTATTGCCGATCATCACGACTTCGAATATTCTTTCCATTGCTGATGTTCCTTTTGTGTGTTTGTGTGGTTTAGTGGTTGGTTAGAGCGCGGCGGAGAGGTCGGCCAAGACGGACTTCCAATCCTGCACGAGCTTTGAATTGGCGGAGGCGGCATCGAATTCGTCCTTCCAGAAAATGGACTTGTTGCGGTCGGCTAAATGCCGCCATTCGTTATCGCACGTATCGCCCCAGATGAAGCGGAAGGCGAAGGCGTCGTAATTGGCCCTCATCGTGTTGGCGATATGTTCGGAAATGCTGGCGAAGGGGTTTGAATCCGCCCCGGGAGCAATTCGCGAAAGGATGATTTCCGACTTCTGACGGAGCCAGTTGAATAAGAGCACCGTTCGCTTTTCAGGACTTGGGCAACGTTCAATCAATATTTTGATTTCCTTCAGACCATCCTCATTGGTAGTTAGAGGAAGAAGTTCGGGGTTGAAATCGTCAAGATCGGAAATTCCGTAGATGGCGGGGAGGATCGTTTCGTCGAACGAAAGCTCAAATTGGAGCAGTTCTTCGACGGCGGCCTCGAGACTGGCGTACGGCCCGTTCGCGCGAATTTTGGAAAGGAAATGTTCCAGACGCTCTTTCGAGCTTTCGTCGGCATCGGATGTCGATGAAAAGCGATTCAGGGTAGGATTCGAATTGAAACCTGCCTCGACAACGCAATCGAAATACCGTGAGACGAGTTCTCCGCAGCATTTCGAAAGTTGGTCCCGAAGCAGCTTCAGAACGGCTTCACGCTGGTTGCGGACCGCCTTTTCAACGACGCCGACCGGACCGTATCCGGCATTGAATTCACTCCGAATGCGTGGCTTTGAAAAGACTGGCAGCTCTGGCGGAAAATCCTTGGCGTCGGCATTTTCGTCGTAGACGCGGTCAAATTCCTCTTCAGCGGCCTTGCAGTGGCGGGCTAGGATCTCGCCGACCATTTCGCGGAACGGGGATGACAGGTCCCTCTTGAGCGGACCGCGGAGGTCCCCCATGAAATCAATAAGATGTCGCTCGAAATCGAATCCCGATTCCTGCGCGATGAGATCGCCCGTCGCGTTGCGGAGGGCGTCAGAGAGCGCACGGGACGCTCCGATTGCGGCGGAGAACGCCTCGTGGGCATGGCGGATGCGAAGGTCGTCGATGCGGCCGGCCTGCTTCACGAGAGCGTCGATGTTGGCATCGACCATTTTGCGGACGGCATCTTTAGAGCCGCAGTCGCAGACGACGGGGCGAAATCCGCTTGGGGCCTTGTCTTTCATCAGTTCGACGTTGTTCTCGTTGCACGAGGACGGACGTCTGTCGAGGTTGATGACAAGCTGTATCCAATCCTTCGGCTGGACTTCATCCGCCGGGTAGACCTCCTTGAGCATGTTCATCGTGCGGAGGTCTGCAGCGCACCAGTCGTCTCCAGTATTATTCGGCATGCGGAGAAGAAGGACGATGTCCGCGTCTTCGGAAACACTGCGGAGCATCGTTTCGCGGATGCCCGGGGTCGGATCTTCGAGACCAGGGAGATCGTAAACCGTCATTCCTTTGGGAAGATCCATTTCGAACGGTGTTACGATTTCCACATGATCTACGACCTGATAATCATCTTCGCCTTTGTCCTTGACAAGATACTTCCGGACGGTCCTGATGTCAATAGATTCCGGAGCCGAGCCGAGCCTGTTGACCAGTTCAGGGTGAGCGCGAAGATCTTTCTGAAGCGTCTGGACCTTCTTCCAGTTTTCAAATGCTTCGACGGATGCGACAGACTCTGAAACTGTCGGCAACTCTACCGCGAGGAATGCTGCGATTGACGACGGCCGAGGGGAGAGACCAAGCGCGACATCGGTCGTCCCGACAGGCTCGTAGGATGGATAGACCTTGCTGCCAAGCAATTTGGCTTCATCCAGATAGAACACCGTAGCGGACTGGCGGTCGCCGTTCTTCACAACGCTGCGAGATGCGGTGCAGAATCCGCCAGCTCCAGTCGGAATCTGTTCGTCGCCGAGACCGGTGAGCATTTGGAGAATCTGGCTCTTGCCTTGGCGCGCCTTGCCGGCGACTCCGATGTTGATGCTGTCGCGGCGGAGGCGGACAAGTGCCTCTTCGCAGGCCTTGCTAGCCTTCCCCAGAGCGTTCTCGGCTTCGTCGAAGGAAATGCCGCGCAAGGCTTCCTTGAGATAGGGATATCGGGCGGCAACGGAATCGGCACGACCGCGCGTGGCCCGGAGTGCGCTAAGAAGCTTCTCTATCTTCTGGAGATTCTCTTCGACTTCCGGGCGTTTTTTGGCGCGGACGTCGCGGATCTTGGCAACGATACCATCGAGGTTCTTGCTCATGTCGGTGTCCTTTGGTGTCTTGTGTTGTTGTGGATTGGATTTTATGGTTATGAGAGTGTCCGATGAGACGTCGTCTCCCTGATGACGTTAAAGTCGGGCTTGACAACCCGTTTGCTATCACTCATCGACTTTCTCCTTCGCCGTGCTGCGTCTTCCTGGGAGCTTGCGCTCCTTTCCAGATATCGGCGGGGGCGGAAAACGGAAACCTCCTCCGATGCATCGCAAGAGGCGCCTGAGAGAGCCCGTAAAGATACACCAGAGGAGGCGAGACTGCGCTTTTGCAAGGCAGTGCCTTTCTCTGCGTCTTTACAAGTGAAGTTTCTCAGGCTTTCTTGCGACGCATCCCATGTCCGCGTTCGGCCGATTCGCTCGGCTTCCCGCGCGGGAAATCTGTCTTGCCGCGGCAATCTGGGATTTTCCCCGTCTTGCCTTGGCATCAATAGTATACCAGAAAAACAGGCCTGCTGACGGAAACTTCGCGACGCGAATTCTCAGCCGCAGGCCTATCTGGGCTCTCTCTGCCGGACGCTCGTTGTGAGCACACTAATATACGAGCGAATCTTTGAAATCTGACAAAAGGAGTGGCTGGCGGTTGGCGCGTCAGCGCATTTCTGACAGGGCGGTAGAAAGTATGGTCTTGTCAAGCAAGAACGGGATGATCCCGACAAACGAAATTCCCTCATCGTTCGTATAGAGCGGCTGGTCGCCACCTACGACTACAAGTTTGCGAAACGAGTCTCGCGTTTTTCGCAGGCTGAATGTTTCTTGGGAGAGTTTCTCCACGTCCGGTATTTCGAGGGCGCATTGTATGTACAACTTCTCGAATCCAGTGTTGACAACAAAGTCAATCTCGTATTGCCTGAGCTCCCTCTTGCCGCTTTTGCCGGATACTTTTGCCTCTACAACCCCTACATCTACGTTGCATCCCCGGGCAACAAGTTCGTTGTATATGATGTTCTCCATGAGATGCGTTCGTTCCGTCTGCCTATAGTTGAGACGCGCATTGCGCAATCCTACATCTTCCGCATACCATTTGCTCGGATATTGCAAATAGCGTCTGCCTTTTACGTCGTAACGTTCGGCCTTTGAGAAAAGATATGCCTCGGACAGGAACTTGAGGTATTGCTGTACTGTATGCACATCTGGCTTTACGCCTTGCTCGGTCAACAGAGTTTTCACTATCCTAGTCGGATTGGTGAGGCTGCCAATGGAACTGAACAAGACATCTGTAAGAAGTCCAAGCACATAATCGTTTTTGAGATTGTTGTGCTCGACAATGTCCTTGAAATACAGCGTCTTGAACAAGCCAGAAAGATAATCCCGCCGTGCGGCATCCGAAGTCTTGTTAGCCGCTTCTGGCATCCCGCCGTACACTAAATATCTGTTCCAGGCCTGATACTCGCTAAGTCCGCTTGCCTTGAAAAACTCGGAAAACAAAAGCGGATGCAGGCGGACAACCTCTCCTCTGTCCCGAAAATTCGTGGCGACTTCATTGGAAAGCATCTTCGAATTGGAACCTGTGACGTACAAATCGATACCTGGCAACTTCATCAGCCCGTTCAACACGTCGTAAAACGTAATCGATGCGCTTGACCCGTCTACAACCGACTTCACCGGCTCGCACATCTGAATCTCATCAATCAACACGTAGCAGAGTCCCCTGAGCCTCTTGACCTTCGTCCGCACAAACGAAGACAACTTCCTTGGGTCACGCAACTCTTCGAATTCGTCCGAGTCAAGGGCTATCTCGACAATATGTGAAGCATTGACGCCACTTGCAAGTAGATGGTTCTTGAAGAGGGTGAAAAGCAGATAGCTTTTCCCGCATCGGCGAATGCCGGTGACGACCTTGACGAATCCGTCCCCCTTCGCTGCAGTCAGCTTGGCAAGATACTGTTCGCGGTCAAATACCATATCGTTCCTTTCTTTATGGACATGTCCACCAACCGTGGAACGCTAGTATTATACCAAAAAATCAGGCCTGCTGACGGAAACTTCGCGGTGCGACGCTTCCGCCGCAGGCCTATCCGGGCTCTCTCTGCCGGACGCTCCTTATGAGCAAACTAATATACGGCCGATGCCGCTAAATCTGACAAGGGGATTCCCATGTCCTCCTTGATGGTCTCACAACTCGTATATAAGCTCCCTTGAAATAGGCTCGTGTTCGGAAGGGGCGCGTTTCTGCGCGTCCGAACAAGGCTACTGCATTGTGAAGCACACGGACATTTCTTCCTGTTCGCGGCGCGGGCTATGACCACAACACCGACATTGGCACGGCTAGCATTCCACCACCGAACGAAAGCGTTTCTCTACCCGTATAAAGGACGATGCCAAAGAATTTACGCCCCCTGGCAAGATGTTCGCGAAACCATTCGAGATGCTTGAAGTCATTTTTACCGACCCCAGAACCGGCTTTGACCTCAACGCCTGCAAGATTGCCGTCAGCATCCTCAACAATGAAATCTATTTCACGCTTGTCGATGTCGCGGTACTGGTAGAGCGAGTAATCGCCTGACAAGTCTATTTGTGCGGCAAGTTCGGAAAATACAAACGTCTCAACAATCTTGCCGGACTTGTCGGGATCGAGCTCAATGTCTTTCGCACGCCAATTCAGCATTGCCGCCATGAGTCCGGTATCGCACATATACCATTTCGGGCGTTTGCCGATACGTGCATAATCCGTCCCCGTCCAGGCCCCCACGCATTCACACAGATAGTAGCGTTCCAACGCCCCAAGATACCCCTTGTAGGTGGAACGTGAAAGTCCGCACGCAGTCTGAAGCGCGTCGGCATCGACAAATTTCGACGACCATGCGGCAACGGCCTTGAGCAAGTCGTGAAGAGCCTGTTGCCGACGTATGTGCTCGTCGTCCTTGATGTCCTTGGCAAACAAAGACTTGATGTAGTCCTGAAACCATTCGCGCCTGTCGTCTGGTGGCAGACCGACCACTTCGGGATATCCCCCGCGAAAAGCATAGCCCATCACGGTTCGCTTGTCACACTCGGGATATCGGTTGGCGTAGTCGTTTGCAAAGAGCCTAGTGAGAAACATTGGCTCTGAGCCCTGAATCTCGCCTTGCGTAAAAGTTCTCATGCGTATGTTCTTGACTCGCCCAGCAAGACTTTCGTCCGATTCTGGCGCAGAATATATGTCAGACGAACCTGTTATGACATATTGCCCAGGACGCCGATTTCTGTCGACGACCAACTTGATTTCCGAAAGGAGTTCTGGTGCCTTTTGCACTTCATCTACGACCATCGGGCCTTCACCATCGTAACGTACAAACCCGTGTGGATCAAGAAGCGCAGCCTCCCGAAGTCGCTTGGAATCAAGGCTGCGTATCTCTACACTGCCATTGAAGAACATTTCAAGCAATGTAGATTTACCGCATTGTCTTGCACCCGATATGATGACGGCACGGCGTGTTTTTAACGCCTTAGCAAGAACTCGTAGATTCCATCTCTTGATGTTGTTCATGCATTCCTTCCGTAGTGGCCAACTGGTAGTATATCAAAACTCCGATAATCAGTCTACTAGGATTCCGATAATTTGTACAATAGAAACCCGATTGTTTGCTTATTAGGAGAGTGTGCAACCTCGTTTCCACATAAACTTTTCCCATCCGCAGGCCTATCCGGGCTCTCTCTGCCGGACGCTCCTTGTGAGCACACTAATATACGGCCGTTACCGCGAAATCTGACAAAGACATTTTCCTTGTCAGATTTTGCAGAAAGCGTCGTATGAAAGGTTAGATATGGGGGTAAAAGACAAATCCTTTGCGGGGTTCAGGCGGGTGAGGTTTCTGGCGGCGACGGTCATGTCGTCGCCTGCCGTCGTGTTCGTGTATTCGCCGCTGCTTGTTGCGCAAACCGTTGCAGGCATAGCCGTCCCTTTTGCGACGGGCCGCTTCATCGACGCGCTCGTCGGCGGAATGGCGCCTGCCGGTCCATTCGTCGCGCTCTCCGCGCTGCTGCTCGCCAGGGCCGTGCTGACGCCATGCCTCCAAAGGCTCGTCCTTTCCCGCGCCAGGAACATCGAACTGAAACTTCAGAATCGGGTGCTAGACGCGGTCATGGAGTTTTCTCCGTCCGAGCTTTCTCCGCTCGCCAACGGCGAGCTGGTCGCCAAGCTGACGCGCGACGCATACGCCGTCGGCGGGTTCGTCAGCGGACTCTATCCGCGCCTTCTCGTCGCCGTCGTCACGATGTTCGCCGCCGGGTCTGCGCTCCACTCGCGCTCGCCCGCGCTTGGGCTTTCCTTCATGGCGTTCATCCCGCTCGCGATCGCCCTCTTCTTTCCGTTTGCGCGGCGGTTCGCGGCGAACTCCCATTCAGTGCGCAAAAGAAGCGACGGCTCCTTCTCCGCGCTCTTCGACTTCTTCCACTCGCTCCCGTTTCTCCGAACGCTCGACGCCGAGCGCCGCTTTGCCGATCCGCCGCGCGAGGCGCTTGGCGCTCTCAAGTCCGGAAACTGCGACATGGACCGCCTGACCGTAACTTTCGGCACGCTGCTTGGCTTTATCCTCGTCATCGGCGAGATTGCGGTGCTCGGCGTTGCCGGCGCGTTCGCCGCGAAGGGGACGATTCCGGTCGGCGATGTGGTCGTATACCAGCTTCTGTTCCTCGCGGCCATGCAGTCCGTGCAGGGGATCGTCTCCCTCCTGCCAGAGACGGCGTCTCTGCGCGAAGGAATCGACTCGCTGGGCGAGATACTTTCGCACTCTGTGCCAAGACGCGGCGGGGAAAAGATCGGAACTGTCGAAACCATCGAGTTCCGCAACGTAACGTTTGCCTACCCGGGCGCTGAAGGGGGTTCCGTAGTCAAGGACTTTTCCGCAACTTTTCGCGCGGGCAGGATATACGCCATAGTCGGAGCCAACGGCACGGGCAAGACGACGCTCCTAAAGCTGGCTGCTGCCTCGCTTGAACCCAAGGCGGGCGAGATACTTGTCAACGGAATGCCCATGAAGTCGCTTGACGAAAGCTCGTTCAGGCGCAACATTGGAATCGTCTTTCAAGACAGCCTGCTCGTCACCGGCACGATTCGCGACAACATAACCCTGCGAGATCCAGTGTTTATGGATGATGATGTCGAAGTGGCGGCCAAGCAGAGCGGATTTGACGAGGTTGTGGAAAGGCTTCCCTACGGACTCGGCACACGTCTCGGATTGCAGGGGCAGTCCCTCTCCGGCGGTGAGATGCAACGTCTTGCGATTGCCCGTGCGCTTGTGCGCAACCCAAGCGTGCTGGTGCTGGACGAAGTAACAAACCACCTTGATGCGGAAGCGTGCGCGTCATTTGGAAAGCTTCTGCGCACTCTCGCGCCCGGGCGCATAGTTCTGCTTGTCAGCCACGATGTCGCTCTTGTCAACATGTGCGATGCGAAGATACTTTGTCAGATTCCAGAAAAGGCTTCGTATATAAGGGCGTAACGGATAGGTGTCCGCTACACTTGGTTAACCAAAAAGTAAAGGAGAAACAGAAAAATGACACCAAATGACATCGCGACCAGCATCTCTGGTCTCGGTTCCGTAGGAGGTGGAAACATCAACGCCTCTACTAATTTCACATATAGCTTCGTACCTGGTAGTGGCCAGAGTATGGATGATTCAAGTACGTGGGACTGAAGGTCTAGCTGCGGCGTAAGCCGCAACAAGGGGCTGGCAACCACCAGCCCCTTTTCGTCAATCTCATCATCTGCCGCAAAGAACGCAAAGAGCGCAAAGAATAAACTATGATTTTTATCTCCACATGCAGCCAGGATACAACGACAGACATCGTAATGAAGGAGCTGGACGCCAATGGTGTCCTGCGCTTCAACATAGACAAGCCAGTTGACTTCGCGTGGGACTTTCACCGTAATGGATTTCGCGTCATAAACAAAACTTCCGGCAAGGAGATTACGGAAAAGACCCTCACGTCATTCTATCTCCGTAAGCCCATGTATTTTGACCTTATTGATGTTCCGAAGCATGGCTGTGTCGAGAATTGGCGTCGCGAGGAGACGGACGAGCTGTTTGCCGATTTTTTCCGCGAGTGTCAGAGCAGGGGGCTAGTGGCACTGGTACGCAGCCAGAACAACAAGTACGGAAAGCTGCGCCAGTTACTTGTCGCAGAGAAATATTTTCATGTTGCATCTTGGCACTTCTTCCACGGAGAACTGTCCGAAGAGTTGAAGCGTGGCAGATGGGTCGCCAAATCAATGACGCAGACACCTATTGGCACGGATAAAGTGTTTTTCGTTAAGGAGGTGGATCCTTGCGCCCTTGACTTAAGCTATCCTTGGTTTGTGCAGGAGAGGATTGAAGGCGAGGAGGAGGTGACGGTCGTATATATTGACGGTAAGACGTATGCGGCAAATGCGTCGCGAGACTCGTTTGACGGCGAAGATTCGCGAAAGTCGATCATCGTAAACCCGACTGCATGGCCGAAGTGCTCGCTGTCGGCAGATGACGAACGCGCCATCAGGGGCTTCATGAACGAGACCGGCTATAGGTTCGGGCGCTTCGACTTCATCAGGAAGGGCGGCGAGCTCTGGTTCCTGGAGCTAAACCCGAACGGGCAGTGGGCGTGGCTTGATGAGAAGAACGAGAACGGTCTCGTCACTCTCGTCGCGGACGCAATCAAGGCCGAGGACCGGCAGCACCGGGATCGTCCATCTCGGCAAGGACCTTCGCCGTCGTCTCGCGCAGCTTTGCCGTGAGGCGCGTACGGATCTGGTACAGGTTGTCGCTTGAGATTCCGTAGAGTCTCGTGACGGTCTCCGTATCCTGCCCCTCCACCGCACTTGCCACGAACGCCGCGTAGTGTTCGGGGCGGGTTTCGGACTTCATTCGGCGCAACGCCTCCTCCATTGCGGATGCTTGCCATTCACGCTCTGAAAAGTTGTCGGCGTCGCCTTCGGAGGCGGCCCGCGCCGCTTCCCAGAAGTCCTTCTTTAGTTCCGCGTCGCGCTTCGCCAACTTTAACCTGTCCATGACCCGCCAGTTGACGAGCCCCGTCAGGTACGACCTGAAGCGCCCTTTCTCTCTGTCGTACTGGAATGTCGGCAGGTTCCGAGCGAGGTCGGCGAAGACAACCTGCACCATGTCGTCCGCGTCTGCGTCGCTCAAGCCTTTGCGCCGGGCAATCGAATAAATGAACCCGGCATAAAGGTCGAAAAGCCTGCTCCATGCCGCTTCGTTTTCCGTATTGGCGACCGCCCTAATGACGCTTGAGCGCGTCGTCTCGTTGTTGAAGTGCCTGTATGTCATTCCTCTTCCTTTTCTCCAAGGCGTCTGAGAATCTCTTTATGGATTGCTCTCCATGCCGCGCTAACCTTTTCTCGTTCCTCATTGAGTTTACTTGCGCGCTGGAACTCTTTTTTGTCGCTCAATCCTTTTTGCCTGTTTTGCGAAGCATGTTTGCTTAATGAGTTGATTTCCTTCGCAAGAGATTCCTCATTCTTGCCAAGCTCCAGCATCTTGTCGGCAAGAGACTGCAATTCTGCCGCCTGTGTCTTGTTCGTAGTCGCGACACGTTCAATTCTCCAACGAAGGTTGTTGCCCCATATCTCCGCAATGTTGCTAGGGCCTCCTCGCAACAGAACCCATTGTATGTCTCTCTTGGCCTCCTTGGTGTAGTCCCTTTCTCTCTTCTCCATCTCCTTGACATAGTCATTCACGGACATGGCGCGTGGAACGAAGATAGCAGCAACAGCCAATCCAACCATTGCAATAACAGATAAGACCACGATACGCACTGACGGCAGCGCTATCTTGACGCCTAGCAACTTCAGGTCCTTGAGCAGCGCCTTGGCGGACTGGTAGCGGCGGCGAGGGTCTTCGTCGGTCGCCTTGTTGAGCATGCGCCACCACGACATGAAGAACCTTGAGTCCGTGTCTGCTTCCGGAGCCGGCCCCATTGTCTTCAGATCCTCTACGCACCGCCCGAAGCTCGCGGCCTTTAGCGTAAGGCCGAGGCTGTAGATGTCACTGGCTGCGTCGGTAAAGTTTTTCTCCGGCGGAACGTAGCCTGGCGTTCCCACAAGCGACGCCGCCTTGTCTTCCTCGACGACTAGCCCAGGATCGGTGAGAACGGGACGCCCCCCGACGTATATCACGTTTCCGGGCTTGATGTCGCGATGCAACAGGTGATGGCGCTGGAGCGCGGCAAGTCCCTTGGCGAGCGCGGTGCCGAGCTTGATGCACTCGCCGAGCGGCAGGGCCTTTTCGCCTGCGATTACGCTTGCGAGAGTCTTCGGGCGATAAGGCGCGTCTTCTGAAATTCCCCTGCCGAACTCGTTGTCCGCGAGATCCATGACCACGTAGAAGCCCCACGGCTCCTCCGCGAGCTCTCTCACGCGGACAAGTCCCTCCTGCGGCGGAATCGAGCCATAGAGCTTCGCACCGCGCAGTTCGCGCGCGTAGCGTTCCTCGCCGATTTCCTCGCGGCGGCAGACCTTTACCGCCGCGCGTTCGCCCTTGCCGTTTGTCGCAACGTAGACAACGCCATACGCGCCGCGTCCGATTTCGCGGTCAAGCCGCCAGTCAATGGCCGTGAATTGCACAACGCCGATCAAATGGTTCCAGAGGTGGTTTTCTTGTCTGGCGCATACGGTCTTCTTCAACCACCTTTCAGGCGGATTAAGGCACGGGGACTTCTGAAAGGATCTTGTCTATCACCTTGTCGCTCGTGACATTCTCGGCTTCGGCCTCGTAGGTAAGGAGTATGCGGTGGCGCAGGACGTCGTGCACGACTTCCTTCACGTCTTGCGGAGTGGCGTAGGCGCGTCCATGGAGAAGCGCGTTGCCGCGAGCGGCCAGGTTCATCGCCAGCGTGGCGCGCGGCGAGGCGCCGTTCTGGATCATCTCGCTCTTCTCGCGCGTCCTGAACACGATGTCGAGAATGTAGTCGCCGACCTTCTCGTCGCAGTAGACCTCCTTCAGCGTGGCGCGAAGCGTCTCGACGTCGGCCGGGGCGCAGACGGCCTTTGCTTCGGGTGCAGCGGCATTCTCGGCGAAACGCTGCATGATGCGGCGCTCGTCGGCCTTGGAAGGCGTCTCGACGAGGCATTTGAACATGAAGCGGTCGACCTGGGCTTCCGGGAGCGGATAGGTGCCCTCCTGCTCTATCGGGTTTTGCGTCGCCAGCACGAGGAACGGATCGGGAAGGCGGTACGTCTCGTCGCCGATCGTCACCTGGCGCTCCTGCATCGACTCCAGCAGGGCGGACTGTACCTTCGCCGGGGCGCGGTTGATCTCGTCTGCCAGCAGCAGGTTGGTGAACACCGGGCCCTTCTTCGGCGTGAACTCGCCGGTCTTTGGCGAATAGACGAGCGTGCCGACGACATCGGCCGGCAGGAGGTCCGGCGTGAAGGAGATGCGCTTGAAACCAAGGCCAAGCACCTTGGCCAGCGTGTTCACGGAAAGCGTCTTGGCGAGGCCGGGGACGCCTTCGAGGAGTATGTGTCCGCCGGTCACGAGCGCGAGGATCAGCCTGTCGACGAGCTTTTCCTGCCCGACGATCACCTTGGCCACTTCGTCGCGTATGCGAGAGACCAGCTCCGCCTGGGCGGAGATCCTGTTCGTTGCTTCTCTGAGGTCCATTGTCTATTCTCCCATTGCATCGGCGAGAGCCTCGCCGAACTCCGAGCACTTCACTTCCGTTGCGCCCTCCATCTGGCGGGCGAAATCATACGTCACGGTCTTGGCGGCGATCACCTTGTCCATCGCCGCCAGGATCAGGTCGGCGGCCTCGGTCCAGCCCATGTAGCGGAGCATCATCTCGCCGGACAGTATGAGGGAGCCGGGGTTGACCTTGTCGAGGCCTGCGTACTTTGGGGCCGTGCCGTGGGTGGCCTCGAAGACGGCGACGCCGGTCTGGTAGTTGATGTTCGCGCCCGGCGCGATGCCGATGCCGCCGACGGTGGCGGCGAGCGCATCCGAGACATAGTCTCCGTTCAGGTTAAGCGTCGCGATGACGTCGTATTCGGCAGGGCGCGTTAGGATCTGCTGCAGGAACGCGTCGCAGATGCAATCCTTCACCGTAATGACGCGTCCGGTGCGCGGGTTCTTGAACTCGCACCACGGCCCGTCACCTATCGGCGTCGCGCCGTACTCGCGCTTCGCAAGCGCATAGCCCCAGTCGCGGAACGCGCCCTCGGTGAACTTCTGTATGTTGCCCTTGTGGACGAGCGTCACCGACTTGCGGTCGTTGGCTACGGCGTAGTCGAGCGCGGCGCGCACGAGCCGTTCGGTGCCCTCGAGCGAGACCGGCTTTATGCCGATCGACGCGGTCTCGGGGAAGCGGATCTTCTTCACGCCCATCTCGTCGAGAAGGAACCTCTTCACCTTCTCGGCCTCGGGCGTGCCGTTCATCCACTCGATGCCGGCGTAGATGTCCTCGGTGTTCTCGCGGAAGATCACCATGTCGGTGAGCTCGGGACGCTTTACCGGCGAGGGAACCCCCTTGAACCACCTGACGGGCCTCAGGCACACGTAAAGGTCAAGCGCCTGGCGGAGCTGCACGTTGATGGAGCGTATGCCGCCGCCGACCGGCGTCGTGAGCGGACCCTTGATTGAGACCAGGCAGTCGCGGCAGGCGTCCAGCGTCGCCCCGGGCAGCCATTCGCCCGTGGCCTTGAACGCCTTTTCGCCAGCGAGGACTTCCCGCCACTCGATGCTGCGGGCGCCGCCGTAGGCCTTTGCGACGGCGGCGTTCCAGACGGTCATCGCCGCTCTCGTTATGTCCGGTCCCGTGCCGTCGCCTTCGACGTAGGGGATTACGGGCCTGTCCGGCACGTTCAGCCTGCCGTTCGCGAATGTGATCTTGTCTGCCATGTCGTTATGCTCGTTGCCGGGTGGCGGTTACAGGTGGACTGGCGAGACGTGCCAGATGTCCCGCGCGTACTCCATCACGGCGCGGTCGGACGAGAAGCGCCCGGACCTCGCGATGTTCACGAGCGACATGCGGTTCCAGCGCGCCTTGTCGCGGTATGTGGCGTCGACGCGGTCCTGCGCCTCGCAGTAGCTCGTGAGGTCCGCCAGCAGCATGTAGTGGTCGTTGTAGTCGAGAAGGCTGCGCAGTATCGGCTCGAACAGCCCGGGCTCCAGGAGCGAGAACACGTTCCGGCGGATCATGTCAAGCGCATGCCCTATTTCGGGGTTGCGCCGGGCGCACGCCTTCGCGTCGTAGCCGGGGCGGAGCTTTGCCACGTCCTCGGTGCGCATGCCGAAGAGAAACATGTTGTCGTCGCCGACCTCCTGGTTGATCTCGACGTTCGCGCCGTCGTAGGTTCCGACCGTGAGGGCGCCGTTCATCATGAACTTCATGTTGCCCGTGCCGGACGCCTCCATGCCTGCGAGAGATATCTGCTCGGAAACCTCCGCCGCCGGCATGATCTTCTCGGCGAGAGAGACGCGGTAGTCGGGCAGGAACGCAACGGACAGCCTGTCGCGCGTGCGCGGGTTGGAGTTGACGACGTCGGCAACGCCGTGAATGAACCGGATTATGAGCTTTGCCATGTAGTAGCCGGGAGCGGCCTTTGCCGAGAAGATGAAGTTCCTCGGGCACGGGTCGTACGAGGAATCGCCCAACAGCCGGTTGTAGAGCATCACGACGTAGAGCGCAAGCATCAGCTGACGCTTGTACTCGTGCAGGCGCTTCACCTGCACGTCGAAGATGGCGTCAGGGTTGAGGGCTATCCCGAGGTTCCGCTTCGTCCAGTTGGAGAGCTGGCCCTTGTTCGAGCGCTTGATCTTGGCGAGGACGTCGAGGAAGGTCGCGTCGTCCGCAAAGCGCTCGAGCTTCCGAAGCTCGGAAAGCTCCGTGATCCATCCGTCGCCGATCGACTCCGTAATCAGCTGCGAAAGCATCGGGTTCGCCTTCAGCAGCCAGCGGCGCGGCGTGATGCCGTTGGTGACGTTGTGGAACTTCTCGGGCCACAGCTCGTAGAAGTCGCGGAACAGGTTCTCTCGCAGTATCTTCGTGTGAAGCTCCGCCACGCCGTTCACGGACGACGTGCCGACCAGGCAGAGGTTCGCCATGCGCACCGCCCGCTCGCCGCCTTCGTCGATGAGCGACATGCGCTGCAGCCGGGCGACGTCGCCCGGATAGAGCGAACTGACCTGCCGAAGGAAGCGCCCGTTGATCTCGTAGACGATCTGCAGGTGCCGCGGCAGGAGCCGCTCCATCATCTGCACCGGCCACTTCTCGAGCGCCTCCTGCAGAATGGTGTGGTTCGTGTAGCCGGTGGAGCGGCGCGTGATGTCCCAGGCCGCGTCCCAGTCCAGACCTTCCTCGTCGACGAGAATGCGCATCAGCTCGGGTATGACGAGCGTAGGGTGCGTGTCGTTCAGGTGAATGAACGCCTTCTCGGGGAACGCCTCCCAGCCGTCGTTGAGGCTGCGGTAGCGGCGTATGATGTCCTGCAGCGAGCAGGCCACGAAGAAGTACTGCTGGCGGAGGCGCAGCTCCTTGCCGGCCGTCGTGTTGTCGTTGGGGTAGAGGACCTTGGTCAGGTTCTCTGCAAGCACCTTGCGCTCGACCGCCTCTACGTACGACCCCTTGTTGAAGTCGTCTAGGTCGAAGTCGTCCACGGCCTTCGCGCTCCAGAGCCGCAGCGAGTTGACGGCGTTGCGGTAGCCGACGATCGGCAGGTCGTAGGGAACGCCTTCGACCGTCTCCGCCGGCACCCAGCGCCACTGCTGGCGGCCCTTTTCGGTGCGGCACTCCACATGGCCGCCGAAGCCGACCGTCTGCGCGTATTCTGGACGGGCCATCTCCCACGGGTAGCCGTTCTTGAGCCAGTGGTCAGGCTCCTCGACCTGGCAGCCGTTGACGATCTTCTGGCGGAAGATGCCATAATCGTAGCGGAGGCCGTAGCCCATGCCCGCAAGCTCGAGCGTGGACATCGAGTCGAGGTAGCACGCGGCAAGGCGGCCGAGGCCGCCGTTGCCGAGCCCGGCGTCGGTCTCGAAGTCTCGCAGGTCGTTCCAGTCGATCCCGAAGTCTTTTAGCGCGTCGCGGCAGAGTTGGTCGGCCTTGAGGTTGATTACGTTGTTGCCGAGGAGCCGCCCGATGAGGAATTCCAGCGAGAGGTAGTAGACGCGCTTGGTGTTCTGCCGCGAGTACTCCTCCTGCGTCGATATCCAGCGCTCTACGAGGCGGTCTCGCACCGCGATCGCAAAGGCCGTGTATTCGTCGCGCTCGGTCGCGCGCGTGTCTCCTTTCGCCAGCGTATAGCGCAGATGCCAGGCGAAGTCGTCCTTCAGCCCCTCCACCGACATCTCGACGCGGCGATCCTTCCTTTTCGTCGTCACCTTTCCAGCTCTCCTTCGGTTTCCATGGTCGCGCCTCCCGGCCGACCTCCTCGCTACTTGAACAGGCTCTTCACCGCGTCGACGGCCTTGCCAGCGCCGTCGCTGATCGCGTCGACGGCCTTGCCCGCGCCGTCGCTGACCGCATCAACGGCCTTGCCAGCGCCGTCGCTGACCGCATCGACGGTCTTGCTCGCGCCGTCGCTGACCACGTCGACGGCCTTGCTCGCGCCATCGCCCACGGCACCGGCACCGGACATCAGCAGCCCGCCCAGGGCCTTCGCGCCGTCACCCACGGCCATCGCAGCGTTAAGTATCGCCTCCCAGATCGCAGTGCCGAGATCCTCGAGCGACATGCCGTCGGACTCCTTGCCGAGGTCGGTCAGCGTGATCGACGGAATCGGGATAGTGATCAGACCATACTTGACGCTGATGTCCTTAAGCGTAAGCTTGTCGATCACGACCTTCTTGCCCTCGCCGGAATCTTCGGCAGGCTCCTCCTCCGGCTCGTCCTTGCGGGCTTTCTTCTCGGCCTTGGCCTTCGCCTTGTTGGCCTCGTACTTGTCCTTGCCGCCCGCGATGTTGTACTGTATCTGGTCGATGTTGTCGACGTTGTTCTCGCCGCCCTTCACGATCGAGACAAACACGCCGTCGATCGTCACTTCCTCGACATGCACGTACTTGTCGCAGACCGTGGTCATCGCGACGTCGACCACGATGTTGCTTACCGCCAGCGCCTGCGGCTCGGAATAGCCCTCCGGGTTGCCGAGCGTGAGGTCGCCGAGCTCGAAACGCCCCGTGTAGGGGTTGAGCGACAGGTGGCCGAGGTTAAACGTGGTCTTGGTGAACTTCGGAACCGACGCGTTCGCAATCGGCTTCACGACAGGGCCAAGCCATATGGGCAGGGTCAGCACGAGCAGCAGCGCTAGCGCTACGATGCCGATGACGATTCCTGCGATTATCTTTAGTGCTTTCTTCATTTCAGTTTCTCCACTGTTATTTTCGTACGGTGGCCGGACCCCATTGTCTCGACCTCCAAGACATTTGCCATCCAGCGGTCGCCGAACTTCTTGAGGCGCGTGCCCCAGAGCCGGCGAGCGGGCTTGCCGCCGCTGAACTCTTCCGCCTGCATCAGCGCGCCGGTCTTGCGGTCGACCCAAACGCGCACGACGCGGTCTCCCTTGCGCATCACCACAACGGCGCACACCTGACCGTGGACCGTCTCCCCCTCGCGCTCCGCGTCGAACGACACGTCGTCCCACCACAGGTAGTCGAGCGTAAGGTCGCTCCAGGTCACGTCAGTCCCGAGAATGTTCCCTTCCTTGCCGAACGGGACTTCCTGCCCGGAAGCGTCGCGGAGAGTCAGCGCCGTGTCGCCGCCGTGCCGCCGCAGCACATAGCCGTACTCGGCCTGCGGGATGCCCTTGCGGCTGCGCAGGACTATCCGCCCTTCCAGCTCGGCGTCCGCCGGAATCATCGAGCGGCAGCTGGCCACCAGCTCCTGCGGAGCGGCGTTCGTCGCGAGAAGGAAGCTGGCTATCAGTGCCGTCATTGCCTGAGCGACTCCTCCAGCTGCTCGTCAGCCGGGCCTCCCACGGCACGCCCGGTCTCGTAATAGCGTCTGGCTGCCGCCTTGTTCGCAGGGGCCACCTGCAGAAGAAGGCTCGCCATGTTGTAGTAGGCGTAGTGGCTGCGCGGGTTGGACATTATCGCCTGGTCCAGCGTCCGCTCCGCGTCCTTTATCTTGCCTTGCGCAGCCTCCAGGGAAGCCTTGAGGTTCAGGGCCATCGCCCCGTTCGGCTTCTCTATCAGCATTTCATTGACGAGTATCTCCGCCGCCGCAAATTCGCCTGCGTCTATGTCGGCAATAACCTGCTCGCGCCGTGAAAGCGGCTTTTCGGAGACCGGCAACTCCGCCTTATTGCCGGAGGCCTGCACCTTCTTCTCGGCGGAAGCGGACTGAGCATTCCCCGCTGAAGCCTGTGCCTTCTCCTCGGCAGCCTCATCTTCTTTTGCCCCTTCCCTGGCAGGTTTTTGCCCTTCCGCAGACTTCTTCTCCTCGACAGGCTCATTTTCCTCTTCAGCGAGCTTCTTCTCCTCGGCCAGACGCTTCTCCAGCTCGGTCGTGTCGCTGACGGCCACTGCCTTGGCATTCTCGCGCACCTGCCCGAGCAGGAGCGAATCGATGGCGGCGTTGACGTATGCGCGCTTGTTCCGCACGGTGGCGAACTCCTGCGACGCCGCACGGTCCGGGTTCTCGCCCTCGATGCGATCAAGCTCCTCAAGCGCCGCACGGTACTTCTCGACCGACTCCTGCGTCTTGCCGTCCGCCGCCAGATCGGACGCCTCGTCGATGAGAAGCGAAGCCGGCTCCATCAGCTCGGAGAGCCTCGGCGCCGCCGACTCGTCGTCGGAAGATCCGAACGGCCAGTACCAGCTGGCCGCCGCGCTCCCGGCCAAAGCCAGGGCAACCGCCATTGTGCACAATTTCCTCATGAGCGCATATTATATCAAAAACGCCGCCACTTCGGGAAAACACCGCCGCATGCCGACCGGGGGGGGGGGCGTCACCCGCCGGCCAGCCCGCCGGCAACAACGGCCAGCACGAGCACCGGGACCACGTAGCGGAACAGCGGCCTCGCCCATTCCGGCAGCGAGACGCCGCGCCCCGCCGACGCCTCCTCGCGAAAAGCGTCCCAGCCCCACCCGAAACGGTATGATACGAAGAGCGCAAGCGCCATTCCGCCGGACGGCAGCCAGAACTTGCTGAACACGAAGTCCTCCCAGTCAAGCGCGCCGTCGAGCATGACACACGGCAGCGCGGCCGCCGCGACGACCGCCCCGACAAGCGCCGCGGCTGACGCCCTCGGAAGACGAGTCATGTCCATGACCCCGCCGATCAGGCACTCGAAGACGGCAATCACCGTCGTAAGCGCGGCAAGGGAGAGAAAGAGGAAGAACACCATGCCGCAGGCCCTGCCTCCCTCCATCGCCGCAAACACCTTCGGCAAAGCAACGAAGATGAGCCCGGGGCCGCCCGCCGCATCAACGCCGTAAGTGGCGCACGCCGGAAAGACTATCAGCCCGGCGGAGAAGGCCACGGCCGTGTCGATCGCGATTATCCAGGCCGTCTCCGTCACAAGCGACTCTCCCCGCCCTATGTAACTGCCGAAGATCGTCATCGCGCCGACGCCGATGGACAGCGTGAAGAACGCCTGCCCCATCGCCTCGAAGATGACGCCCAGGGGTCGCTTGACGAAAGGGGTCCAGTCCGGCTTCAGGTAGAACGCCAGCCCCTTCGCTGCGCCAGGGAGCAAAAGCGACCTGACTGCGAGGAATGCCATCAGGACGAGAAGCGACAGCATCATCCACTTAGCGGTGCGTTCGACGCCGCCACGCAGACCGGCCGCGCAGGTCGCGGCGGACGCCGCCACGGCCGCCGCCATGAATGCGAAGCATGTCGGCCTGTCGCCGACTAGCGCGGCGAAGTCCGGCGGAACGCCAGAGACGGCATACGACGCCGTGAACTTGAGAAGCCACCCTGCCACGTCCGTATAATAGGCCATGAGCAGCAGGTTCCCGCCGAAAACAACAAGCCCCACCCTGCCCCAGCCCTTGCCGCCGAGCCGGCGAAACGCTCCCGCGATGCCCGCCTGCCCTCCGCGCCCCACGGCAAGCTCCGCCAGGAGAAGCGGAAATCCGAACAGCGCGAGAAAGAGGAGGTAGACAACGACGAACGCCGCGCCGCCGTTCCGCCCGACGACGAACGGGAACCGCCATACGTTGCCCAAGCCGACGGCGCACCCCGCCGCAAGCATTATGAACCCGAGCCTGCTCGCCAATCTTTCGCGCATGCCGACATTCTACCATTTCCGGCTCCATTATCCAATAGCACCTCCGCCGCGCCCTGAAAAAAAGGCACGGAAAAGGCATCTTCGTGACCCGCCGGCGTACGCGACATGCGATAATTCCCGCGTCTTCGACACCGAAGGCACAAAACACGAACAACGGAGGCAAAAAGACAATGGACGCAAGCGAAAACATCGGGCGGCGCAACGGCGAGTGGGGCGAGTGCGTTGCCGTCGAGCACCTAAGGCGAAGCGGCTTCGAGATCGTCGACCGCAACTCCCGCCCCTGCGCGAAAGACGGGCGGCTCGAAATCGACATCGTCGCGTGGGACCGCGCGGCTGATGCGATGGTGTTCGTGGAGGTAAAGCAGCACGCCTGCATGTCGCCGTTCGCCAGGCGTCTCCAGAGCATCGACCGCCGCAAGCGGCAGAACCTGCGCCGGGCCTGCGGCGCATGGCGCCGCGTCAACCGCTGGCTCGGCGCATACCGGTTCGACGTCGTCGAGGTCTACGGCTCGCCGGGAGGGGGGAGGCCCGTCATAGATCACATACGGAACGTCGCGCTGTTCCCGAAACCAGGCCGCTTCATCAAATGGAACTGAAACAAGAAAGGAAACAAAGAATGAACAAGCTCTGCTCTGCAATCGACGACGTCCTGCGGACGATTAGGAAGCAATTCGGCGACATGGCCGTGCTGCGTCTCGGTGACGCGGCCGACGGATCCGTCGAGGCGGTCTCCACGGGAGCTCTCTCGCTCGACCTTGCGCTCGGCGTCGGCGGGCTGCCGCGCGGCCGCATCGTGGAATGCTACGGCCACGAGTCCAGCGGCAAGACCACGCTCGCGCTTCATGTCGTGGCGAACGCGCAGAAGGCGGGCGGGACCGCCGCATTCATAGACGCGGAGCACGCGCTGGACCCGGGCTACGCCAGGAAGATAGGCGTCGACCTCGACAACCTGATCGTCTCCCAGCCGAACAGCGGCGAGGAGGCGCTCACCATCTGCGAGCAGCTCGTGAAGTCCGGCGCGCTCGACGTGGTGGTCGTCGACTCCGTCGCCGCCCTCACGCCTCAGGCCGAAATCGACGGCGACATCGGCGACGCGCACGTCGGCCTGCAGGCGCGGCTGATGTCACAGGCGATGCGCAAGCTCACCGGCGTCATAGCTCAGACGAAGACGCTCCTCATCTTCACGAACCAGGTGCGCGAGAAGATAGGCGTCATGTTCGGGAACCCCGAGACGACGCCCGGAGGCAAGGCCCTCAAGTTCTACGCCTCTTGCCGTCTCCAGGTGCAGCGCATCGGCGCGATAAAGGATGCGTCGGGCCAGGTCGTCGGCAACCGTACGCGCGTGAAGGTGGTCAAGAACAAGGTGGCGCCCCCGTTCACCGAGGCGGAGTTCGACATACTCTACGCCTGCGGCATCTCGTGGGAAGGCTCGGTGCTGGACGCGGCGCTCGCACGCGGCGTGGTAGAGAAGCGCGGCAGCTGGCTCAGCTTCGGCGACGAGCAGCTCGCGCAGGGCTCGCTCGCCGCAATCTCTCACCTGAAGGCCAATCCTGAAATCGCCGAACGCATCGTGGAACGCATCAGAGCCTCGCCAGGCCCTGTGGCCGCAAAGGGGAGAAAGGCCGCATGACGCCAATCACCGAAAGACACGTCCAGGCCATCTGGTACGATGCCGCGCTGCGGCCCAAGCGTCTCCGCACGCGCCGTGGAAGCGAGGTGACCGTAATCAGCCCGGGCGAGTGGAACCACGGCGCAGGACCTGACTTCCGAAACGCAGTCCTTGAAATCGGCGCCGGCCGCCGCCGGTTGGTCGGCGACGTGGAAATCCACCTCTGTCCGGCCGACTGGGACTTGCACGGGCACGGCACCGACCCGAACTATCGCAACGTTGTCGCCCACGTAACCTGGCGCGGCGGACCGGCGCCGGGCTCTTTGCCGTCCGGCGCGGTGTCGATCTGGCTCGGTCCGTTCGTGACGGCAGACTCAACGTTCTCGCCCGACCAGATCGATCTCGCGGCATATCCATATGCGAGGCTTCCGTCGGAATCACGTCCCTGCGAAGCGCTCATCGGGCGCAACCCCGATCTCGCCATGCGGCTGTTGGCGGCGGCCGGTCGCCGCAGGCTGCGCATGAAGGCGCGGAGGCTTGTCGGCAGGCTGTGCGCCAGCGCGGCCGCCGGTCAGGAGGCCCGGCGGCAGGTATTCTACGAAGAAGTTATGACTGCGCTCGGCTACAGCCGCAACCAGGTGCAGTTCCGCCATGTCGCAGAACGCGTTCCGCTGGCCGCCCTGCTGGAGGAGACGGACACCGCTAAGACCGCCATGCTGGCCGCCGGTGGGTTTGAGGAGTGGTGCCACTCGGAAGGCCGCCCGAACAACGTCCCTGAACTGCGCCTGGTGCGCGCGGCCGACATCTTCACGCAAACCCCGACCATAGGCCTCGTCGACGCCGGCGACTTCTCGCGCCAGGCTTGCCGGGCAATGGTGACGGCCATGTGCGGCAGTCACTTCATTGGGCGCGGCCGGGCCGCGGCGATTCTCGCCAACGTCATCTTGCCGTTCGCGCTGGCCGAGGAACGTGCCGTCGACTGTCCGGACTGGCTTCCGCCCGAAGACGTCTCAAGGCCTGTGCGCCTTGCAGCATTCCGCCTGTTCGGCCGCGACCACAATCCCGCCGCGCTCTACGCGGGCAACGGGCTCCTTATCCAAGGCCTTCTGCAGATCCACCGCGACTATTGCCAGAGGCTGCACCCCGACTGCGGCAAATGCACTCTGGCCTCGCCGCCGGAGGGCAGGCAAGGTCTTCCTTATTGCGCGGCCTCGTAAGGCCTGACGCGCAGGCGGACGCCGATCGAATCGGCGATCGCACGGCATGCCGCCTGCTTCTCCGGTGTCGTTACCGGGCTGTCCACGACAGTCAGCACAACGTCCGGCACGTACCGCCGGCAGTCTTTTGCGAAAGCCAGCATCGCATCATAGCTCTGGCGGCCGAATGCCGGGCGGCAGATTTTCTCGTATTCGTCCGGGTCTGGCGTGTTAAGGCTCACCGACACCACGTCGACAAGGCCCTCCAGCAGCTGCGCCGTGGGACGCCCGTTTATCAGGTCCGACAGTCCGTTGGTGTTGATGCGGATCTTGCACAACGGCCATTTCTGGCGGACGTGACGGGCGACGGCCAGCAGAACGTCCAGCCGCTCGGTCGGCTCGCCGTAGCCGCAGAACACGAGCTCGTCGAAGAGGCTCATGTCGCGGGCGTCTATCGACGCGCACACCTCTTCCGCCGTCGGCTCGCGCTCCAGCCAGAGCGAATCCGATCCGCCGACGCCGTCACCGTTCTGCCGCAGGCAGAAGACGCAACGGCACGGGCAGCGGTTCGTGAGGTTCACGTACAAGCCCCGCTTCAGCGGATATGTAATCGTCATTGCGGACTTCTTCATCGCCAATATTATACCACACCCGCGGCACGGCGGAAGGCGAGAATGAACCTGTCGAGCAGCGCGACATCCTTGTGTCCCGGCGCAGTCTCGAGCGAGCCGCTTACGTCGATGACGTCCGGCTGAAGCGCCACCGCCCTGTGGACGTTCTCCGCCGAGATTCCGCCTGCGAGAACGGTTCGCCAAGGCCCGCGCCGTAACGCCGTCTCGCCGTCGCCATGCGAGGAGTCGAAGAGTACCGCGTCGCCAGGCGCTCCGCCGGCAAGCGTCCAGACCTCATAGCCGGCGGCACGAAGCGTGGCCACGTCATCAGCTGACGCGCGTCGGTGCAGCTGCACGACGTCGAGCCGCGCCTGACGCACGATGCAGGCGATCTCGTCCGGCGTCTCCCTAACGAACACCCCGACGCGACGCGATGCGCCTTTCAGGCGCGCCGCAATCGCTTCTGCCTGCACAGGCGTAACGCGGCGTGGCGACCCCTCGGCAAATATGAAGCCGAGGTAGTCGGCACCCCTCTCCTCGGCGGCGGCGGCGAAAGCGGCGTTGTTGATGCCGCAGACCTTCAGGCGCGGCGGCGTCATGCGAGCAGGTCGCCCTCGAGCGAGCCGGTCTCGCCGAGGCGTTTCACGAGCGCGGAGCCGACGATGAAGCCGTCCGCGTGGCGCCCGATCTCGGCGGCTTGCGCCTTCGTGGAGACGCCGAAGCCTGCGGCTATCGGCATGGACACGGCGGCGCGTATCGCGTCCAGCCTGTCCGTCAGCTCCGGCGGCAGTTCCGACCTGGCTCCCGTTATGCCCTTGACGGTTATGACGTAGAGGAAGCTGTCCTCCACGCCTTTCGCGCTTTCGACCACGCGCTCGATCGGCGTGTTCGGCGCGATGAGCGGCACCATCGTCAGGCCGTGCGGCTTCAGCACCGAAAGCAGCTCGTCGCGTTCCTCGAGAGGCAGGTCGACCGCAAGCACTGCGTCGGCGCCAGCCTCCTCCGCAGCTGCCGCAAACGCCTCCGCGCCCTTCGAGAGGATGAGATTGTAGTAGCTGAAGACCACTATCGGCGTGTCGGGGTGTTTCGCACGGACGCGGGCGGCGAGCGCAAGCGCACTGTCGAGCGTGACGCCTTGCCGCAGCGCCTCGTATGCCGCCGCGCGTATGACTGCGCCGTCGGCGAAGGGATCGGAGAACGGCACGCCGAACTCGATTATGTCGGCACCGCCGGCTATCAGCTGGTCTATGGCCGCCTCGCTCTTTTCAAGCGTTGGGTAGCCGATCGTGAGGTATGCGACGAACGCGGGCCGCCCATCGGCTTTCGCCCTTGCAAAGGCGTTGGCAATTCTGGTTGTTTTCATGAATGCTCCTTGATAGATTGGCAGGATTCTTGACTTCAGCCTTCGGACCTCGCAGTCGCGTCAGAGGCCTGACGCCTGGATTCCTTCCACTTAATGATGTTTTCCATGTCCTTGTCGCCGCGCCCCGAGAGGTTGACGAGCAGGATCGCGTCCTGCGGCAGTGACGGGGCGCGCTTGATCGCCTCGGCGAGCGCATGGCTCGACTCAAGCGCCGGAATGATTCCCTCGAACCGGCAGAGTGCATCGAACGCGGCTATCGCTTCGTCGTCGTTTATGACGGAGTATTCGGCCCGGCCCGTGTCATGGAGGTGGCAATGCTCCGGCCCCACGCCCGGGTAGTCCAGTCCGGCGGAGACAGAGTATGTGTCGAGAATGTTCCCGTCGTCGGTCTGCAGGAGCATGGTCTTCGCGCCGTGGAGTACGCCTAGGCGTCCGCCGTTGATGGACGCCGCGTGCTCGCCGGTGGCGAGGCCCTTGCCGCCGGCCTCCACGCCGACGAGCCTTACCTCCGCATCGTCGATGAAGCCTGCGAAGAGGCCCATCGCGTTCGATCCGCCGCCGACGCACGCTATGGCCTGGTCGGGGAGGCGCCCGAACTTCTCGAGGCACTGCCGCCGCGCCTCGATGCCGATGACGCTCTGGAAGTCGCGTACCATCTCGGGGTACGGCGCCGGACCGGCGACCGTGCCGATCACGTAGAACGTGTCGTCGCAGTTGGTCACCCAGTCGCGGATAGCCTCGTTCATCGCGTCCTTCAGCGTCGCGCTGCCCTCCTCGACGGCGTGTACTTTCGCGCCGAGCATCTCCATCCGCGCGACGTTCGGCGCCTGGCGCTTTACGTCGATCGCGCCCATGTAGACTTCGCACGGCATTCCGAAGAGCGCCGCGACGGTGGCCGTAGCGACGCCGTGCATTCCCGCGCCCGTCTCGGCGATCAGGCGCTTCTTGCCCATGCGCCTCGCCAGCAGGGCCTGCCCGATGGTGTTGTTCACCTTGTGCGCCCCGGTATGGTTGAGGTCCTCGCGCTTCAGCACGATTTGCGCTCCGCCGAGGTGCGCCGAGAGGCGCCGGCAGACGGTGAGGGGCGACTCCCGCCCCACGTAGTCGCGCAGTATCTCCTCGAACTCGCGCCTGAAGGCCGGGTCGGCCTTCGCCTTGTCATACGCCGCCGCCATGTCGGCTAGCGGTTTCATCAGCGTTTCGGCGACGTACTGGCCGCCGTATGTTCCGTAGTGTGTTTTCATTGGTTGTCCGTTGTGGTGGTTGTAAGTTCCTTAAGTTTCTCGCCCGGGCGCGGCGCGCGCATCAGCGTTTCGCCGATCAGGAAGCCGTCCGCCCCGGCGGCGCGCAGCGTCCGCAGGTCGTCCGCGCACCTGATGCCGCTCTCTGCGATGCGTACGATTCCGCCGGGTATGCGTCCGATCAGCTTCGCGGTGATCGACGGGTCGGTGCGGAACGTCCGCAGGTCGCGACAGTTGACGCCGATCACCTTCGCTCCTGCGGCGGCGGCACGGGCGATCTCCTCGGCGGTGTGCGTCTCGACGAGGGCCTCCATGCCATAGCTGCGTACGCAGGCGAGCAGCCGCCGCAGCGACGCATCGTCCAGCACGGCCGCGATGAGCAGCACCGCGTCCGCCCCGGCTGCGCGCGCCCGCAGCACCTGGTACTCGGTCGTCACGAAGTCCTTGAAGAGTATCGGCAGGTCGCTCGCCTCGCGGGCGAGGCGCACGTTTGTCTCGCTGCCCAGGAACCGGTGTGGCTCGGCCAGCACCGACAGCGCCGCCGCTCCGGCGTCCGTCAGCTCGCGGGCGAGCGCGGCCGGACGGAAGTCAGGGCGTATCAGACCCTTCGACGGGCTGGCCTTCTTGAGCTCGGCGATTACATGCAGGCCCGGCCCTCGGAATGCCGCCGCGAAGTCGCGCACGCGCTCTCCGCTCTCCGCGTCCGCCCGACGCCGCGTCGACAGGAGCTTGAGAATGTCTGGCTCGCCCTTCGAGCCGTCCCGGCCGAGGAACGCCGCCAGCTTGGCATATGCCGCGCCCGAGTCGATCGAACGCTCTGCGGCGGCGATTCCTTCCCGCAGGTCACTCGCCTTGTCCGCGATCCAGATGGCGGCTGCCGCGTTCACGACGGCGGCCATGCGGTAGGCGCCGCGCAGGCCGCCATTCAGCACTCCCGTCAGGATCATCGCGTTCTCCTCGGGGTCGCCGCCTGCGATCTCGTCAACGCCGTAGCTCACGCCGCAGAGGCTGGCGACGTCAATCTCGCCCTCGCTCACGGTGCCGTCGCGCAGCATGGCGAAGCGCGTGACGCCGTCGGTGGATATCTCGTCAAGGCCGCCCTTGCCGCATACGATCAAGGCGGAGCGCGATCCGAGCCGGCCAAGCGCTTCGGCGAACGTCCGCAACATCGAGGCGTCCGCGACGCCGATCACGTGCCTTCGGACGCCCGCCGGGTTGGTGAGCGGCCCGAGGTAGTTGAAGATCGTCTTGAACTTCAGCTCACGCCGGACTGGCGCGACAAAACGCATGGCCGGGTGCAGGCTCCTGGCGAAGAGAAAGCATATGCCGTTCTTCGCTATGCCGGCGGCGACCGCCTCCGGCGGCGTGTCCAGGTCGTAACCGAGCGCCTCCAGCACGTCCGCCGTGCCGCACTTCGACGTCGCTGCGCGGTTGCCGTGCTTGGCTATCGTCACGCCGGCTCCAGCCGCCACGAACGCTGCCGCCGTCGAGACGTTGAACGTTCCTAGCAGGTCGCCGCCCGTGCCTACGATGTCCACGGCGTCGGGGTCGTCGCAGCGCACCTTAACCGCCGCCGAGCGCATCGCCGACGCAGCGGCCATCAGGTCGTCGGGCGTAACGCCCCGATCGTGGTAGCGGACAAGGACGTCGCGTATCTCGCCAGCCGTCAGCCGCCCCGCCATAATATCGGCGAACGTCTGTTCAGTGCTCATGACAACCCCTCCAGGAAGTTCTTCATCTGGCGCATGCCCTCGGGCGTCCCGATCGATTCCGGGTGGTACTGCACCGTCTCTATGGGCAGCGTCCGGTGCCTGAGGCCCATTATCTCGCCGTCGTCCGCCTCCGCGCTGACCTCAAGGCAGCCAGGCAGCGTTTCGCGCTCGACCGCAAGCGAGTGGTAGCGCATCGCGGCGAAGCCCTGCGGCAGCCCGGCGAAGACGCCCTTGCCGTCGTGGCGGATCGGGCTGGTCTTGCCGTGCATCAGTCGCCTGGCGTGTACTATCCGCGCGCCGAACGCCTGAGCGACGGACTGATGGCCGAGGCAGACGCCGAAGATCGGGATCTCGCCCGCGAACGCCTTCGCCGCCTCGAGCGTGACGCCTGCGGAGTCGGGGTTGCCGGGACCTGGCGACAGCACGAGCGCGGCAGGCCGCAGGGCGCGTATCCCGGCGACGTCGATCGCATCGTTTCGCACCACCTCCATGTCTGCGCCGAGCGAACGGAACGCCTGCACGAGGTTGTAGGTGAACGAGTCGTAGTTGTCTATCATCAGTATCATAGTGCCTCCGCGAACTTGACCGCCTCGAAGACGGCCTTGGACTTGTTGACGGTCTCCTGGTACTCCTTAAGCGGGTCGGAGTCGGCTACGATGCCGGCCCCGGCGCGCATCGTCAGCGTCCGTCCGGACTTGACGAGCGTGCGTATGACGATGGCGAAGTCCATGTCGCCCGTGTAGCTGAAGTAGCCGGCGGCGCCGCCGTAGATGCCGCGCGGCGACTTCTCGTACTGTGCGATCAGCTCCATCGCGCGTATCTTCGGGGCGCCGGTGAGCGTGCCGGCCGGGAACGCCGCGCGAAGGAGGTCGAAGCCGTCCTTGCCCGCCGCCAGCTCTCCCTCCACGTCCGATACGAGGTGCATGACGTGCGAATAGCGCTCGACGTGCGCGAACGACGCCACCTTCACGCTGCCCGTCTCGCAGACGCGGCCGAGGTCGTTGCGCCCGAGGTCCACGAGCATCACGTGCTCGGCGTTCTCCTTCGCGTCGGACACGAGCTCGCGCTCGTTTGCCGCGTCCTCCGCCGGAGTCAGGCCGCGCGGACGCGTGCCGGCTATCGGGCAAGTCGTCGCCCGGCGCCCCTCGAGCTTCACGAGCTCCTCCGGCGACGAGCCGATCAGCGTGCGTTCGCCGATCTTCATGAAGATGTTGTACGGAGAGGGGTTTACCATGCGCAACGCCCGATAGAGCGAGACGGAATCTACGTCGCTCTCGCGCGTGAACTTCTGGGACGGCACGATCTGTATGCATTCGCCGTTCAATATGTCGGCCTTGCATTTTGCGACGATCGCGGCGAACTCGTCGGCCGTCATCTCCGGCACGAAGCCCGCTCCGTCGCCGGAAGATGCTCGGCGTGTGCGCGGGCAGGGCCTTTCGCGGCGAAAGAAGCGCGCGTAGAGCTCGTCGATCTTGTCGCAAGCCTTCGGGTAGGCGTCAGGGTCCGACGAGTCCGCCGCAACGATCACCGTCACCGTACGGCGCACGTTGTCGAAAACCAGCAGGTTCTCGGAAACCATGAACGCCGCAGACGGCGTACCCGACTCTCGCGACAGCCCGACGCGCGGCTCGAACTCGGCGATCGCGTCGTATGACACGTAGCCCGCCGCGCCTCCCTGCAGCGGCGGCAGGTCGGGGTCGGGTCGGAACCCGCGCCCGGCGAGCCGCTGCCTGAGTGCGCCCAGGAAGCCTCCCTCGCCTTCAGCGAACTCGATGCCGCCGCCTGCTCGGCGCACAAGCACCGTCGGACCGTCGGCGATCAGCGTCTCCCTCGGCTCGACGCCGAGGAACGAGTAGCGCGCTCCCGTGCCGCCGGCCACGCTCTCGAGCAGGAACGCGTCCTCCTCGGGGCCCAGGTGCGCCAGCGCGGAGACCGGCGTATCCATGTCGGCGAGGTATTCTCGGTAGACGGGAATGATGCCGCCGTTCGCGGCCTTCAGCCCGTATGCCTCCTCTGTCAGTTCTCTTAGCATGTCTCTCCTTGTTTTATCTGTTGACGTTGACGACAAAAACGAAGCGGCCCCGCTTCTCCCGAAGCGAGGCCGCCGACCCTATGCCAATCAAGACAACTCTAGCGGACTACCTCGCCTCGTGAGCGAGATACCACCACCAGATGTTGCTGATTGCGAAGTTAATCATGACTGTTATTTTCCCAGTTGGCGCGTATTCTACCACAACTGTCCCCGCCGCGTCAATGGGGTTAAAAAGTTCTCAATGGGGCCGCTCCATTGTCACGATATGGAACGCTGTAATGAACCACAGATTGACACGGACACGCGGCGCACAGCCCGTCCGTGTACGTCCGTGGTTATACCCCCGCCTGTCGGCGCAAAGCCCCCGATTCGTCTCATCCCGCCCATACGGAGCAGGGGGCTTGGAGGTTCCCAGGCCGGTCGGCGATTGCGGCATTGAACGCCGCTTGACAGCGAGTGGGTGTGTTGAACAATTAATTGACGGCCGCCCCAGACAATGAGCGGACGCCGTTCGCCGCCGCAACACACCGACCGACCTGAAATCGCAGCGCCGCGCTATGCGGCGCGGCCTAGAGCCCTGGCATAGCAGTCCGGGCCATGTTTCCTGAGGAGCTTGCCGACGCGGTGCCTGATCACGTCCACATTGCTCACCGTGATGCCGTAGCGAACGGCAATTTCCTTCGAAGGAGTCTGGAAACGCTGGCGGAGGACAAAGACATTGAGGTCACGGCGGGAAATGCCCTGTTCCACCCTGAATATCTCAAGAGCCCTGGCGAGGGCCTCTGAACATGTTTCGGCATCCATGTCGACGCCCTGCAGCCCTGAATCGAATGTGCCTTCGAATTCCTTCGACATGGACTCGACATACTTTGCGTGGAGACCGGAACGGTGCTTCATGTGGCTCAGGAAAGAGCGGGACTGCCAATAGAGGTTCCAAAACCAGTCCTTCTCAGTACGGGGAAACCTGTCGCCATACGCAACTGCATCCTTTCTATGCATGAGCTTGTCGAAGGCGAACTCCACCGCGTCCTCGCGGTCGGCGCGGCAATAGCTGCTACTGAGGCTGTTAACGAGCCTAGTGCGGAACTTCTTGTAGAGTCCGCCCCAAGCCTGGCAATCGAGCACCGTGCCATTATTCATCTTTACATCCTCTTTTTCATTATTTTTCATACCCCAAATACTATCAAATGTCTTCAGGCTTGTTAACCTATACTCGGACAAAATCACAACCATGAAACTAAGCCTTACGAGCGGCGGTCAACGTCTGTTACAGCTTGTTGGAGAGCGCGACATCGCCTCCTGTTTGTGATGCAGACAGCACCCGCGACAGCCAATCGGCGACGTCCTCGTGGTACCAGTAGAGCCTATGGTGCTCAAGGCCGCGCGTTCCCGGCAGCGGTGCGACCATACGGCATTCGACATCGGGGAACTCCGCGCCAAGGCCGGCGGACAGCTTGTCTTTCGGATTACGGAACGCCACCGCCCTCACTCCGCCCGGGAGTTGCCCGAAGTCCACATCTGCCATCCCTGAGATTTGCGCCGCGACTGCACCGACAATATGCAGCACTCCGCCAAGGCCATGCATTTTGCCGCCCAACATGTTCCTGGCCAACATATCCGGATGCCTTATCAGCCCCATCGGCGCGCCCATCATAAGCAGGTCGCGGACATCGGGAGCCAGCCCCCTCGCAACAACGTCGTAGGCGATCGCAGCACCAAATGAATGCCCAAGAAGAACAACGCCGCCATCATCCGCCCTCGCCGAAGCGTCGGCTAAGGCGCCGCGCACGCGCTGCCGAATCGCCGTCCCCGCATTGCCGTTGTAGAACGAGCATACGGCTTTATGTGCATCAATCAACATCGACGCCGAACTCGATATGTCCGGCGAGGCAAGCAAGTCGTCCCACAGCACTTCGCTCCAGGCCACCTCCGAGCCAAGCAGCTCCACAACAGCCGTGCGCAGTGCCGACGAAAACCCTGACTGGCGACCCCCGGGATGCCTGCCAAATCCATGTATGCACACAACAGACTTCATTTCTCCATCCTTTTGCGATGTCGATATTTTGCTAAACTTACATCGACTGCGGCTTCACGGTCGAGAATCACATTTCACGACCACTTCATTTCCGAGAACGAGTGGATCCCGTACCGCTCGGCAAGGGCCTTCCTTATCTTCAGCAGCGCTCTTTTTTCTATCTGGCGAACCCGCTCACGTGTGACGCCAAGCAACTGGGCCGTCTCCTCAAGCGTGTGAGTCACGCCATATCCCATTCTTTGATTCTGATTTGCTTTCATTATGCTGTTCCTTTTCGTTTTAAAGTCCCATCCACAAAGTAAGAACCGAGCCACAGCCATTCCCTTACGCAGAAAATGCAGTAATCCCCTGCGGACGCCGTTCGCCGCCGCAACACACCGACCTGAAATCGCAGCGCCGCGCTATGCGGCGCTGTTTAGAGCCCTGGCATGGCAGTCCGGCATGAACCGCCGAGGTTTCGCTACTGCCTCTATTCGTCTACTTGTAGCAGAAACGGATGATGACTGCGCTGCGGGTCTTTGACGTGCGGAACACGATGTAGGCGTCCATTCCACCGTTGAACGCCCGCGTCATCTGGAAGTGGGTTAACCCTGCGCCGCATCCATCTGCCGGATCGCCTCGGCGAGCGTGATCGGCTTCCAGCCGTGCCACTTCGCGCAAACGCAGATGGAGCCCCGAGCGGTGGTCGGCGGCTCGGACATGAGCCGATGCTCGTGCCCGTAGATGACGCGCTCTCCGGGGCGCAGGTCCTTCACCTCTTCCTTTGCGTGGATCAGCCTAAGGTTCAACTCGTCGATGCGCATCTCGTTTACAACATCCTCGAACGCACAGTGATACCATTCGTCCCCCAGCTCGTCGTGGTTGCCCTTTATAAGAATCTTGCGCCCATTCAGTTTCTTACTGAGTTCTTCAAGGTCGCCAACTCCACCGTCGCAGAAGTCGCCGATGTACAGCACCAGGTCGTCCTTGTCGACGACGCTGTTCCAAAGCTCGACATGCTGCATCTCCTCTTCTTTGGTGCTTTCGTCCAGCACGCCGCCAAAGAGCGTCCAGTCTCGGAAGTGGTAGTCGCTCGTCACGAACGTATGGTTTAAGTCGTATTTCATCTCCATCTTTTCCCCATTTCATTTTACAGCACGAAATTCTATCAAAGCAATTACAAGTTGTTAATTCTTCACAAAACCACAGGCCAACACCCGCCGGACGAAGCGTGGCTCAGCGAGCGACTAGGCGCGATAGCATATTCCCAGCGCGGCTGATGCAGCAGAAGATACATCCAGTCCTCTCCGCTCAGATGCGCCAAGTTGCCGTTCGCCGTGCTACCATTGCCGATCTTCTCCATTTCCTTCTTCCCTTCTTTGGTTTTCATGCCGCGAATTACACCATCGCGAAATCATCTTGTTAACGCAACGCCATGTCACTCCCGAACAGATAGTAGAACGGGGCGAACTTGCTGCTGAACTTGCCAGCGCCAAATATGCCGCCGTATTCGAGTATCGCAAAGACGACAACGCGGAAACGACAAGTGAACTCCGGCTCGTCCAACGCCCGATAGAACTGCTCGGCCACTGCCTCCGGCGGAAGTCTGAACGCGCCGCATCCGAACGCGCCAAGGACGAGGCTGTCGTGTCCGTTCACTAACGCAATGCGGAAGATCGTGCGGATCTTGTTCATCTGGATCGCATCGCCCTCCGGCGTGAAGCCTCCGCCTGCCGCCTTGTACTTCAGCTCTTCGTTCACATAGCGCGTGTTCTCGCGGAAGTTCAGCGCGGCAACGGTTATCACCCCGCATCGAAAAGGGTTCTTACGGAACTCAAACCCCTCCGTTGACCCATAACGGAAAAATGTCACGTTCGGCGAATAGACTCCGCCAAAGTTGATGTCTAGCGGATAGGCGTTGCCTCGCGGCTCCACCTCTGCTTCGCGGACGCACCGCAGCGACGGATCGAAATACTGGTAGAGCGACTGGCTCAGCGTCGAGACTCGGCAAAGCGACTCCTCCTGCGCCCCCGCCCCTGAATCATACCCGCCGCAAGCATGATGGCGCGAGGCAAGGTTCAGAATCGCGGGGTTGCAACCCATGTCAATCAACCCCTTCGCCATCTCCGCACAGTCGGCGTTCACGCAGCCCGTTTCGCACTCAAACCGGAAATCGGTTTCTGCCGCTGGCGGCAACTGCTTGTCATACACCTTCGTCGCGGCGAGAAACGACGCCTTGTCGCCAAGGCTGACGAACCCGCCGTCCTCCGTCCTGTAGCCCCAGTCATGAAACACTTCGCGGTTCTTCTCATAGACCGCCCTGTTTGTTGTGACACTAATGAACTGCGCCATCATTTCAACGTCCCGTTATAACTTTTTGCATGCCTATCCCACCCGAGTACGGCCTCACACCATTGTATATCGTTCATACCCTTAACGTCCTATCAATAAGACCAGTTTGCCTTAATGCAGCGAGCAAGTCATCGAAGGAGATCTTTTCGTGCCAGTAGGAAAGGAGCGGCTCGAGGTTGCGGACAACGAAGTCGCGGACGGCATCAACGTCGGCTGGAGAGAGGTCACCGGTGCCGCCAAGGAACTGCGGTTCGGCTTCGAGCGTCAGCTCCATGGTGTCCCGGTAGTTCGGCTCCTCGGCGACACTCCTCTGGACGCGGATGGAAATAGGGTGAACATGGTATTTGCATGGAATAAATAGATTTGCAGGCAGGCCCGGCACGGTCTTGCGCATCACGACGCTTGTCGGCATGTCTCCACGGAGATGTTTCGCACGGGACAACTTCAAGTCTTCCTCCTCGCATTTGGCCCATTTCACCGCGTCCTTCTCCAACTCATCCCTATAGCCGTTTGTGAAGCATTGCAGAAACTCAATTAACGCGTGTCCGTCACGCATGACGACAGAGACGGCAGCAAGCATCCGTTGGCTCTCTGGAAGGTCGGCAGGGGC
>JAFWKK010000045.1 GCA_017514235.1 Kiritimatiellia bacterium | reverse complement strand
TTTCAACCTTTCAACTTTTCAACCTTTCAACCTTTCAACCGGCGAAGCCAGCCTTTCAACCTTTCAACTTTTCGACTTTTCACCCTTTCAACGGCCTTGCTGGCCGCTTGCAGCGTCTCTGCAAAGACCTTCCAGTGGCGCATAACCGGCAATGAAACCACTGCCGGGCAGTTCGCCGCGTACCACGGCGAGACCGTCGCCTTCGACCTCTCCTTCTCAGGCGCGGCATCCAACTGCACAGCCTCCTCCGCCAGGATCTTCTACCAGACCAACGGCATGGGCGGCGCGTACTGGCCGACCGACGGCCTCGTCTTCGCTCCATCCAACGACTGCGGCGCGGCAGCATACCGCTTCTTCGTGCGGGCCACCGACGACCTCGGCGTCAACTACACCGCCAACGGCATCCTCCGCATGCTCGACTCGCCCGGCTTCGTGCCGAACGCGCTGCCGCTGCCGGTCGCGACGATCGACTTCGCGCGCGTCTCCGTCTCCAACGCGCCCTGGGCGACGCCGGACATGATCGACTACACGCCAGGCAACGCGCAGCTGGTGGAGACGATAGCAGAGAGCGAAACCGATCCGACGGTTCCGGCATGGGCTAAAGCTCAAACGCCGCCTCAGACGATGACCACGAATGACGTTTGCAACATCGTCACGAACCAGGTCGACGAGTACGTCATGGAGATGGAGGGTGATTACTGGATGGTAGAGCAGACGACGGCTCGATTCGTGATCCGCGACGTTGTTTGGACCCCGCGAGGCGACGGCCAATACACAGTCACGTTTCGGGCTAACGGGGAGTCCAAAAGCATAGACTATCCCGACTCGGTGGCGAACTCTGTTATCTGCACGGACAGGGGTTGCTACCTGTACTTCAGCTACGAGCAGTCGGTCTCCGAGCTTATGCCCGAGTTATCGATGCCGAACCAGTGGGCATTGGTATTCGGGTCTACCGGCGGACATGACGGCGGAGCGGACAGTTTTGTGCATCGGGTCGGCAACGCGCTGGGCCTTGCGACGGCCAACGACCTCGCGGCGCTTTCGGGCTCGGCGACGAACTACACCGACACGGCGACGAATGCGCTGCGTGTGTCGTTCGCTGGCGATCTGGCTGCTGCGATTTCCGCGACCAACACGGTGTTCTCCAACGCCGTGCTATCCGTCGGGCTTGGCATCGACACTAACGCCGTGGCCGCCATCAACGCGCTCGTGGAGCAGGGTGACGAGCTGCCCGTGGGAGAGGCTGCCACAGTCGGCGCGCTGCTGCTCGCGCTTGCCGCGGCTGTGGCAGCCCTGAAGCGCGGCAAGGCGGACATCACAGACCTGTCGTATGCCTTGAAGACGCTCGGGAATTCCGACATAAAGACCGTCGGGCAGGTTACCGGGTACGCGCTTGCGGACAGGGCTGTCAACGGAATCACGGTAGGCAGCGGCGTCTCGTCCGTCGTTTTTCTGCTGCCCGCAAAGGTCGTCGGCAGAGGGAGAGACCTTTTCATACGCCTTGTAGTTACCGGGACGTCCGCTCCGTCCGTGTCGTTCTACGAGGCCGACGGCAGCGCGGTCAGCTTTGACGAGGCTGACGACAGCTGGGCCGACCTTGAGCCTGGCGTCAACGTCATTTGCTTCACGGAGACTTCGCAAGCATGATCTCGCCGTTCCTAAAGAAGATGTCATCTTCCGGACGCATCCTGGCGACGCGCTCGATGGGCGCGGCGTCCGGCGGGATCAAGGCGGTGCGCAAGGCGTTCGGGCTGCGTTTTTCCTATCGCATAGACCCTTGCAACGGAAACACGCCTTCCACGGTCGACGCGGTCTTCCCAGACGACGAGTATGCGCCGCTTGAGACCGAACCGACATGGGCTGGCCACCGCTTCCTCGGCTGGTTCGACGCCTCCGGAACGCCTAACGCGGCGGGGACCACCGCGGGAAGCCAGCTGGCGGACACGGACGTCGCATCGCCGGAGATTCCGACGGTGTATGCGCAATGGCAGCTTCCGTCTACGGTTACGTTTGACGCGACCACGAACGGAGGGCAGATGCCTTCGGGCTGGAGTGCGCCGTATTATTACGCCGGACAGCCTTACGGCACGTTGCCCGCGCCGACGCATGCGACGCTTAACTTCGGAGGATGGTACCTCAACGGAGTCAAGATTACAGCGGCATCGCTTGTCCCGTCCGGCGGCGCAACGCTCGTCGCACAGTATGTCGCCGCGTCCTTCTCGGTGGACCTCAACGACGGGGCTTGGGTCGAGGACGCGACGATCAATCCCGACGCGTCGGCATATGATGGGGTGTACAAGTCCACGAACGCCGGCCAGGACGACACGATGGCCAAGATGTACATCAGTGTCGTAGGATACACCTCGTTCCGCATACTGATCGCGTCCGACTCTGAAGCATCGTACGATTACGTCGTGGCCATGCAGCCAGATATAGATCCGGACTACATACCATGGGATGATACTGTATGGGGAGAAGGAGATCTTGATCCGAACATCAAGGCAACGACCGCTTCGTCCGCATGGGGCGGCCTGGACCCTAGCGAGCTTGCCAACTATATGCCGGTGGACTATGCCTTGGACGGTGGACAGCATACCATTTGCGTACTCTATCGCAAGGACTCCGGATGGGCCGAAGGCAGCGACACGGGCTTTTTGCTCATACCGAAGGTGCAAGGAGGATCATGAACGCAGGCCACCAGAGCATGATGAGCGAGAGTTACCCCTGGGATTACAGGATAGAGTATCTGCATTGCACGGATTACCGCTGCTTTCTCGTCTTCCCGTACCTGCTGATGGACGCGGGTACGCCCGAGGAGTTGTCCATCGTGGTCGCGACCGACGCAGCCCCGACTGGCGATCGGAAGTTCCTTGGGAGCAACATGTGGTTCGGATGCGCCACCTACGGCGGAAGCTGGCGCAATAGCGGCTTTTACTCGTGGGATAGCGGAGGCGGCTCGGGATCCGTCAATTATACCGGATTTCGCTGGACCGTGTACAGGAACGGCGCCTCGGACGCCGGGGCGACCCTTGCGAATGTGGCCACGGGCAATATAGACTGGACTGGAGCCGGGCCGGCTTCTACGTCCAGCGATGCTATGAATAAGTGGTCGCCTCCACAAAAAGGTCAATACGCTTACGGATGGGGCCAGGACCGAACCCCCGAGCTCACAAGCGGCAACTGGTACTCGTGGCTGGGCATAGGCTCAAATGTCAACCTCGTTACCGCGATTCAGGTCAATAGTGCCGGCACCACAGAGGCGTGGCCGCTGTCAAGCTCGCTGACACCCCCGGCGATGAAGATCAACATCGGCAGCGGTGAATTCATCTCGCACAAGTTCTACGACTTCTACCGCAAGGTCAATGGCGTTTGCACTGCCCATCTCATACCTTGTGTGATGGGAGGAGTGATTGGGGTTTACGATGAAATCGGAAGGCAGTTCTACTCGTCGTACAACTCTTACAATTTTGAGGCGGGCCCACAGATAGCAGATAACGGAGGTTACAAGGTTCCATGAAAGAGACATGCTACACGTGCAGCGACGGGCGGACGCTGGTTCCGGCCAAGAAACTCATACATATCGGAAATGCGACGATAATAAACCCGAACAAAGAGCAGTACGCCAAGGTCGGGGCGTATCCGCTGATGGCGTCGCAGGCGGTGCCTGACGCTCCCGAGGGCAAGGTTGCCGTGTTCGACGGCTACGAACTTGCGGATGGGGCGTGGAGGCGCAAATACGTCTTCGAGGACGCGCCGCCGCCCGTGCCGCGCACGTTCTCGAAGTTAAAGATCGTCGCCGCGCTGATGCAGGCGAACGTGTGGGAGCAGGTGAAGCAGTACATCATCGACGCCGGGCTTTACGACCTCTATCTCGCCGCGCAAGACTTCCGGGAAGACAACGAGTATTTTCTTCAGGGCAAGACTGTCCTGATGTCCCAGCTCGGCTGGGACAACGCACAGGTCGAAAACATCCTCGCGGCATCGGAGGTGCAGTAGATGTCCCGTCCGTCTCATCCGTCCCGTTCGTCTCGCCGCGACATCCTTCGCGCCGGCGCGGGCCTCGCGGCAATCATTGCGGCCAGCTGCGCCCTGGCCGCCGCACGGCAGCGGCTCGAATCGGAAAAGACCACGACGAACGTCGTTACGGTCACGGTCACGGCAGGCCAGCCACCAACCACCAACAACTAACGAAAGGAACGCCGACATGGCAACATCAAGAACATCAATACTCCGCGGCCCTGGAGCCGTAAAGTTCGGCGACGTGACGATCTACGACGCCGACGGCATAACCGCCGAGATCGAGACCGCCACGCAGGAGGTGCCCTCCAGCATCTCCGGGCCGCTCGACACCATCAAGGCCGACCAGACCGGCAGCGTCTCCTTCACGCCGTGCGGGCAGGTCGACGCCGACATCCTCGCCGCGCTGTTCCCGCACCAGACGCCGTCGATCGGCGCGTCCCTCTGCGGCAGCACCGACACGCCGCTGATAGTCCACTCCCTTGCGGGGACGAAGGTGACGTTCCTCAACGCCTTCCTCTCCGGCGTTCCGGAACTCCGGCTCTCGCCGGTCAAGACCGCCTTCGGCCAGGCCGCGTTCACGGCGCTGCTTGCGAACGGCAAGGCGCCCGGCGACACTGGCGCGTTCTACTCCGTCGCGGCTGCGACCTACAACCTCAACTACCCCGACCCGGCCGGCATCACCGGCGTGCAGTACGCGGGCACGTTCGGCTCGCTCTCGATCCCCGACACGGCGGACGGCTGGACGGTGAACGTGGATCTCTCCACGGACCCCGTGCAGACCGACTCGCTCGGCACGGTCGACCACACGCTCGCCGGCGTGACCGTGCGCGCGAAGTGCACGCCGCTCGGCCTCACCGAGTCGCAGATCCTCGACTCGCTTCCCGTCTCGCTCGGGCGCGGCGCATCGCTGGCCGGCGCGAACGACCTCGTGATCGCGGGCACAGGCGGCCTCACCGTAACGCTCAAGAACGCGATGCTCGTGACCGGGCCGCTCGCCTGGGGCAACACCACGCTGCGCGCGGGCGAGATAGGCTTCATCGCCAGCCGCGCCTTCTCGTCGGGCGTGGCGGGCGCGCTCTACACCGTGGCCCTCACCGCTTCCAACCCCTAACCCCCAACCATGGACCTGACGCTCACACCTTCCGGCGGCTCGGCGACGACGCTCTGCAGCGATGCGGCGCGATCGGTTGACGGCGCGCCGGTCGGCCCCGGCAACCTGTCGTTCGTCGAAGCGCCCGGCGTGGAGGTGCGCGAGTACGTCGGGGCGGACCGCATCCTGCCTGAGAACGTGAGGTGCAACCACGGCACGATCACGTTCCAGGCGACGCGGGTGTATGCGACGGCGGCGCTTGCCGCCGCCTACGCGCTCGCGGGGCACCTCTCGGAACCGGTCGAGGGCGTTCTCAAGTACGGCACGACTGAAATCTTCGCACACGCCTGCGTGACGTCGCGGCGGATCGGGATGGTCGGCTGCACGGTCGTCGTCAACTACACCATAGAGGGCTAGGGCTAGCGCATGACTGCGAAGGAACTGGCAGAGAAGCTGCATGAGATCGCGAGGGCGGGCACCCTCGCGGCGGCGCGGCACCTCGCACCCGAGCTTCAGCCGTTAGTGGACGCCTACAACGCCGGGGAAATCAACCTCGCCGAGCTGCGCGAACGCGCCGCGGACGTGTTCGCCGCGAACGAGGCCAGGATAGACTTCATCGTCAAGACCCAGCGCCGCATGGCGCAGAGCCTCGGCCAGCTCGCCGCGCAGACGCCGGGTCAGGTCGCGCGCTACCCGGCGTGGCGGCTCGTCAGGGGCGGAACGCGCATGGTGCCGCGCAACGACTGGCTCCGCCGCTGGGTTGCAGCAGGCTCTGCAACCGGCTGGCAAGGGGCTTGCAGGGACGATTTCGTGGCCCTCAAAAGCTCGCCCATCTGGGCGGCGCTCGGCCAGGGCGCGGGCGGCTTCAAGGACGCCATCGGCAACCCGTTCCCGCCGTTCGCCTTCGGCAGCGGCATGACATGGGAGCGCGTAAGCCGCGCCGAATGCGACGCGCTCGGGCTTGTCGAGGAGGAGGCGGACAATGGCTGACATCACCGTCGACATAGACACTCCGCAGCTCGACGCCATATCCCGGCGGCTGGAGCCCTCCGCCCGCGCAGAGCTGCACCGCGAGATCGCGGCGGAGATCTCCGAGACCGTGCGCGGCCACCTGCGCCGCTACGCGCTCACGCACCATGCGACGGCGTCGCGGCTCGGCGCGCGGCCGACCGGCAACCTGGAGGACGCCCGCGTCGACGCGGCAAGCGACTCCTCCGGCGCGACCGTCACCGTCGCCGCGCTCGGCATCCGCCGCGCCCTCGGACCGCTGGAGATAAGGCCGAGGAACAAGTCGGCCCTCACCATCCCAGTCGCAGCCATCGCCTACGGGCGCACCGTCGCGTATCTCCGGAACAGCGGCATAGACGTCTTCAGGCCCAAGGGCAAGAACTACCTGGCGACGACGGAAGGCAAGGGCAAGGAAGCGAAGGTCGTTCCGCTCTACATCCTCGCGAAGCGGGCGACGCTTAAGCATGAGCCGGACCTGCTGCCGACGCGCGAGGCGCTTGCCGCGAACGCGCTCGAGGCGGCGCGGGACTACATCATGGAAGGAGCTGCATGAAGCTGTTGAAGATACAGGAGAAGGTCGCGGAGGCGCTGCGCTCGTGCGAGGCGCTTGCCGGCATTTCGGTCGTCGTGGAGGACGAAGGCGACGTGACGGCGCGGCTCAACGCGGCCATCGGCAAGGCGTCGCGGTGCCTGCTTGTGCAGACTCCCGGGTTCAAGCCGACGTCGACGGCGTCGAAGGTGATGGTCGGCATGGCGACGGTCGTTGTCATGGCGATACAGAAGATCGTCACGACGGCGAGCGGCACGGCGCAGGACGCGGCGGAGATCGCGGCGTGGGAGCTGAACATGCTGCCCGTGGACGGCGTCGGCGTCATGGTCGTGAAGGAGCTGACGAGCAAGCTGCTCGACGAGAGGACGATTTCGTACGCGGTCCGTCTGGAGGTCCAGACGACGCTAGGCGATCCACTTGACAGCGGAAAGGAGTAGGCGGTATACTACGCGGCATGGAACTCGACTGGGAGCTTACGGCAAGAGAGAAGTTCGACGTAGTCGTCGGCAAGATCTGCGACGTCTTTGAGATGGTGTATCTATCACTGTGCGTCATCGCCGTAATCTGCATAGTAGTCCACGCTTTGCTGTAGTCTCCGCCGCCAGGCGATGGCGGACAGCAACAAAGTAGACATAAGTTTTGACGCCCAGACCCGCAAGGCGAGCGGCGACGTCAGGAAGTTCAAGGGCGAGATAGAGTCCATAGGGCCGTCCGGCAAGAAGGCCGCAGCCTCCATCTCCGGCTCTTTCAAGACGATAGAGAGCTCGATAAGCAAGGTCCGCAAGGCGATTTCCATGGTATCGTTCGCGACATTGTGGATCAACGCTATTGTCGACATAGTAGGCAAGTTCAACGAATGGCGGAACGCGGCGGAGAAAGCGGCGGAGAAGACGCGCGAGCTGCAGGCGGCAGCCGCAGACAAGGCTGCCGCTGAGAGCGTCCGCGAGATTGCTACGGCCTACAAGGAGCTTTCGCAGGCCATCGCCGACGTCTCCGAGAAGCGCAGCCGGCAGAACGAGCTCTTCAACGAGAAGGTGCGAATCCAGCGCGAGGCGGAGGATGCCGAGATGGAGGCCGCCGAGGCCGAGGAGCTGGCCGGAATCGATCCCAACGCGGAAGACGCCGACCGCCAGCGCAGCGGGATACGCGACCGCTACGCCGCGAAGCGCGCAAGGCGCAACGCCGAACGCAAGAAGCACGACGTAGTCATCCGCCGCGCCGACCTGGAGCAGCAGGCGGAGGACGCGACGGCCGCCGCAGACAAGATCGAGGCGTCGCTTTCCGCGGACGACAAGGCGATAAGCCGCACCCGTCAGAAAGCCAACACGCTCGACGCGCTTTCAAGGGAGCGGAACGAGAAGGACGGCACCTGGTACGCTCCGCGCAAGCGCACGGAGGAGGGCGACGCGGAACGCGAGCGGCAGCGCAAGGAGGCGGAGAAGCTCCGCGAGGAGGTCAAACGCCTCGAGGCGGACCGGAAGGCGAAGGAGCGGCAGATATCCGAGCTGCGGGAGAAGGCCGCCCACGCGACCGAGATGCACGACGCGCTCGGCTCGGCGCTCGGAACGGCCGACGTGCGGCGCGCCACGGCCGTCACGCGAGGCGACACCGCCGCCGCCATCAACGACGCTGCAGCCAGGAAGGCGGATGAGAAGCGCCGCGAGGAGGAGGCGAAGCGCGCCTCCGCCCTCGCCGCGGTCCCGCAGCTCTCCGCCGAGCGCGACCGCATCAAGGCGCAGATCGCCGCAGAGGAGGAGAAGAAGGCGGCCGCCGGAATGGCCGTCTACCAGGCGCAGGGAACCTACGACGCCGCCAAGCTGGGCGGCGGGCGCCGCGAGCAGCAGTCCGCATTCTCAGGGCTGCAGTCCGCGCAGAACGCCGCGCAGGACGTGAACCACGCCGCAGACTCGGCCATCAACGCCCTCACGGAGACCCTGAAGAGCATCGAGGAGCGCCTGAAGGCCGCGCAGAACTTCCTCAAGAACCAGTCCAAGCAGCAGAACTACGCCTGGAGCGAATCACCGTCGGGGCAGTGACATGACGACAGCCGAATACCAGGGCCTGACACCGAGGGAGGCGACGCCCGGCGCGACGTCGCGGCTCTTCTCGTTCCAGCGCGTCCGCTCCGGGACGGCGGGTCGGTTCTATCCCGGCGCGGGCACGAAGCTCCACTTCGCCAACCGCGACGTCGACATGCTGGAGATGCCGGGCGTCCCGTCGGGCTTCCTCGCGGCGGGCGACGCCGTCAAGGCGTTCTACAAGAACGTCTGCGTATTCCAGGGTGACGTCGCCACCATCGTGGAGGAGAAAGGACGCGGCGACGGCGCGACGCAGACCGTCACGTGCGTCGGCCCCTGGTCAAAGATGGCGAGGCTCGTCCACCGCCAGTACTGGAACACGGGGAACGGATACCAGCTTTCGTCCAGGCTGATCCTGAACCAGTACCAGACCAGCTCGTCAAGCGCCAGCAACGGCCAGCCGCAGGACCTGAACTCCGAGCTCTACGAGATCGCCAGCCGTGCCGCGTCCGCCTGCGGCTACACGGTCGCAGTGGCCGACGTCTCGGTCTCGACCCAGTACCTGCCGTTCGACGAGTGCCGCGACATCACCGTCGCCGACGCCATAAGGCGCGAGCTCCGGTTCTTCCCCAAGGCGATCTGCCGCTTCGACTATTCCGGCGCGACCCCCGCGCTGAAGATCGTCAAGAACGCGAACGCCTCCACCGCCTCGTATGTCGCCGCAATCCCCAAGAGCCGCCGCGAATACGTCTACAACGCGCATCCCATAACCGGCGTGGACCTCGAGATAGAGACCACCGGCACCGTGGACGGCGTCGAATACAGGAACATCGGACACCAGACCGCCGGGAACACGGCGGCTGGCAACCCCGACTGCCTGTACGCGACGCTCCAGATAAAGGGCGCGTCGTCCAACGCCACGCGCCAGAGCTTCGAGTCCGTCACCGAGGACGTCCCGGGGAACCTAAACGACGTCTCGTGGTGGAAGGCGCGGCATCCGCGGCTTGCCAACGTCGCGGCATCCGCAATCACCATCACGGAAGGTGCCCGCTCGCCCGCCAACTACCCGCGAATCTCCGCCGCGACCGCAGGCGAGCTGGAAGACGCAGGGCTCCACTGCGAGGTCTCCAAGTTCACTTGCAAGGCCACGATAGAGACGACGGACGACAAGGAGGAGGAAGTCTATCTCACGATGAACTTCCTCACCACGAACGCCTTGGGAACGGCCGCCAATCCTAAGACCTACACCTGGATCACGGACAACTCGTCGGAGTCCGGCGAGACAGTCCCTTCCGGGCTCGCCGCGACGATCCTCGCAGAGCGGTCGGGCTCTCTCCTCTCCGAGCGCATGACCATTCGCCTCGGCGACGCGCTGCCGCAGCTCGGCGACGCCATAGTGGAGACGGAGGGCTCGGTGTTTCTGCAGAGCTTCGACATCGACTGCGCAGCGCTCACCGCCGACCTGCAGTTCGGCGTCCCGGACTACCTTGCGCCGGAGGACATGGCGTCTCTGCTCTCCGGCTTCCGGAACAAGCTCACGACCGTCTCGTCCTCGATGCGCAAGACAGGCAAGCCGAAGGACAGCGCGAAGGTCAAGATGGGCGCCATCCCGCCTCTGTCGTCCACGGAGTTCGCCCCAGGCACGAAGGCCAAGACGACCGTCAAGCCGGGCGGAAGCGGCAGCTCGGCGTTGATTAAGCTAGATGCTACGGATACCAGCGCAAAGTTAATCATCAAGGGCGAGACGTACAACGTGACTATCGACGCGGCCGCAGCTACGCAAGGCAACGTTCTGCTTCGCGAGTGCGATTATTACAACGGCACGTCCGCCACAGCTCAAAAAGTCAACATCCTGGCGAGCAAAACCGTAGTTCTCGGCGGGCTGCCAAGCCAAGCCTTTGTGACCGGCATATCGTTCGGAATCTCAAACGGCAAGCTCCAGGCGACCTTGTCTCTAAAGAACGTGCGCACCGGCGCAACCTCGACTTCAACCGTCGACGTTTGCAGCGTCCGCGACCTCGCCGTTGTCACAAACACCGATTACACGAACCCGAACTTCACGCAGCAGAAGCAGACCGTCACCGTCATCGGCGAAGCCCCGTCTTCCACGCCCACAGGC
>JAFWKK010000044.1 GCA_017514235.1 Kiritimatiellia bacterium | reverse complement strand
GTTGACGACGCAGAACGGCGTAGACGGCTATGTCGTTCGCGGCAGGGGCGATTACGCCTCCAACAGCATCTTTCTCCCCTGTGTTGGCTGGGGCTACAAGACTTCGCTCTTCGATGCCGGTTCGTACGGCGGCTACTGGTCATCCGTCCCTCACTCGGAGTACAGCAACTCCGCGTGGTACCTCAGCTTTAATTTGAGTGACCACTACACGTACAACAACTACCGCTACCGCTACTACGGGCTGCCTATTCGCCCTGTGCAAGGGGCCGCCAAATAGCGAACGGACGTGAGCGCATCCGAAGGGTGCTTTCGTGTGTTTCGTGGTTCTGCAATTACCTCCAATGAGAGAAAGAAAATGATGACAGGAAAACCACTTGATGGAAAGCCGCATGTGGGAAATTCGCACGTGTGGCGTGACGAGGGGGCAGCCGCTTCAAGACATTCGTGGCGCTCCGCTCTACTCCACGCGATAAGTCTGCATGTCCGTATCAGGGGATTGGCAATTGCTGTTTCAGCCATGTTTGCGTTGACTTCCGTCAGTTTGGCAATGGCTGATAACGGCTATCAGTACATCATTTCCGGCTATCCGGTCGACAATCCATGCAGATCCCTTGCGAGCGCCGGCATCCAGTTGGCGACGGGGCGCTATACCTGCCGTTCGGCGGAATCACCGTTGGAGGCGCGCTACCGCACGGTTCTCGAGTCCGGCGGCATCAAGCTCATTTCGACCGAGTTCAGGGGCTGCTTCTTCGTGGTCTGGTAAGCCCCTTGCATCAACCACTTGGACCTAAAGGGAAACGACAATGAACGCAAGCACTACAGCATTAGCCTCCGCCTTGTGCGCTGCGGCCTGCGGCGCGTCGGCTTTCGCCGCAGGCATGCCGGACGTTACGGCCGTGACGATGACGCAGGCCGACAGCCGCGAGGTGACGATCGCCTACACGCTGGAGAACGCCCCGGCAGTCGTCACGCTCGACATCCAGACGAACGCGACGGACGGCTCGTGGGCCTCCATCGGCGGAGAGAACATACAGGTGCTCTCCGGCGACGTGAACCGCCGGATCGCGACGAGCGGTGCGCACGAAATCAAGTGGCGCCCCGACCTTTCATGGCCGGACCACAAGGTAATCGGCGACAGCGTAAGGGCGGTGGTCACGGCGTGGCCGATGGATAACCCGCCGGACTACATGGTGGTGGACATCTCCGCAGCCGCCGGAGTGGGCGATGTCGAGTGGTATCCAAACGCGGGATCCGTGCCGGGCGGCGTCACGAACAACGTGCGCTACCGCCAGACGACCATCCTGATGCGCAAGATCATGGCCAAGGGCGTGACGTACACGGCCGGAAGCTTCGGCGAGAACACCGGAACGCCGATACGCGAGAAGACCCATCCGGCAGACCTCACGAACAACTTCTACATCGGCGTGTTCGAGGTGACGCAGGCGCAGTGGGCGCTTATCTTCTCGCGCAGGCCGTGGCCTTCCTACTTCTCCAATGCGGGCGACCGGGCGATGCGCCCCGTGGAGAGGGTGAGCTACAACGAGATACGCTGCGGCACCACAAACCTCCAGACGCAGGTGCAGGGCGGCGAATGGCCCGACCCTCCCTACGAACAGTCCTATCTGGGGCTTCTCCGCACGAAGACGGGCATCGCCTTCGACCTGCCGAGCGAGGCGCAGTGGGAGTACGCCTGCCGCGCGGGGAACGGCGACGGGCGCTGGGGCAACGGCGAGCCGATCAGGTCCAACAACGTGCCGGGGCGCTACAACGGGAACGGCGGCAGTAGCAGCGACACTGCGTCGGTGACCGCGGAGAAAGGCACCGCCATCGCCGGCTCCTACGCGCCGAACGACTGGGGAATATACGACATGCACGGGAACATCCAGGAGTGGTGCGTCGACTGCTACCTCGAAGACATTTCGGGCCTGCGGGGCGTCGTGAACACGATACCGACCGCCAAGCACGAGCACACATATCGCGGCGGCACGTTCGTCGGCGGATATACGAACGCCCGTTCGGCGTTCCGCAGCTACCACACGGCCGAGTCGTCGGCGAACCACATCGGGTTCCGGCTGGTCTGCCCGGTCGAGTTCGAGTGAGAAAAGGCGGGTGCGGAAATGAAGGCTCGCATGCTCTTTGGCCTGCTGCTGTGCGCAGGGGCGACGGCGTTTGGCGATCCGGCCAGCGGCGTGCCGAAGGTGACGGACGTGACGATGACGCAGGCGGCGAGCCGGCTGGTGACGATCGGCTACAGGCTCACCGACGCGCCGGCCATCGTGACGCTGGACATCCAGACGAACGCGACGGACGGCTCGTGGGCCTCCATCGGCGGAGAGAACATCTGGTCGCTTTCCGGCGACGCGAACAAGAAGGTCTCCGGCAAGGACGAGTACACCATCAACTGGCGTCCCGACATCTCCTGGCCCGACCACAAGATCGCCGATGGCGGCGCGCGCGCCGTCGTGACGGCCTGGGCGCTCGACAATCCGCCGGACTACATGGTGGTGGACATCTCGGACAACGCAGGCAACGTGGAATGGTACCCTTCGGCGGACTTCCTGCCGGGCGGGCTTCTCGGCGACGACCGCTACCGCCAGTCGACCATCGTGATGCGCAAGATCGCCGCCAGGGACGTCACCTTCACGGTCGGCAGCATCGGCGAATACAACCGGAACGATGCACGCGAAAGGACCCATGCGGCAACGCTCACCAACAACTTCTACATCGGGGTCTTCGAGGTGACGCAGGCGCAGTGGTCGCGCATCTTCACGTCCCGTCCGTGGCCCTCCTACTTCACCAACGATACATGCCGCGCGATGCGTCCCGTCGAACAGATATGCTTCAACGAGGTGCGGCGCGGCGGAACTTCGTCCTCGACAGGCGGCGAATGGCCGGCGCCTCCCGGCGACGGGTCGTTCCTCAAGCTGCTGCGCGACAAGACCGGTATTGACTTCGACCTGCCGAGCGAGACGCAGTGGGAATACGTCTGCCGCGCGGGGAACGGAGAGGGACGCTGGGGCAACGGCACAGCCGTAGAGGGCGGAGCGGCGACGCCGGGGCGCTGCACATCGACCGGCGGCAGCGACAGCGACGCGCGCAACGTCACGGCGGAAAAGGGCACGGCCGTCGTCGGCACCTACCCGCCGAACGACTGGGGCATATACGACATGCACGGCAACATACAGGAGTTCTGCCTGGACTACTTCATGGACGACCCCACGCCGCTCAGGGGCGCGGTGAACACAACCGTCAATGCCGGCGGGCACATTGTCCGCGGAGGATGCTTCGTCCAGTCATGGGCGTGCATCCGGTCGGCCTGGCGCTCCTACAACAAGGACAGCTACCAGCCGAAGCACTTTGGCGTGCGCTTGGTGTGCGGCATGGCGAAATAGCGAATGGCGGGTAGAGGGACTGTAGGCGCCATGGCGGGAAAGGGAGGGATGAAAGCGATGCAGAAGGCGATTGCGGGACTGCTGCTGGCGGCGGCGGTTGCGGCGGGGGCGGCGGCGAAGCCGGACGATGGCTGGTTCACGTTCGTTTCGTGGAACATGGGGCACCATGCGATGGGGCTGAAGGCGCGTCCGACGATTCCGCCCGGGCAGGACGAGGCGTATCTGCACATGTACAAGGCGTTCATAGGGGACGCGCGGATCGTTGGCGTCTGCGAATATTCGGCGGAGTTCACCACTAACCAGCCGATGAAGACGGCGGAGGCGCTTTTCGGGGATTACGATGTGAAGATTGAGGGGACACGGCGCGGCGCACAGTGCGATTCGATCTTCCTCAAGGACTGCAAGTTGATCGAGAGCAAGGAGCGCGAGTATCCGAAACGCAGCCAACGGGTGTACTACCAGCTGGCACGGGTGATGATGGAAGGCCGCGAGGTGTGCGTGGTCGAGACGCACCTTGACTGGGATCTCGGCGAGAAGGACGAGCTGCCGCGACGGGAGTACCGCGCCGACCAGATGCGCACCATCATTGCGGACATGGCGAAGGAGAAGTACGTGATCATCGGCGGCGACTTCAACATCAAGAACAACCATCCTGGCGACACGAAGGATCACGCCACCGAGTTCGACGTGTTTGCGGAGGCGGGCTACACGCTCGCCAACAGGGGGCAGCTGATCACATGGCCATCCTGGCACAATCCGAATCGCGAGTGTCCCATCGACAACATCATGGTCAAGGGTTTTGAGATGAGTGACGTGCAGGTGCGCGGGCACAGCAAGCTCAGCGATCATAAGATGATCAGCTGCCGGCTGAAGTTCAAGGAGAAGTAGTTTGTGCCGGGAAAAGGGATCCTGTCCCCTTTTCGGCATTGACATACATACCTGAAAGTATGTATAATACGCATCCTAATGCCTAGGAAGACCAAAGAGGATGCGTTGAAGACCCGCAGGAGGATTCTTGCGAGCGCGCTTTCGCTTTTTGTCCGCAAGGGATACGAGCATACGACGTTCACCGACATAGCGGCCAGGCTCGGGATGACGAAGGGTGCGGTGTACTGGCATTTCGACACGAAGGAGGGGCTGCTCGTGACGCTCATCGACGAGATGCTGACCAAGTTCCGCCGCCAGCTCTCGAGCTTTCTGCCTGGCGGCGAGGGCGGCTTCGGCAGCCTGTCGTTTCCCGTGGTGGCAGACATGATGGTGCGCAATGCGACGCAGCTCATCGGCGACGCTCGCAGCACGGCGTTCTTCCTTCTGATACACGAGCAGATACGGTGGGCGGACGCGTCGATGGAGAAGGTGCGCGACGACCTGCTGAAGAACAAGCGGTTCGGGCCGTGGGTGGCGTTTCGGACTGCGGTCGAGAACGATGTCCGCGCCGGCCGGGCTCGCGCGGACGCGGATTCCGTCCAGGTGGCGACGGTTTGCATGGCGATCTGGGACGGGCTGGTGCATGCGCGCATCGCAAGGGTGCTGCAGTGCGACCTCGAGGACACTTTAAGGAAGTCTTATGCCGCCGTGTGGTCGGCCATGAAGGCAGGTGAAGGAAGCCAAAGATGCAAAACAAGAGCGAAGAGAAGAAGGGCGGCGCCGTCGGCGCCGTGATCGGGACCGTCGTGCTGGCGGTCGCATGCGCCGTCGGCGGGTGGATCGCGCGCGAGCTGTGTCCGCAAGGGCGGCCGGCCATGCCGCAGATGCCGCAGATGGCGGCGACGGTGGCGGTCAGGGAAGTCGAGGAGCGGGAGTACAACCTGCCCGAGAAGTTCGTCGCGCACGCCGAGGCGATGCAGGAGGTGGACCTTCTGCCGCAGGTGGACGGCTACGTCAAGGAGATCAAGTTCAGGGAAGGCGACCTGGTGAAGGCCGGGGAGGTGCTGTACGTTCTCGACGACGAGCGCTACCGTGCCGTCGCGAACCAGCGCAAGGCCGACCTTGCGGCGGCCGAGGCGGAGGAGCGCCGCGCAAGCCGCTACAACGAGCGCATGCAGAAGGCCGACGAGCGCGGCATCACGCAGAAGGAGCGCGACGACGCCGAGGCGGGCTTCGAGCGCGCCAAGGCCGCGGTCCTTCAGGCGAAGGCGAACCTTGTCGTCGCCGAATACGACCTCAAGAAGGCGAAGGTGATCGCGCCCATCAGCGGACAGATCGGCAAGACGAGCGCGCACGTCGGCGACTACGTGGCGCCGTCGAAGGGCGCGCTCGCCCGCATAGTGCAGGTGGATCCGATCCGCGTCTCGTTCCCTCTCACCGACCGCGCCTACATCGGCTGGCGCACGGCCGTCAAGAAGGGCAAGGCCCCCGACTACCGCATGAGGCTCATCCTGCCGGACGGCAGCGAGTACGGCGAGGAGGGCAGCTGGGACTTCGACGACAACGCCATGAGCAAGGAGACGGCGACGATCATCATGCGCCTCTCGTTCCCAAACCCCGACAGGCTTCTCATACCTAACAGCTACGTGACGCTCCTCACCGACCGCAAGACCCCGCCGAAGATGCCGTGCGTGCCGCAGCAGGCCGTGTTCGACCTTTCGACCGGCAGCCAGGGCGTCTGGGTTCTGAAGGACGACATGACGGTCGAGCAGCGCGTCGTGGCCCTGCGGGAGATGAGCGAGGGCTGGTGCCCCGTCGTGTCGGGCGTCGCGCCGGGAGAGAAGATCGTCATATCCGGGCTTGGCAAGCTCGGCCCCGGCGTCAAGGTGAAGGTCGTGGAGGCCACGTCGAACGACGACCTCGACCCGAACTACAAGCCGCCCGTGGTGGAGTGAGCGGAGCCGTTTCACATAAGGAAGACGCAAGATGAAACTCTCGCTAAGACCGGCGATTGACGAGATAAAGACGTTCTCGCGCACGTTCGTGGAGCGTCCGCGCTTCGCGATGGTGATCGCGATCGTGCTGACGATGGCCGGCGTGATGGCGATAAAGTGGCTGCCGATCTCGCAGTATCCGCGCCTGACGCCGCCGTCCATATCGGTGATGTACAACTATCCGGGCGCGAACGCCAAGGAGATACTGAACACGGTCGCCATGCCGATCGAGGACGAGGTGAACGGCGTGGACGACATGCTCTACATGGTCGGCTCGTGCTCCGACACCGGCACCTACCAGCTCCAGGTGTCGTTCGAGGTCGAAAGCGACCGCGACATGGACATGGTGAAGGTGCAGAACCGCGTGGCGCAGGCCGAGGCGAAGCTCCCGACCGAGGTCAAGCAGCTCGGCGGGCGAATCCGCGCCCAGGCCGAGGACATGCTGGGCGTCATATGCCTCCGCTCGCCCAGGGGCACGATGTCGCGCCTGCAGATCTCAGACTACATCTACGGCAACATCCAGCCCGTGCTGCTGCGCATCCCCGGCGTGGGCGAGGCGACGGTCTACGGTCCACGCATCGCCATGCGCGTGTGGCTCGACCCGGACCGCATGGCGGCGCAGGGCCTGAACACCGAGGAGGTCATCGCCGCCGTCTCCAGGCAGAACGTGCAGGCGTCCGTCGGCTCGGTCGGCGCCTCGCCAATCCCGGCGCACGGTGCGCACGTCTACACCCTAACGGCGAAGGGCCGCCTGATGTCGCCGAAGGAGTTCAACGAGATCGTGGTGCGGCGCGACGACAACGGCGGCATCGTGCGCCTGAGCGACATCGCCCGCACGGAGGTCGGCGAGGAGAACTACATGTTCACCGGCCAGTTCAACGCCGGCAACGCGGTCTCCGTGGCGCTGCAGCAGAAGCCGGGCGCGAACGCCATCGCCACGATGGACCAGATCTACAAGGAGATGGCCAGGCTCGCGGAGTCGTTCCCCGACGACCTCGAGTGGATCACGCCCTACGACGCCACCGACTACGTGCGCATGTGCGTCAAGGAGATCGTGTTCACGCTGCTCATCACGTTCGGCCTCGTGGTGTTCGTCTGCTACCTCTTCCTGCAGGACTGGCGCGCGACGCTGATTCCGTGCCTGACGATTCCCGTGTCGCTGTGCTCGACGTTCATACTGATGGCGATACTGGGCTACTCCATCAACATCCTCACGCTGTTCGGGCTGGTGCTCGCGATAGGCGTTGTCGTCGACGACTGCATCGTGGTCGTCGAGCGCGTCCAGTTCCTCATCGAGACGCGCGGCCTCAACGCGAAGGAGGCCACCATCCAGGCGATGAGCGACGTGACGAGCGCCGTCATCGCGACGACGCTCGTGCTGCTGGGCATCTTCGTACCGGTCGGCTTCATGAGCGGAATCACCGGACGCATATACCAGCAGTTCTCTGTCACGCTCTCGGCGGCTGTATGCTTCTCGACGGTCTGCGCGCTCACTCTCGCGCCGGCGCTCTGCTCGCTGCTCCTGCGCGAATCGCGTCCGTTCAAACACGGTCCGCTCGCCTGGTTCAACTGGTGCGTGGAGCATTTCAAGGGGCTGTTCGTGACGGCCGCCAGGTGGCTGGCGAGCCGCATATTCCTTGCCGGCGTGCTGCTCGTGCTCGTGGTGCTGATGACCGTGTCGCTCTTCACGAAGACGCAGACGGCCTTCCTGCCCGACGAGGACCAGCGCGTCATCTTCGCGTCGATGGAGATGCCCGAAGGCACGGCGCGCGACCGCAGCCGCGACGCGGCCCTGCGCGCCGTGGAGATGCTGCGGCAGTTGCCAGAGGTGGCGAGCGTCCTCTCCATAACCGGCTGGGGCATGATCGGCGGGCGCGGCGAGAACCAGACCACGCTCATCATCGACCTGAAGGGGTGGAGCGAGCGTCCGCTTCCCGAGCAGCACGCCGCCGCGCTTGTCGGCAAGATACAGATGATGCTCGCCGCCGTGCCGGAGCCGAAGTGGCAGGTGTTCATGCCGCCGGCGATCCCGGGCCTCGGCATGTCGAACGGCATCTCCGTGCACATCCAGGACAAGGTCGACTCCGACCCGATGAAGATCGACGAGGTCAAGAAGAAGATCCTGATGAAGCTCAACCAGAACCCGCTCATCCTGGCGGCGTTCGCCGGATACAACGCGGAGACGCCGCACCTGAGGTTCAACCTGGACCGCGTTAAGGCCGAGATGTTCCACGTGCCGGTGGCGACCATCTACGCGACCCTGCAGAACTACCTCGGCTCCAGGTACGTGAACGACGTGAACCTCGGCACGCAGGTGAACCGCGTGACGGTCTGCGCCGAGGCGTCGGCCCGCGCCACGCCCGAGGCGGTGGAGCGGCTGTACGTGCGTTCCGACACCGGCGCGATGGTGCCCGTCGGTTCGCTCGGGACCATTTCCCGCGAGCTCGGCCCCCGCACGATCTACACGCGCGACAAGTACGTTACGGCAGGGCTCAACATACTGCCGGTGCCCGGAGTGCCGTCGGGCCTCGTGATGGACGAGGTGCGCGACCTCCTTAAGTCCGAGCTGCCGGAGGGGTACGGCTACGACTGGGCGGCGCTGTCCTTCCAGGAAGCGCGCAACGAGGGCACGGCGGCGCCGCTCATACTGCTGGCGATCCTCTTCGGCTACCTGTTCCTCGTGGCGCAGTACGAGAGCTGGACGATTCCCCTGCCGGTGATGCTGTCGATATTCGTGGCGGTGCTGGGCGCCTTGCTGGGCCTCAAGTACTGGGGCATTCTCGTCTCCGGAAAGCCGTATTCGCTGTCGATCTACGCCCAGCTCGGGCTCGTGCTTCTCGTGGGCCTTGCCTCGAAGAACGCCATCTTGCTCGTGGAGTTCGCGCGCGACAAGCGCGAGCGCGAGGGCTTCTCCATCGTGGACGCTGCGGGCGCGGCGGCGGGCGAGCGGCTTCGCGCCCTTCTCATGACGGCCCTCACGACCCTGCTCGGAACTCTCCCCATGATGATCGCGACAGGTGCGGGCGCGGCGAGCCGCAACCACCTCGGCACGACGGAGTTCTGGGGCATGTTCGCGTCAGTCGCCTTCGGCATACTCCTCATCCCGGGCCTTTATGCGCTCTTCCAGACATGGCGCGAGCGCGTCAAGCGGTTCTTCGCGTACATGTCCGCGATGGCTGCGAGACGAAGAAGCCTCAAGGATTCGCGTCTGAAGTGATTGTGACAATGCTTTGCGCCATGTCTCCATTGTACGCAGCCTTCGGCGATGCTGCGGCGACAGTAGTTCGGGGGTTAGTCGTCGGTGCCGTAGTGCTGTTTGCCGCTTCTTTTATCCTCTGGTGTAGAAGACGTAACATCCTTTCGTTTCATGCGGTAGACACTTGCCTTCCGAAGTCGGCGGTGGAGCGTTTACTTTTGTTTGTTGTGGTGTGCGGGCTGATTCATTATGGTGCGACGAAGGAAGGTGGCAACGTGGGCGGCACCCCGCCGCCGATGATGGTGGCGATGCCGCCCGTTCCGAACATACAGCCAGTCGCGGAAGATCCGCTCGAGATGAACTTTCCGACCAACTTTCCGCCCGTCACTAACCTGTGCTTTTGGGGAATTGAGCGAGGGTCAAACGCAGTTTCGGTAGGAATCGCATGGCCGATCTCGATGTCGTTCACGAATAGTTTCATAGACCTCTACGGCAACTGGCGGATTGTGTCCAACGGGTGGGAGAGGTTGATTCAGATAGATGTTGGCGAAGCGGTCTCTAATGTCGTCATTAACGTTCCGTTCTACCTTTTCCCGACGAACGCGATGGAGGAGACGGCGTTCTTCCGTCTTGCATCGCAGGACGACGCGGACGGCGACGGCCTTTCAGACAAGTACGAGGAGTGGACGTCGGGGACAGATCCTGTCAACATTGACACAGACGGCGACGGAATCGATGATGCGCAGGAAATTGCGCACGGGACGGATCCTCTTTCCTCGGATACAGACGGTGACGGACTTGACGACGGCGAAGAGTCTGGTTATATAACGAAGGCGGCGGCTTTCGAGTGGTATGACACAACGGGCTGGGCGACACGGTACGGCGAGATATGTCCGCCTGCATCAGAGCAAACAACGGTGACTTTCTCCTTGAACGTCATCACTTCACAGAACGTTGTCTGCGGACTGCCTATCGTTTCTATGCTGGGATACGAGACTGGATACGTGGCTTTTGTGTCTCCGGGCGATCCGAACGGATGGTCTGCTTATGCGCCCGGAATAGCTCCGTTGTCGGAAATCATCGGGAACGGCGGCAGCTTCATGGTTGCCGCGTACTGGAATGGGTCTTATCTGGGTCGGGATGACGATAACTCCTACGTGAGGTACGGTTCAGCTTCCAACGGTGCGTTCGTGGTAGAGTTCCACGATGTGAAGAAGTCGTGGAATTCGTCTCTCGGCATGACATACCAGATAATAGTGCCGTCAGGTACGGGCAATGTGTTTCGTGTCAGTTACATGTCGTCCGACTGGCTCTTGGATGGCAATGGTGCGGTCGCCGGCGTGCAGTTCACAGACATTCGGACTACGAACGGCTATTACAACCTTACATGGGACTTTGCGGAGCGTGGCCCCATCCTCCCCCAGACTACGATTGAATATCATCTCGGCGTAGGGACAGACCCCAAACTCTCTGACAGCGACGGCGACGGACTTGACGACGCTTGCGAAATAAACGTCTATGGGACGGCCCCCCTGAAGGCCGACACTGACGGGGACGGACTTTGCGATGGGCAGGAGATGGAGCGCGGTACCAGTCCGTTCGTCGTGGATAGTGATGGAGACGGGCTGAATGACGGCTGGGAGGTGGCAAACGGTCTTAATCCCCTTTGTGGTGTTGGCGACGACGGCTCGGCCGGCGATCCGGACGAAGATGGTGTGGACAACGCCGCGGAGTGCCTGCTCGGGACGGACCCGTTTTGCGCCGACACGGACGAAGACGGTCTTTCCGACGTAGAGGAGGTCGTGTGCCATTCGCTCGTTGGAGCGCTGCCATGGCTTGCGGTCGCGGAGGCCACAAATCTTACAGGTGTGATAATGTCTGCTGATATGGGCGTTGTCACTTGTGGTCTGCCTGCGCCTTTTGTCTTTCAAGGGATTCAGGCGGCGAGTGTCTCTGTCACTCGCTACGGCACACTGTTCTTCAACAGGGCGGGCTACGTCAACCCCGAGATCCCGCTGGGCTACAGCTGGCTTGGCGGCACGGCTGTGGACAGCAACTGTTTTACCGTGGTCGCGTACGATGCAAGCATGTCGATGATCGCTGGAGACGCCCCTTCGTCGATTCGGTTCGGCATGGCCGAGCATGACGGAGCGGGCTATGCAGTGTTCGAGTACGCTAACATGCGTCAGGGCACGAATTCTCTGTCGTTCCAGATCGCGATCCCGACCGGACGTGTAGACATGGTCCACGTGAGGTACGCAGGCGACTTTGCCGGCGTCGCAGACGGCGGCGCGGCGTCGGTGGGCTTCCAGACGTTTGGCGGACGTGACCTTGTGTCCTACTGCTGGCGAGAAGACGGCAAGGTATACGACGGGCTTGGACTCACATTCGTAGTAGGGATTGGGACGAGTCCCGTGAACGCCGACACCGACGGGGATGGACTGTTGGACGGGTATGAAGTGTGGGATGCAGGGACGGATCCATTTGAGCCTGACACGGATTACGATGGGCTTCCTGACGGATTGGAGGTAATCCTTGGTACGGATCCGCTCCAGCCTGACACGGACGGGGACGGCATGAACGATAGGTGGGAGCATCAGTACGGCTTCGACCCGACTGTGGACAACGCGACCGACGTTGACCCCGACAACGACTTTGCCGCAGACCCAGACGGAGACGGTCTCACTAACGGACAGGAATGTGTCTGGGGGACGAGCCCTAGCGGAATGGATGCGAACAGCGATGGTGTGCCGGATGGTCGCGACACCGACGGGGACGGGGTGAACGATGGCGTGGAAATAGCTCAGAACAGCGACCCTGCGGATGTAAGTGACGGGGGGAATCCGAACAGTCGGGTTCCTGTGCCGTTCACCTTCGGTGACCCGAGCGTAAGCCAGTCCGAGAAATACCGTCTTGCCGTGGAGCCGATGGATGGTGTCGGCGATACCCCGAAGTCGTTCTCGTGGCTTAACGAGAACTACGGCGTGTGCGAGACGAAGACGGCCATGCTCAAGCCAGGTTGGAAGTACGAGGTGAGGCTTTACCATGCGGGGACGAATGGGGAAGGGGAAGGCTATCCCGACTACGACTACGAACTCCTCTGCGGAAGCTCGTTGCAGTATGGGGGTGTGGTAGTTGACGACCCCGACTCGCTCTTCGGTACCGACTACACCAGCTACAGCTTCGGGGGGGAGGGGAAGACCGCGGCAGTCACTGTTTACGCAGTAACGGGAATAACGATCTGCAAGCCGGATGATTCTGCGTGGACGGAACTTGAGGAAAGCCGGGTGGTGCTTGACAACGAGGATCTGCGGATCAAGGTTGAAGTCGTGCCTCAGTTCCAGTCGCTTGCGCAATGCCGGCAGTTGTTCGGTGATTCGCTGATCGTCAAGACCACTGGAACCTGCCCGAATGGCGTATCCGTACCGATTGGCGACGACGCCTTGCTCGTCAATTCGTCCGACAAGAGTGAGATACGGATAGCCAAGACTCGCCAGCAGTTGATCTCGCTTGGCTTGCTGCCGGAAAACGAAGACGACGGCGTGGACGAGATGGCGTGGATGGACATTGTGGAGACTGCGGGACAGAGTCTTGCAGATAGTGATGCTTTTTCGACGTTGGCCTATGCATTCCGTGGAAAGGCCACGCGAGATACTTCAAACAATCTTGAGTCCACTCCACCAAATTCTGTGCCGTCAGCAACATACATGAAGTCTGCCGGATGTGAAATATTGACTGTAACATACGGTGAGATGTCATCGAGCAGACGGCAGATTATGAATCAGGCTGATGTGTTCTACTATTCAGGACACGGTGATGGCGCCACAGGCGGGATAAATAGTGGATTTACGCCTAATCTCCTTAGTGAATGTTGGAAACACGACCTCAATTGCGCAGTTATTGCCGGTTGTTCCGTATTGAACATTGCAGGGCATCGAATAAAATCTTTCGGCATGACAACACGGTTTAAGCGGTGGTTCTGGAATCAGCAGGATCGTTCCGTGGGGGCGGCGTGGGAGGCTGCAGCGAACATAGTCTTTCTGGGTTATTGCTATACCGCCCCATTGGACAATCAGGGTGCGGTAGATATCGCCACGGATTTTGCGGCCAAAGTACAGGGCGGTATTGGGTATCTTCAGGCGTGGAAAGAAGCAAATGATAGAAACGCTGGTCGAAATGCGTGTGCGATTGACTGTACTACAATCCCTCACAGTTTCTGGTATTGGGATGAAACATCTGGCAGTCCCATCTGGACACGAATCAATAAAGGAGCAACATCATGGTAAAAAGAGTCGTGCTGATGATCTCGTTAATGTCAACCGTCTGCATTGCAGAGCCATTGACGAATGTCACCGCTTTAGTCGGCGTTCAATTGACAACCAATGAAATTGCCAGATTGCCTTCATGCGATGCGACTTCGCCAGACACAGTCTTTCTTGGTACAATCAAGGCTCTTAGGACAGGTAATCTGCGAGAACTCTACTATCATTTTGAAACTAACTACCTGTATTCCCTCACTGGTTACTATGATTTGCAAAGTATTCCGGCCTCGACAGCATCCTCATTCGAAACTGTAATGCGCGACACCAATTTCAGCAATGTGGTAATCACGGCGTATTCTATGTCAATAAGCAACCAAGTCTTGAGAGTTGCGTCATCGTTGCAAGAGAATTATTTGAGCAGAACATTAACCGAGCCGTTGATCCTGAATCTTCGCTCGTATCCCAATGGTTGGAAAATAGTTTCATACGATGATGACAAATGGGATGATTGATAGGCAACATGAGAAAAGATCGGCAAATCCCTTTGGCGATAATCTCCGGACCGCCTCATTTCCAACCATCGACACACGTGACGCCGCAATATGATATAATTACATAATTAGCAAGGGAACCAAAGCAACATGAAGAGCAAAATGAAAACGAATGTCGCGAGGATTGCGGCGGTCGCATCTGTGGCTGTCGCCGCTGGCTGCGCGTCGTTGCCGTCCGTGGGGCCGAACTACGAGGAGCCCGAGCTGTCGGCAACGTTCGTCGCGCTGCCTGACGCCGGGCAGCCCACGACCAACCTTACGGAATCCTGCGAGTACCGTCCGGCCGCGTCGAACGAGGACGTCCGCGTCGTCATAACGACCAACACCGTCGCGCATTGGTGGACGAGCTTCAACGATCCCGTGCTCGAGTCGCTCGTGGTCGGCGGCGTCTCCAACAACGTCTCCTTCCTGATGGCGCAGACCCGTCTGGAGCAGGCCGCGTGGGAGCTGCTCGGCAGCTTCGCGGGCTTCCTGCCGCACTTCGGGGTCGAGGGCGGCTGGAACCGCTACTGGTACCGTCCCGAGACTCGCTCCGGCGGAGGGAACTACAACCGCTACAACGTGCGCCGCTTTGCCGTGGACGGCGACTGGGAGATCGACGTGTTCGGCGGCACGAGGCGGCTGGCGGAGAGCGCGCTGGCGCAGGCGGAGTCCGCCGGCTGGACGGTTGCGGACGCCTGGGTGGCGCTCACTACGCAGATCGGGCTGCAGTACGTGAGGCTCAGGACGGTGCAGGAGCGCATCGACGTGGCGCGCACTAACCTTGTGTTGCAGAGCGAGACGTACGAGATCCTGAAGTCGCGTCTTGAAAGCGGCATCGGCGACGAGCTCGCGGTGAACCAGTGCGCCTACATAGTTGAGCAGACGCGCGCGAGGATACCGCAGCTGCTGGCCGAGGAGGAGGCCCTGAAGAACGCAATCGCGATCCTTGCCGGCGAGGCGCCGGGCGCCCTTGACGAGGCGCTGCGTCCGCAGGAGCGGCGCGACTGGCTGCTGGCGCCGCAGCGGCTGGAGGGGCTTTCGCTCGACATGATGCGCGCCCGTCCCGACGTCAGGGCGGCGGAGCGTGCGCTTGCCGCGCAGACCGCCCGCATAGGCGTCGCGAAGGCGGCGTGGTTCCCGCGCCTGTTCGTCTCGGGGCAGGTCGGCTGGGAGAACCGCCACAGGACGAAGCTCTTCTCGCGCGACTCGTTCCTCGCGTCGCTTGGCCCGGCCGTCAGCTGGCCGATCTTTCAGGGCGGGGCTGTCTATGCGAACGTGAAGGCGGCGGAGGCGAAGACCGCCGAGCTGGCGCTCGCCTATGAGCTTGCGGTCGAAACGGCCTATGGAGAGGTGCGTGACGCATATGCCTCCTACACCCAGGAGTATCACCGTTACCAGTCGCTGCAGGGTGCGGTAAAGGCGGCGACGGACGCCGTGACGATCTCGCAGGACCTCTACAAGAACGGCCTAAAGGACTTCAACAACGTCCTCGACGCGCAGCGCAGCCGGCTTCAGCTCGAAGAGGAGCTGGTGATCTCTCGCGGACAGATCACGATGGAGCTCATCAGGCTCTACCGTGCCCTTGGCGGCGGTCTCGCCGCGCCGGACGACGAGAATTTGCCCACTAGACAAAATAACGAATAAGTGATATAATTATTCTTGTTTTTTCGCATACGGGAAGAATGCCAATGACAAGGGAAATCAATGGCTCGTTAGATGCCAAGGGCATGACTGCGGCTTTAGTCGTCAGTCGCTTCAACAGTTTTCTGACAGAGCAGCTTGTAAAGGGAGCGATCGATGCGTTCGTGCGCCTGGGGGGCAGCGAGCGCAACCTGCTCGTGGTGCGGGTGCCCGGGGCTTACGAGATTCCGGTGGCGGCCAAGCGGCTTGCCGCCGGCGGCAAGGTGGACGCGGTGGTTGCGCTTGGCGCGGTAGTCCAGGGGGCGACGGCTCATGCTGCGCTCATAAACGAGACGACTGCGCGCGCGTTCTGCGAGATATCCCTGGCGACGGGCGTGCCCGTGGTCGACGGCGTTGTGTCGGCGGAGAGTCTGGAGCAGGCCGTCGAACGCTGCGGCACCAAGCAGGGCAACAAGGGTTTTTCCGCCATGCAGGCGGCAATCGAAATGGTCAACGTGCTGAAGGGCCTGTGATTGAAATTAACAAGACAGCGCTAACAAATGCAGAGATACAGGAGTTAACAGGAATAAAATGAAGGAAGTCAAGAAGGTTGCGTTTCTTACGGCTGGGGGACTTGCGCCGTGCCTTTCAAGTTCCATCGGTTTTCTGATAGACGAGTATACCAAGAAGGCGCCGAACGTCGAGATGATCGGCTACATCAACGGCTACATGGGGCTTCTGAAGGGCGAGTCCATTCCGGTTACGCCCGAAGTGCGCAAGAATGCGATGGTTCTCACCAAGCACGGCGGTTCGCCTATCGGCAACAGCCGCGTGAAGCTCACCAACGTGGCGGACTGCGTGAAGCGCGGTCTGGTGCGTTCCGGCGAGGATCCCCTTAAGGTGGCGGCCGACCAGCTCGTCAAGGACGGCGTGGACGTGCTGCACACCATCGGCGGCGACGACACCAACACGACGGCGGCCGACCTTGCGGCGTACCTTGCGACCAACAACTATCCGCTCATCGTCGTCGGCCTGCCCAAGACGATCGACAACGACGTCTATCCCATCAAGCAGTCGCTTGGCGCCTGGACGGCGGCCGAGGAGGGCGCCAGGTTCTTCCTCAACGTGGTGAACGAGAACTCCGCCAATCCGCGTGCGCTCACGATTCACGAGGTGATGGGTCGCAACTGCGGCTGGCTCACCTACAAGACGGCGCAGTACTACCGCAAGATGCTCAAGGCCAAGGTCAAGTTCCTGCCCGAGTTCAACCTCACGATGGGCCGGCAGGACGTGCACGCCGTCTACGTGCCGGAGTCGAAGATCGACTTCAAGGGAGAGGCAAAGCGGCTTCTGCCGATCATGGACAAGTTCGACGCGGTCAACATCTTCGTCAGCGAAGGTGCTGGCGTGAAGGACATCGTCGCGGAGATGAGGAAGCGCGGCGAGGACGTCCCGGTCGATGCGTTCGGCCATCCGCGGCTTGACAAGGTGAACGTCGGGCAGTACGTCGCAAAGCGCTTTGGCGAGCTTCTCAAGGCGGAGAAGGTGCAGGTGTTCAAGTCGGGCTACTTCGCCCGTTCCGCCGCGTCCGGCAAGAAGGACCTCCGTCTCATCGAGAAGTGCGCCCGCAAGGCGGTCGCATGCGCGCTCGCGGGCGAATCCGGCCTTGTCGGGCCCGACGAGAAGGCGGCGGCAAAGATCCGCGCCTGCGAGTTCTCCCGCGTGAAGGGGGGGAAGCCCTTCAACGTGCGCAAGGGCTCGTTCCGCAAGATGCTGTCCGAGATCGGCCAGCCGTATCCTCGGAAGAAGCGCACGGCGCGCTAAGCGCCGGGGGGTCCTCATGGCCGACAAGGGAGTGATCGTCGAGTTCGATTTCGCCGCGATGAACGGCGCGGAGCTCCTGTTCGAGACGACGCGCAAGTTCCTGTCCGATCTCGACGGCATTCCCTTTGACGCCACCACAGAGGCCCGCTATCTCGCCGGCGGCAACTACCAGGGCGGGCTGGCCGAGCTTTTCGCGGTCGTGAAGACCAAGAAGACGGCGCAGAAGGCGGCGCGCGACCTTGCGACCGCCTTCAACGCCGCCCTTACGGCGGCGGTCCCGGCCTCCGTCACGCCCGCTTTCAGGAACTTCGTGAAGGTGCTTGCCGACAAGGGAGTGAAGGTGGTCATATCGACGCGGGCGGACATCGGCGTCATGGAGGTGCGCATGGCCTTCGCCCAGATGCTTTCGGGCGACGTGGTGCTGTACCAGGAGTCGTCGCCGTGCTATGGCGCGGTGAAGTGGGACGCCTGGCGCCGCGCTTGCGTGGCCAACCGACTCCGCCACCTTTCCACGGTTGCCGTCACTGGCTCGGGCTTCGGCGTCAAGTCGGCGCTCATAGCAGGCATGGGGTCGATGGCGGTAGTCAACGACCATGTCTCCTACCAGGACTTCGGCGGCGCTGACGAGGTTGTCAGCGAGCTTTCCGGCCCGACGGCCCGCAGGCTGCTCGAAGTCCTGCGCGCCTGAGATTCCAAAGTATTGGATATTGTGTCCGTCTAGACGATCACGGTAGGGTTCTAGCGTGACGAAACTCGAAATCAAGGAAGTTCCCTTTACTGTCAAGCGCAACGACTGGAGGCGTTTGGTTGACCAGGTAGCCAACGGCTTTCGCACGGCGATCTACAACGGATACTATCAGGCGGGAGATGCGTTGCCGTCGCGGGCGGAGTTGGCAAGATTGCTTGGTGTCAGCGAGCGGATACCGCGCATGGCCATGGCGCAGTTGGCTGAGGAGGGCCTGGTAGTCCAACGCCCGGGCGCCGGTTGCCGCGTGTTGCCGTCTGCGCATCCTGATTTCTACGGGCATGTCCTGTACATAACGCCGGAAGAAGACGGATCCTTTTACTTGAATGTGTTTGCGGGGACGATGCAGCGCAAGTTGCGCGAAAGCCACTGGATGTTCTCGAAACTGACGTTCCATAAGCTTGATGACGGGCGGTTTGACATTTCCGAGTCCGACATTTCCATTTACAAGCCGATTGACTTTGCGATTCTTCATTACACGGTGGCGCAGTACTCCGATTTCGAGCGGTGGTTTGCCAGCCTTGGAATCCCGTATGTCATGTTTGGATATGGCTTGAAGGGTGATTTTGAAAACCGGGTTGGACTAGTGCCGTATGACTTGTCCGGTGCCATAGCCGAATTTCGGCGGCACTGTGTCTCTCGAAAGGTCGAACGAGTGCTGCAGATCGGCGGAGGGCGAGGGAGCCGAACTGACGCGGCAACCGTCTTGCGGAACGTCGACATTGGCGTCGAATGTCTTTATCCGCACATTGCACCCAATGCGATGGTAGACGCCTACATACGGGCAGGTATGGATTCGCTGATTGCGAGAATGAAGAGCAGGCAAGGCAAAGATCCGCAGCTTGTTTATATCGCGGATGACTGGCTGGCGATCGGGGCCTTGCAGGCGTTGTCCTGTCTTCGCATACGCATACCAGAGGACATGACGTTGGTTTCCTATTCGAATCTTGGCCTCGGTCCGGTCTTTGTCCGGTCCTTGACCCGCATCGAAGTCGATCCGATTGAGGATGGAACCCGTGCGGCTTCCGCTGTCCTGGAATATCTGAAAAGCGGGCGATCGTTTGAAATGAAGGCATTCTCCGGACGGTATGTTGTCGGGCAGACGTTCCCTTAGCTTTTTTCAGATTGGTACTTATTGGTACATCAGAGGGGATAAACTTGCCATAAGCCGGCGAGTATGGTAAACTGCAAACACCAAACAACAAGAAAAGGGGGAAGACAGTCATGAAATCGGAAGTCGGTGTTTGCATTTGGGCATTGGCATTGTTGCAGATGGCGGTTGGCGCGCCAGTAATCTCTGACGTTAGCGTAGTACAGGCGAGAAATCGAAAGGTTACTGTCTCATACGTGCTGTCGGGCGATCCGGCCATAGTCACATTGGATTTACTGGGTGGCTGATTGACGGGCCTAACATTCCGGGCCGTCCTTTCTGGGTGATGAGACATAGAACTCCTTTATTGACTTAGGGCGCATTGTCACGGCTTGCTGAATCATCCGATGAAACAACTTTCCCCTGTGCATT
>JAFWKK010000043.1 GCA_017514235.1 Kiritimatiellia bacterium | reverse complement strand
AGATGGAGTTTGAGCTGCTTACGGGATGACGAGGCGCATAATCGCGGCAAACCATGCCCGAAAAACCTCCGAAGCCCGCAAAAACGCGCGAGGCTCTCGAAGAGCTCGGTAGCGCTTCCCAAAGGTGGGGATATTCCAGTCGACGCCGACATTGACTTCGGCGGAGATTTATAGGATAATAGCAGCAACCATGAAGAAGGTAATCATTACAGTCGTAGGCAAGGACACTGTGGGCATTCTTGCAAAGACCTGCACGTACCTCGCCAAGGCGAACATCAACATACTCGACATCTCGCAGACGGTAGTCAGCGGCTACTTCAACATGATGATGATAGTAGACGGCTCCCGCTGCCGCAAGCCGTTCGAGGATGTCGCGGCGGAATTGGGCGAGCTCGGGCTCGGCATGGGGCTGAAGATACGCTGCCAGAAGTCCGAGATATTCGAGAAGATGCACAGGGTGTAGTCCTGGGAGGCTTGCAGGAAGCATGATAAATCTTTCGGAAGTCATCGAGACGAACAAGATGATTCTCGAGGAGAATCTCGACGTCCGTACCATCACCATGGGCGTCTCTCTCCTCGACTGCGCTGACGCCTCTCTTTCGCGGACGTGCGAGAACGTCTCTGCCAAGCTGAAGCGCCTCGCCGGCAGGCTGGTGAAGACGGGTGACGAGATTGGGCGCGAGTTCGGCGTTCCCATCGTGAACAAGCGGATCGCGGTGACGCCCATGTCGCTCGTAGGCGCGGCGTGCTGCCGCCGTCCCTCGGACTTCGTGCGCCTCGCCAAGACGCTCGACCGCGCGGCGAAGTCGCTCGGCGTCAACTTCATCGGCGGCTACTCTGCCGTCGTCTCCAAGGGCATGACGCCGGCAGACGAGCTTCTCATCCGCTCCATCCCCGCCGCGATGGCGGCGACAGGGCGCGTATGCTCGTCGGTCAACGTCGGTTCAACCAAGACCGGTCTCGACATGGACGCTGTCCGCCTCATGGGCGAGATCGTGAAGGAGACGGCGGAGCGGACGAAGGACCGCGGTTCGATAGGCTGCGCGAAGCTGGTCGTGCTCTGCAACGCGCCGGACGACAATCCGTTCATGGCCGGCGCGTTTCACGGCGTGACCGAGGGCGATGCCGTGATTAATGTCGGCGTCAGCGGACCCGGCGTGGTGCATGCCGTCCTAAAGGAGTGCCGCGGAGCCGACTTCGAGACGCTTTGCGAGACGATCAAGAAAACCGCGTTCAAGATCACACGCGTCGGGCAGCTCGTCGCACAGGAGGCGTCGCGGCGGCTAGGCGTGCCGTTTGGCATAATAGACCTTTCGCTCGCTCCGACGCCGGCCGTCGGAGACTCGGTTGCCGACATACTGAAGGAGATCGGACTGGAACACCCCGGCGCGCCCGGCACGACAGCCGCGCTCGCTCTCCTGAACGACCAGGTGAAGAAGGGCGGCGTAATGGCAAGCTCATACGTCGGCGGACTTTCCGGCGCGTTCATACCGGTGAGCGAAGACCAGGGAATGATCGACGCGGTGAACGCAGGGGCGCTCACGATCGAGAAGCTAGAGGCGATGACGTGCGTCTGTTCCGTCGGGTTGGACATGATCGCCGTCCCCGGCGACACGTCAGCCGCCACCATCTCGGGCATCATCGCCGACGAGGCGGCGATAGGAATGGTAAACCAGAAGACGACTGCAGTGCGCATAATTCCCGTAGCCGGCCGTCGCGTCGGCGACAGCGTGAACTTTGGCGGACTCCTAGGCCATGCGCCGGTGATGAAGGTGTCAAAGTTCTCGTGCGAGCGCATGATCGCCCGCAAGGGACGCATACCCGCGCCGATACACTCGTTCAGGAACTGACCGTCTTTTGGTATAATTAAGGAAAAACAGGTTTCACACACGCAACAACAAGAGGAGGATAAAAATGAAAGCGATTGCATTCGGGTTCTGCCTGGCGCTTGCGACGGCTGCAGGGGCGGCGGACAACGTAGTCAGGATAAGGGGTACCGGCGCGGCGAAGACTGCAGTTGAGATACACGTGTCCAACAGAGCGTTCGCGCAGTGCCTGCAGAAGAACCTTGAGCTGTCAGGCCGATTTATCGTTGCGCCGAAGGGCACTGTCAGAGTAGTCGGCGCTCCGGGCGCGATACACGCCGACGGCGGCGGCAAGGCAGTCAGCTGCACGAAGGCTTTTGCGGACGACAAGTCGGCCCGCATGGCGGCTCGCGAACTGTCGGACGCGATGTGCGAGGCGTACGCGCAGCAGAAGGGTTTCGCAATGGACAAGATCGTGTTCCTTAACCGCGGTCAGGCGAAGAGCAAGGGCGAGGCCATGCCGGGTGAGATATGCGTCGGGTATCCGGACGGGTGGGACGTCCGCCAGCTGACCAGCGACGGCAAGATGACGGTATTCCCCCGCTGGCGGGCGGACGGCAAGACGATACTATACATCAGCGACAAGAATGGTGCGCCGCAGATATGGGAGATGGATACGGAATCCAACCGTCGCAACACGAAGTGGAGCTTCAAGGGCTCCCCGACCGGCATCGCCGTCTCTCCGGACGGCACGCGCGTCGCCGCCATCCTGTCGTTCCAGGGGAACCCCGAGCTGTACGTGCTTCAGGGAGACCGTTTCACGCGCCTCACCAATACGTCCAACGCGAGCGAAGGCCAGCCGACGTGGAGCCCGGACGGCAAGAAGATCGCATACGTCTCCAACGAGACTCGCCACCCGCAGATCTACGTGATCGACGTAGCCACGAAAGCGAAGCGCCGGCTCACGTCGAAGGGGCGCGAGAACATCGACCCCGACTGGGGTCCCGACGGGCGCATAGCCTACATCACGAAGCGCGGCGGAGCACAAGTGGCGGTGATGTCCCCGGCCGATGGCGACGCATCGTCACAGCTCGTGACGGAGCCGGCCAACTGGGAGCATCCGAGCTGGTCCCGCGACAGGCGCCATGTCGTCGCCAACCGCGACCGTGCGCTGTTCCTGATAGACACGGTGGACGTGAAGGAAGGCGGCGACGCGCCGCGTCAGCTGTTCCGCGCCGCCGGCAACTGGATATCTCCCTGCTGGATCCGCTGAGGTCCCAGGGCTGTCTCGGCTTCCGCAATTGCGCGGCGGTAGATTCGCTCCAGCTCGTCGAGGCATTTCGTCTCTCCGCGCCAGAACGGCACGGGTCCGAGGCGGCGCAGTATAGGCGTCTCAATCTTCATCGGCCAGCTCCTCGACCGTGATGCCACGCAGCTCCAGCAGGGTCGCGGGCCGGCGTGCGACTTCTTCGCCCAGGATCAGCAGAACGGCTGTCACGTGCTTGCATGGGTTGGCGTAGTCCGGGCAGGTGCAGGCGGTCGTCACGTCGTATGTGCGCGGCGCGAGCCGTCCGCCGGGAAAGAGGTCCATGCCCTCTTCCCGGAACATCGCCTCGACCTCAATCGGCAGGTCGTCCGCCAGCAGCCGAGCGACATGCATCGGCTCCGCGCGCATTCGCCCGACGATCCTTGCGTGCGCCGCGTCGTCGGGCGTGCGAAAGACTATGCTTACTTCGTACGGCTCGGGGCGCGCCCCGACTACAGATGCCGTGACTTGCGGTCCCTCGATGCGCAGCGAAACCACCTGTCCCGAGAGCGCGTAGTTGCGTCCGCGCCCGAGCCGTGCGCCGAGCTGCATGGCCTCGATCGATTCGAGCCACCTTTTCGCCCACCAGCTGCGTCCGCTCCCAGTGCGCGACTCCTGGGCGCGGATTCCGGCGGCGAAGCGCGGTATCCTGACCGGATATCTCTTCTTGCTCATGCGCCTGCCGCCTCCAGCCATTCCGCCTCGGTGATTACCGCGCCGGCGACGCGGGCCTTCCGCGCCAGCAGCTCGTCCACCCGCTCCTCCAGCGTGCCGACGGTGATCATGAGGTGCACGAACACCGTCTTCTGCTGGCCGATCCTGTGCGCGCGGTCCGTCGCCTGGTTCTCCACCGCTGGGTTCCACCAGCGGTCGAAGTGAATCACGTGCGTCGCCTTAGTCAGGTTGAGTCCGAAGCCGCCGGCTTTCAGCGACAGGATGAAAGCCGTCGGTCCGCCGCTGGCGAACCGTGCGATCTCGGTCTCTCGTTCCGCGGCGGATAGTCCGCCGTGCAGGAACGGGAAGCTGCGCCCGAAGCGCTCTGCGAGGGCGGCCTGAAGTGAGGCGCCCACCTTCGCGTACTGCGTGAAGACCAGTGCGGATTCGCCGTTCTCGAAGATGGCTTCCAGAAGGTCGCACAGCCGTGCAACCTTTCCCGCCCCGTCGCAGACAAGCTTCAGGCGCGTGAGCAGCGCGAAGACGTCGCCGGGCGCATGCTCCTTCGCGCGGAAGTCGGCCAGCTCCGCCTCGTACTCGGCGCGCTGCTCGGCCGAGAGCTCGCAGTAGTCGCGTATTTCGCGCTTCGGACCAAGCTCCGCCGCGATGCGTCTGTCGGACTTCAGGCGGCGGAGCACGAACGGCTCCAGCGCGTGGCGCAGGCGGCGTCCCGCAGCGCAGGCGGCGTCTGCGGCGATAGGGCGCGCGAAGCGCTCCATGAAGGCCTTGCGCTCGCCGAGCATTCCTGGGTTTAGGAACTCCTCTATCGACCAGATGTCCTCGGCGGAGTTCTCGATCGGCGTTCCGGTGATAGCCACGCGCCGTGGCGGCGTGAGAGCGCGAACTGCACGAGCGGTCTGGGTGTCTGGGTTCTTCACCGACTGGGCCTCGTCGATGGCGAGGGCGTCCCACTCGATTTCCGAGAACGACGTGTAGTCCTTTACGAGAAGCGTGTAGCTTGTGAGCGTGACGTCCGCCTCTTCCACCGCGCGGCGGAAGCCGCTGGCGATATGGCGGCTGTCGCCGTGATGCAGGTAGACCTTGAGTGAAGGCGCGAACCTGGCGAACTCATGTCGCCAGTTGGCAAGCAGCGTGAGTGGCGCTACGACGAGTGCGGGGCCGCGCCGTTCGTCAGCGAGCAGCCAGGCTATCGTCTGCACCGTCTTGCCAAGGCCCATGTCGTCCGCAAGCAGCGCCCCGAAGCCGTGTCCGGTCAGGAAGCGGAGCCACTCCACTCCGCGTCGCTGGTAGTCGCGCAGCTCGCCCTTGAAGCCTGGTATTGCGTCCGTCGCCGTCCCGGCCTTGCCGTCCGGCCGCGCGGCTGTGCTTCGCCTGCGCAGGTCGGCTAGGAGGCCTCGCAGTCCGCCGTGCGCATGGGCTTCGGAAATCTCCAGCCCGCCGACGTGGCCGAGGCCGAGAGCGAAGTGCATGGCGTCCTGCTTCTTGCCGGTTCCCTTTTCCAGCGCACGAAGCGCCTCACGCAGTATGCCGCGGTCGACGCGTATCCATCGGTCGCGGAAGAACACCAGCGACGAGCCCTGGTCGAGCAGGAAGCGTATCTCGTCCGCCGTGACGGGCTCGCCGGCGACGCGCACCGTGAGCCTTATCTTCGGCTTGGCCGCAGCGGTCGTGCCATCATCTTCCCCGACATCCGCTTTTGCGTCGACTGTTGCGGCGATGTCCGCGCCTTCGACCGCGTAGCCGGCATCGCGAAGGTCGCGCGCTCCGCATCTGAAGAAGTCCTCGGCTTCGGACTGCGAAAGGTCTAGCCGAAGCGAGCCGTGTCCGTCGGTGCGCATCTCCCGCAGCGGTCCCCATACGTAGGTCGCCTGCCCCAGCGCCCTGAGCCCGCGTCGGCCGGCCGGAACGCCGCACGCGAGCGAAAGTCCGTCGGGAGACGCCTGGAACGTGAAGACGATGCGGCGGCGTGCCTCTTCGTCGTCTTTTGCGCATCCGCTCCATGCCTCCAGTTCGAGGGCGAAAGCGGCGCATTCCGCGTCGTCCCATGCTACGAGTCCGGTACGGGACCTCAAGGCTGCGATCCATGCATCGTGAAGCGTCTCGTGCCTCTGGTCCTCCGCGTCTTCGGTTAGCGGCGTCACGGCGGCTGTACGCACGTATTCGTCCACCCAGTCGCTGTCGGCGGAGCCGGCGGCGCGCCATCGCGCGTGCCAGCCGTCGCCCTCGCGCACAAGACACGGATAGAACCTGCCGGCCCTGATTGCGTCAAGGGCCTCACGCTGTCTCGGGCTGAGCTTCCTGCCTTTCGCCATGCTCTTCCTCCACGGCCACCTCTCCGAGAGTCTTTGTGCCAGAGAGAAGCGCCACGACCTGCTGTTGCACTTCCGCGAGGTTGTCGAGCCTGATGCGCGGGTCGAGTATGACGAATGTGTCGCCCTGGCGGCGGTCCTCGTAGACGCGGCGGATGGTGCCGTCGTCGAGAGTCTTCGCATCGCGTTCGACGAGAATCTTCGAGCGCTCCAGCATGACGGCCAGGACGTAGATTACGTTCTTCATGGCCGGGTCGTCGAGCGTGACGAGCTGCCGTAGGAGCTCTCCGGCGTCTTCCTTCTTAAGCGGTTCCTTTTTTGCCTCCTTGACGGGCGCGAAGTAGATGCCGTCCCAGATCGAGAATGGCTCCCAGTCTCGTGTCGCGGCCTTCCAGCACTCGGGGTGGCAGTCGAACCGTTCGTATCCGTCGGCGACCTCGCGCAGCGCGCTCACCACCGGTGACTTGTCCACCAACGGCTTCTGGCAGAGCGAGCAGAAGTGGCCGCGCGAGCGAATGTTCCATTCCTGTGACATGGCTAGGCCTCAGCGGCGGACAGCTTCAAGGACGTGGAAGGTGGATGAGGTTCGCATCGGCCTCACCGTCGGGCCGAAAGCCTTCATGTGTGGCGTGTCGAGGTGCGCCTTGAGCGCATCTACGGAATCCCACTTCTCGAGCATCAGCATCGTGCGCTCGCCGAAGCGCATCGGCTTGTCCCAGTCGGTAGTCGAGTCCTTCAGCAGCGTGTACATGCGGCAGCCGTCCTCGGCGCGTACCGTCGGTACGACGGCGAGCGTCTTCGTTGCGTAGTCGGCGATGTCGGCGTCAGGCTTCAGGTCGAAACGGCACAGCACGTACACTCCGCCGTCCTGATCGTTCGCGGCCCTGAGCCGCGCCTTCGCCTCGTTAAGTTCGCTGCGGAGCGAGAAGATCATAACCGCCATGGTGCTGACGACGATGACCGTCACGATGGTACGCATTATCTGCATGATAAGTCTCTTGTGCATATGTCTCCCCCTTGAGAACGTGGATTATACCATATTCTGCGCTCGGATTTTCGCCTTCCTGGCGATTCGAGACGGCACGACTTGACGAAAGCGACAGAATATCATAAAATGTCGCAATGTAATCTTGGAGGAATTGGCCAATGTCGTTGAAGATTCTGGGAACAGGCAGTTATCTGCCTCCCAAGACAGTGACGAATGCAGATCTGGCTAAGACGCTGGACACGTCGGACGAATGGATATTCGCCCATTCGGGCATTCATTCCCGGCATCTGGCAGGGCCGGACGAGAGCACGGTCACGTCCGCGGTCCGCGCCGGCCAGGCGGCCCTGGCGGCGTCTGGCGTTGACGCGTCTGAGATCGACATGCTTGCGGTCGCCACCTGCTCTCCCGACTATCTTCTTCCTTCCACTGCCAGCATAGTCCAAAAAGAGCTCGGCTGCGCAAATGCGTTCGCATTTGACATGGCCGCTGCCTGCTCCGGGTTTGTCTACGCGCTTGAGATGGCTCGCGGATACCTCACGCTTCATGCCGGCGCGACAAAGGCGCTGGTCATCGGCGCCGAGACCCTCTCGCGCATCGTAGACTGGAACGACAGGGCGTCGTGCATACTTTTCGGCGACGGTGCCGGCGCGGCGGTTGTCGGGTGCTGCGACGACGATGTCGGTAAAGTCTGCCATTCGTATCTCAGGACGGACGGCACCGGTTACGCGCACCTGCTGCGTGAGGGCGGCACGCACGCGCCTGTCGCAGAGGGGCCTCGCCCGGCTCCGACGCTGCAGATGTCGGGCAAGCCGGTGTTCCAGTTCGCCGTCAAGGCCTTGCCGAACGTCGTCGAACGGCTGTGCGGCGAAGCCGGCATCGCAACTTCCGACATCGACCTTTTCGTGCCGCACCAGGCCAACATCAGGATAATCGACTCCGCCGCGAAGCGCCTGGGCATATCGCGCGACAGGGTCTTCACTAACATCGACAGCGTCGCCAACACCTCGGCGGCGTCCATTCCAATCGCGGTTGACGAGGCGGTGCGCACCGGGCTGCTCCGCGATGGAATGAGCGTCTGCTTCGTCGGTTTCGGCGCCGGACTCACCTACGGCGGCATACTTACGCGCTGGCCTTACCTCTGACGGAGAAAACTGACAATGAAGGACATAAAGGAGCTTCTGCCGCACCGCGAACCGTTCCTGTTCGTCGACAGGCTGGTTTCGAGCGACGCGGCCTCGGCCGTAGGCGAATACACTTTCACGCTGGAGCGCAATTCGTTCTTTCGCGGACACTTTCCCGGCAATCCCATCGTGCCTGGCGTGATACTTGTCGAATCCATGGCTCAGGTCTGCGCCGCATCTGTCATTGCGAACGGGTCCTTTGGCGATCGCGTGCCTATCTTCTTGCTTGCGGCTGTCTCAGACGTGCGCTTCCTGCGTCCGGTGAGGCCCGGCGACACGCTGGTTACGCGAGCGTCGGTGATACGGAGCCGCGGACGGTTCCATTCGTTTGACGCTGAAGGTTTCGTCGGCGGCGACAGGGTCGTCAAGGCCGTGCTCAAGTGTTTCGTCGAGGAATGAGGCGTACCGGTGCAGAAGACGGCGCGGCGGTGTCGCCTGCGGCTGAACGGCGGCGGCGCCTCGTGGCGTCTCGCGCCTTGAAGCTCTTCGCGCGCCTCGGTTTCGACAAGGTGTCGTTACAGGACATCTCGAAGGCGACCGGCGTGCCGCGCACCGCCCTCTACCGCTACTACCGCACCAAGCGCGACATATTCGACGAGGCCATCGGCGGCGCCCTCTCCGAGCTGCGTGGCAGCATTAACATTGCGCTCGCCAAACCAACGCCCGCGCCCGACCGCTTGCTGGAGGTCTGTGACATAGTCGTTGACTGCCTGTTCGCGCAGCGCGACTTCCTGCTGGCCATCTTCAACTTCGCCTTCGCGATGGTGAAGGCAGGCGAAGACATGTCCGAGCGCGTCGCGGGCTTCACCGGCGGGCTAGTGCGTGCGTTCAACAGGCTGTTGGCGGAGGGCGTGGCGGACGGCAGTCTCCGCCGGACGGTCGACCCGCCGGTTTGCGCCGAGCTGTTCTTCGAGCTGATGGAGTCTCAGGCCTTCAACATAGTTCTTGAGCTGGAGAAAGACTCGACCGCCGCCAAGCGTCGCTTCCGCGCCGCCGTCGCCGCGATATCTGCATAAAGCCGCACCGTAGTCACATGTGTGGCATGCGCTTTCCCAAAATGAGAATTTAATGCGGAAAAATCTTGTTTGGTGATTGGACGCCCCTTCCGCAAGTGGCGCAATCTCTTAACTGCGGGCTGGTTTCAATCGTTGGCGAAGCAGAGGATAGTCGCCCCCCCCGTGTTTTCTAAATCGCCGCGCTTGAAGCGGGGCGCGGCGATTTGGTATAATTCTCCCAAAGCCGCGCCGTAGTGGCGCGGCGAGGCCCGAGCGGGCCGGAAGGAGCAAAATGAAGGAGTACGTCTGCACCGTCCGCGGGTGGGTTTACGATCCAGCGGAACATGACAATGTCGCGTTCGAGAGCCTGCCAGACGACTGGACCTGCCCGGTCTGCGGAGTTGGCAAGGACCAGTTCCAGGAGGCATGATCCGCGTCGCCATAATCGACGACCACGTAATCGTCCGCACGGGTCTCAAGTACCTGATTGAGGCTGACCCGGAGCTTGAGTTCGCCGGCGAGTTCGGCGGCGGGGTCGGCGCGGCGGAGTTTGTCGCAGGGGTGCACCCTGACGTCACGCTCCTTGACGTGCGCATGCCGGACAAGGGCGGCATCGACGTGTTGCGCGAGATCATCGCGGCGGATTCCCAGGCGCGCGTCGTGATGCTCACGACCTCTGACGTGGAGGAGGACGTCTTCCGTGCGATTGAGGAGGGCGCGCTCGGCTACGTGATGAAGGAGAGTCCGGTCGAGGTGATCGGTGCGGCGATTCGTTCGGCGATGGCCGGCGATGTGTTCATGACGGACGAGGTCCGGCGCATCTACGAGACGCGCAAGAGCGCCAAGGGTCTGTCCGCCCGTGAGGCGGAGGCGCTCGTACTTGCTTCGAAGGGTGCGGGGAACCGCGAGATCGCCGCCGCGATGAACTTGAGCGAGAACAGCGTGAAGATGTTCATGAAGCGGGCGTTCTTCAAGCTCGGCGCCGCCAACCGCGCGGAAGCTGTTCAGCTGGCGGTCAGGCGCGGGCTAATACCGCCGGCCTGACATGTACGTTTGGTAGAATACGCCGAAATGAAGACGAAACCGCTGTTCTTAGTTATGTCCGCGCCGTCCGGCTGCGGCAAGTCGACGCTTATCGACATGCTGCTGCAGGAGTACCACGACATTGTATACTCGATTTCCTGCACGACGCGCGCTCCACGCGGCGAGGAGGAGGACGGCATTGACTATCACTTCATGGCAAAGGAGCGCTTCGAGGAGCTTGTCGGGGAAGGCGCGTTCATAGAGTATGCGAAGGTTCACGACAACTACTACGGCACGCTAAAGGCGCCGATAGAGGAGGTTCTGGCCGAGGGCAACTCGATGATCCTAGACATCGACGTGCAGGGCGCGGCTAAGGTGCGCGACTACGTGCGGGGGCTTCCCGACGGCGATCCGCTAAAGGTCGGCTACGTCGACGTGTTCGTGAACCCCCCGTCGCTGGAGGCGCTGCGGAAGCGTCTCGAGGGGCGCGGCACAGACGCGCCGGAGGTCATCGAACGGCGGCTGGTCAACGCCGAAGGCGAGATGGCGCGCGCCGGCGAGTACATGTTCAGGGTCGTGAACGACGACCTAGGGATATGCTTCAAGCGGTTGTGCGACCTCATCGACGCGCTGAGCGGAAGGATGTAGCGTTTAGTGTCTAGTGGTTAGTAGCTAGTGGGAGAGACGCGAACAATCTGAAGGAAAATACGGAAGATGAGACGGCTTAAGTATGCGATGGTAGGCGGTGCGATGGGGTCGTTCATAGGGCCAATCCACCGCATGGCTGTAAGGATGGACAATTTGGCCGACTTGGTTGCCGGGTGCTTTTCGCGCAACGGGCGCACCAACGCCGCATCTGCGGCCAAGTTTCGCATCGACCCGGGCCGCGCATATGCAGACTGGGAGTCTCTGATCGCGGCGGAGCGCGGACGCATCGACTTCCTGGTGGTGGCGACGACGAACGAGACCCACTACGCGATAGCGAAGGCCGCGCTAAAGGCGGGCATCAACGTCTTTTGCGAGAAGCCGCTCTCGCTGACGCTACGGGAGGCGAACGAGCTCGGGCGCCTTGCGGCGAGGAGCGGCTGCGTGCTTGGCATTCCCTTTACCTACACCGGTTACCCGATGGTCAAGCTCGCGCGCGACCTCGTGCGGCGCGGTGAGCTCGGCCACATCGACAAGGTTGTGATGGAATATGTGCAGGGGAGCTTCCGCAAACCCGACCGCCGCACAACGTGGAAGACCGACCCGAAGATCGCGGGCCCGAGCTGCGTCGTTGCCGACATCGGCGTGCACGCCTTTACGATGATCGAATACGTGACCGGGCTGGAGGTCAAGTCGCTTCTGGCCGACCTTTCGTCGTTCTCCAACTCCGCCGGGCTTGACGACGACGCGTCGATCCTCATGCGGCTTTCGGAGGGAGCGAAGGCGTCGCTCGTTGCGTCCAAGATAGCCACTGGCGAGGAGAACGGCGTCCGCCTCAAGGTTTACGGAGACAAGGCGTCGCTCAGCTGGGATCAGGAAGCCCCGAACTACCTGAGCGTGAAGTATCCGATGCGACCGGAAATGGTCTACAAGCGCAAGGCGCCCTACGTCGGCGAAGTCTCCCCGAGGTCTGTCGCCGCGTCTCGCTTCCCGGCCGGGCACCACGAGGGGTTCGTGGAGGCGCTCGCCAACATCTACGACGAGTTCGTGGCGGCGGTGATTTCGGGCAGGTCGCGCGATTTCCCGGGCGCAATCGCGGGCGTCCGTTCCATGCGATTCGTCGAGGCGGCACTTAAGTCGTCGAAGGCCGGCTGCCGCTGGGTACGCGTCTGAGGTGCCGCCAACGATGACATTCGACGAGCATTTCATGCGCATGGCGTTGCGCGAGGCAGAGAAGGCCGCAGCGGACGGCGAGGTGCCGGCAGGTTGCGTGATCGTCGACGAGCCGGAGTCCGAGGACGCTCCGCCGTCGGGGGTGCGCATCCTCGGGCGGGCGCACAACCAGTCCGAGGGACTGGCGGACGCCACCGCCCATGCGGAGATGCTGGCGCTCACGGCGGCGTTCCAGGCGCGGGGTGGCTGGCGGCTCAACGGCACGCGGCTCTACGTCACCAAGGAGCCGTGCCCGATGTGCGCGGGGGCGATAGTGCTTGCCCGCGTGACCACGGTCGTGTGGGGTGTTTCGGATCCGAAGCGCGGCGGCGGCACCGTTTTCGGCATATTCGGCCATAGCGGCATAAACCATCACCCGCGCATCTTAACCGGCATCCTTGAGGAAGAGTCTAAAGGAATTTTGCAGGAATTTTTCCGCCGACGAAGGGAAGAGGGCGACAGGGGAACCTGATTTATTTTCCGTTCGGCATTGACTGCGTTGAAAATTTACGCTAAAATATACCCGAAACGTATAGAAGTGAAAGAGAACGCCAAATGTTCGGAAAACTGAAGTCGCTTTTCTCGACAGACATCGGGATTGACCTGGGCACTGCGAATTCGCTGGTCTATGCCAAGGACCGCGGCATCGTGCTGCGCGAGCCGTCGGTCGTGGCGATACAGGCCGGTTCGAAGCGCGTCCTTGCCGTCGGCGAGGAGGCCAAGCGAATGCTTGGCCGTACGCCCGGCAACATCATAGCGATCCGTCCGATGAAGTCTGGCGTCATTGCCGACTTTGACATCACAGAGGCGATGATCAAGTATTTCCTTGAGAAGGTGTGCCCTCCTCGCTTCTACTCTAAGTACACCAAGCCGCGCATGGTGATTGCCGTTCCGTCGGGAATCACCGAGGTCGAGAAACGCGCCGTCGAGGAGGCGGCCCGCAATGCCGGCGCAGGCGACGTGTTCCTCATCGAGGAGCCCATGGCGGCGGCGATCGGCGCGGGGCTGCCGGTGTCCGAGCCGGCGGGATCGATGATTGTTGACATTGGTGGCGGCACGTGCGAGGTGGCGATCATCTCGCTGGCCGGAATCGTCCACAGCTACTCGGCCAGGCAGGCCGGCGGTGATGCGATGGACGAGTGCATAGTGAAGTACATGCAGCGCGTATACAACCTTCTCATCGGAGAGAGGACGGCTGAGCAGATCAAGATCGAGATCGGGAGTGCCTATCCGACGGGCGAGGAGAGTACGCTGGAGATCAAGGGCAGGGACATAGTGGCGGGGTTGCCGAAGACTTTGACGATAACCTCAGAGGAGATAAGGGATGCTCTCAAGGATCCGGTTTCGCTGATCGTGGATGCGGTGCGCACCACGCTCAACCGATGCGAGCCGGAGCTTGCGGCTGACCTGGTTGACCGTGGACTTGTGCTTTCGGGAGGCAGTTCCCAGCTCAAGGGCCTCGACAAGCTCCTCGCGGCTCAGACGGGGCTTCCCGTCTGCGTGGCTGACGATCCGCTTTCAGCGGTCGCAGAAGGCACGGGTGTCGTCATGAACGAACTCGACTTCCTCGCCAAGAACAGGCGAGCTTCGTGAAGGCGAGAACAACCGGGACATTTGCGATATTGGCGGTGGCGGTGGCCGGGGCGGGAGTCCTGGCCTTCTCGCGTTCCGCATGCAGCGAGGCGGTCTATCCTGTCGAGCGGGCGAAGCGTCTCTTCTCGCAGCGGGTCGTGTCGCGCATCTGCGGAATGTTCCGCGGGGCGGAAGCCCGCGCGGAGAACATGCGCTTGCGGCGCGAGGTGGCGTCGCTCTCCGTGTTGCGCGGCGACATCGAGCGTCTGGAGGCAGAGAACGAACGGTTCCGTCGCGTGCTGAACTATGCAAGCAGAAAACCCGGTGAGTGGCTGGCTGCCGGTGTGCTGTCGTCCGGCGGGGCGGCGGCAGGAGCGCCGAATGTGCTCCGGGTGGACAAGGGATCGCTTGCGGGCGTGCGCGAGGGCGCGGTCGTGGTTGCGCCGGAGGGCCTGGTCGGGCGGGTGACGGCGGTTTCGCCGCATGTCGCCGAGATCACGCGCATCACCGACCGCTCCATAAAGGTGGCTTGCGCGGTGGAGACCGGCGAGCCGGGAAGCCTTGCCGGCATACTGTCCGGCGGCGGCGACGATCTGCTTGTACTTCGGCACATGACGGGTGCTACTGAAGCTCCGCCGCGCGCGCGAGTCGTGACGTCAGGGATTGGCGGCGTGTTTCCGAAGGGCATAGAGGTGGGTACGCTGCTTGGGGTTAGGACTGATGCGGACGGGCTTTCGCGAGAGGGCGACGTGCTGCCGAGCGTCGACTTCCCGGCATTGGAGGATGTGTTCATACGCCGTGGCAAATGACCTTGTAGTGCTGGTGTTTTCGCTTCTTGTCCTCGTGTTCGGCGCAGGGGCGGAGGTTCTTCTGCCCAAGTTGCTGGGCGTGGGGTTTCCCGTGCTGCTGACGGCCGTGCAGTTCATGGCGGTGAGGCGTCCGGCCGTTGCCGCAGTGTTGTTCGCGATCGCCGCCGGTGCGCTGGAGGATGCGCTGTCGGCCCTGCCGCCGGTGACGAGCGTCAGCTATTTTCTAGGGCTTGCGGCGCTGATCCGGTGGTCTGGCATGCCGCGCGCGGCCACGTTGTTCACGTATCCAGTGTATCAGGTCTGGATATTCATATGGACCAGCGGGCTGGGCGGCGGCTTCTTCGTCCGCGTGCTGGCGGCGCTCCCCGTCGGACTTGCCACGGCCCTTGCGGTCGGAGCGATCCTGGATTGCATGGAAAGAAAGGCGGCGATCGATGAACAGGGATGAACTGCCTGTCGTGAGCGGCCTTTCCTGCCTGGTCCTGGCGGCGCTGATCGCCGCCGGGCTGCTCCATCTCGGGGTGCGCCTGAAAGAGGTCCAGGTGGACGACTCCGCCGACTACAGCTACGCCAACGCCCGCCAGTCGGTTCGCAGGGTGCAGACGGCTGGGGTCCGCGGACGTATACTTGACCGCAAGGGCAGGGTCCTCGCCGCCAACCGCCGCTCGGTGTCGATCACGTGTCAGCCGACGGCGTTCCAGAAGCGGACGTGGGAGGCGACGGCGGTGGCCATCGAGCAGGCGGTGTCGAACGTCGCAGCCGCGATAGGGCGCCCCTCGCCGCTCTCGGCGAAGGCGGTACGCCGTCACATTCGCCAGTCTCTGGCGATGCCGCTGTTCGTCTGGCGTGACATCGGCGAACGAGAGCTGGCGGTCTTTTCCGAGCAGGAGCGCGAGTTTCCAGGGTTCACGGTCGACGAGTCGGTCGAGCGCCACTATCCGGAGGGGACGCTTGCGGCCCACGTCATCGGCTATGTCGGGCGCGACCGCGGCGAGGCGGAGGCCGGCGACGAGAAGTTCAACTTCGTGACGCCGGAGCTGCGCGGGCGCTCTGGGCTGGAGGCGTATTACGACAGCTTCATGCGGGGCGTGTCCGGCGAGCGCAAGCTGCTGGTGGATGCCCGTGGATTCGCAATTCGCAGCTGGACGGTCGTGGAGTCGCAGCGCGGGCCGGACCTGCAGCTTACTCTCGACGTTGCCATTCAGGCGGAGGTGGAGAGGCAGCTGCGCGGCGAGATCGGGGCGTGCGCGGTGATCGACCCGGTCAGCGGCGGAGTGCTGGCGCTGGCAAGTTCGCCGGGCTACGACCCGAACGCGTTCGTGCCGAGCCTCAGTCCGGAAATCTATGCGCGCTACGCCACCGACCCGGCGAAGCCGCTCCTGAACCGGGCGACAGGCGGACTCTACGCGCCAGGTTCCACGTTCAAGCCGGTCACGGCGATTGCCGGGCTGGTGGCAGGGTGGCCCGAGCATGAGTCGTACGACTGCACGGGAACCTTCGCGCTCGGGTCGATGCGGCTTCGCTGCTCGAGCCGCTGGGGGCATGGCGAACTGGACGTGCGCCATGCGCTGATGAAGAGCTGCAACCCGTTCTTCTGCAACCTTGCCGTGATTGTAGGGACTAACGCGGTAGTCGGCGCGGCGCGTGCGTTCGGTCTCGGGGCGAAGACGGGCATTGACCTCGGCGTTGACGCGGCGGGCGTCGTGCCCGACGGCGAGTGGAAGATGCGCACCTACCGCGAGCCGTGGTATCCGGGCGACCTTGCGCAGATGGCGATAGGGCAGGGCATGCTGCTGGCGACTCCGCTTCAGATGGCGCGCGTCGCAGGGGCGGTGGGCACCGGCTGGCTTGTCACGCCGCGCCTCAAGCTCGACGTGCCGGTAGAGCGCGTGCCGCTGCCGTTCGCAGCTGCGCACGTTGCTGTGGTGCGCGACGGCATGAGAATGGTGGTGGCTGGCGACGGCGAGTCGCATGGAACCGGCTGGCGCGGTGGCGAAGGGGTGCCGGTGCCTGTCTCCGGCAAGACTGGCACGGCCGAGATCGGCATGGGCGAGCGGCGGCGCAAAAACACATGGTTCGTTGCGTATGCGCCGTCCGACAGGCCGCAGATCGCTGTCGCGATGGTGATAGAGAACGGCGAGTCCGGCGGCGGAACGACGGCGCCGAAGGTGTGCGCCGTGCTGAAGGCCGCATTCAGGGAGGGCGGCTCGTGATGCTGGCGAAGCTGAAAAGGTTCGACTGGCTGATGTTCGCCGCGATGCTCGCACTGATCGCGGTCGGCACCGTATCGATATGGTCTGCGGGGAACGCCAGGTCGGAGGTGCTGTTCCACGGGATGTGGCGGAGCAACCTCGTGACGGCGGCTGTCGGGCTCGTGCTCTACCTCGTGCTGGCGCTCGCGGACTACCGGCGGTATCTCGGTGCGGTGGCCGTGCCGGCGTACGCGGCGGCGGTGGCTTTTCTCGTCGCCGTGCTGGTCGTCGGCTCAACGGTCTACGGCGGACGGCGCTGGCTTTGGTTCTTCCAGCCGAGCGAGATATCCAAGCTTTGCGTCATCGCGCTCCTGGCGAGCCTGTTCGGGTCCGGCGGCGAGCGCATGGCGGCGCTGAGGCCGACGTTCCGCGGGTTTGCGGTGGCGGCGGTCCTCGTCGGCGTTCCGGCGGCGCTGATACTCGCCGAGCCGGACCTCGGAACGACGCTTACGCTCGTGCCGGCGGCGCTGACGATGCTGCTTGTGGCTGGCGTGTGGCGACGTGGGCTCGTGACGCTCGTCGCGCTCGGCGGCATCGCCGCCCTGGCGATGCTTGGCGCGGTGTACGAGGCCGAGAAACCCGGGGCTTCGCCAGAGCGCAGCGAGCGGATAAGGCGCATGCTGCCGCTCAGGCCGCACCAGCTGCGCCGCGTGAAGGTCTTCCTCTTTCCGGAGGCGGACCTTACGGACGCCGGCTACAACCTGAGGCAGGCGAAGATCTCCATCGGGTCCGGGGGGTTCTCCGGCAAGGGGATCGGGAGAGGCGAGACGAACCACCTCAAGTACCTGCCGCAGGCAATTTCGATGAACGACTTCATCTTCTGCGTCTATGCGGAGGAGACGGGATTCGTCGGATCTTCTGCGCTGCTCGCGCTGTTCGGACTGCTTCTGCTGTCCGGCTGCCGGGTCGCGTTCATATCGTCGGACGGCCGGGGCCGCTTGTTCGCCGTCGGTTTCACGACGCTCGTATTCGCGCATGTCTACGTGAACATCGCGATGTCGATCGGGCTCGTGCCGATAACGGGGCTGCCGCTGCCGTTCATATCGTCAGGCCGCACGTTCCTTGTAACGGTCATGTGCGGGCTTGGAATAATCCAGAGCGTGTCAATTCACAGGGAGAAGAAAACATGATAAATCTGTTCGGATGGCTGAAGCGCGCGAAGACGAAGCGCGACATCATCATCAACGTGGAGCGTCTCGAGACGCGCGTTGCCGTAATGGAGAACGGCCGCCTCGAGGAGTTCATGGTGGAGCACCCCGAGGAGGAGCGCCTCGTCGGAAGCGTGTTCAAGGGGCGGGTTCAGAACCTGGAGAACGACCTTCAGGCTGCGTTCGTCGACATCGGGCTGAAGAAGAACGCGTTCCTGCACTACTGGGACATGACGCCCGATGCAGACGCGCTCATCGACGAGGATGAGGGAGGCGGCGACGAGAGCGCCGACCGCCGCGGGCGCCAGAAGGGACGCAAGCCCAGCCGCCTTTCCGACGAGGAGATCGCGAAGCGCTTCCCTCCGGGATCGGAGATCATAGTGCAGGTCACCAAGGGGCCGATCTCCACGAAGGGCCCGCGCGTCACGGCCAACCTTTCGATACCGGGCCGCTACCTCGTGATGATGCCTGGCGCGAAGGACTCGCACGGCGCGACGCTGCGCGGCGTTTCGAAGAAGATCGGCGACGCGGCGGAGCGCAAACGCCTGAAGCGTATCCTCGACAGGCTCCCGCTGCCCGAAGGCGTGGGGCTGGTCGTCCGCACCGCAGGCGCGGGCGCGACCTCCCGAGCGTTCGCCCGCGACCTCAGGAACCTGCTGTCGGTGTGGGGCGAGATGCAGGCCAACGTGAAGACGCTCCGCACGCCGAGCTGCGTCTTCCAGGAGCCCGGCCTCTGCGAGCGGGTGATTCGCGACTGGCTCACTGAGGACGTGGACACGATCGTCATCGACGACGCGGAGAGCTTCGAGTCTATGCGCGGGGTGGCCGCACGCATCTCGCGCCGGGCGCGCTCCAAGATCCGCCGGTTCGACGGCGACACCGGCATCTTCGAGCACTTCGGCGTCGAGCGCCAGCTGCACGACGCGTTCGCCAGGCAGGTGCCGCTCAAGTCCGGCGGCTACCTAGTCATCGACGAGACCGAGGCGCTTATCGCCGTCGACGTGAACACCGGCCACTACAAGGGCAAGGGCAGCCAGGAGGAGGCGATACGCGAGGTGAACCTCGAGGCCGTCGACGAGGTGGCCCGCCAGCTGCGCCTTAGGAACATCGGCGGACTCGTCATCCTCGACCTGATAGACATGAAGAGCCGCAAGCACCAGCGCGAGGTGTGCCGAGCGCTAAAGGAGGCGCTGAAGCGCGACCGCGCGCGGACGAACGTGCTGGACATTTCCGAGCTCGGGCTCCTCGAGATGTCGCGCCAGCGGCAGGACCAGTCGATCCTCTCGCAGCTCACCTCGACATGCCCCTACTGCCGCGGCAGCGGACTCGTCAAGTCGCCTATGGCGATCTCGATCGAGATTCAGCGCCGCCTCGTCGCGCTGCTCCGCAAGGCGGCGGCGGACAAGAAGCCATTCGAGCCGAAGATCGTGATCGCGCCGCAGGTGATGCAGCGCTTGCGGACCGAGGACAGCGCGATTCTCGCCAAGCTGCAGAAGGAATACGAGACACGGCTCACCTTCGTCTCCGAGCTACACCGCCACCCGGAGGCGTTCTCCATACTGGACGCGGCCACCTCGCAAGTGCTATACTCCCAGTCATGATCGCTACGCTCTTCCTCATTGCGGCCGCCCCGGCGATGACATTCACCGCCGACCGCATCGCCGCCGACCACGTGACGCAGGCCCTCACGGCTACCGGCCACATCAAGGCCGTGATCAAGCCGCTGTCTCTGCTCGGCGAATTCATGACGCGCGACGCCGACGGCACGGTCCACTTCCACGACCCGACGTGTGCTACGACGTGCAGCAACGAGGTCGGCCACACCCACTGGAACGTCACCGGAGAGCTTAGGTACAAGGCCGAAGACAGCGTGCTGCTGCGGAACGCCTGGCTCCGGTTCTACGAGATACCGGTGCTGTGGCTGCCGTACCTGTACTACCCGCTCGACCAGGAGTGCGGCTTCAGCTGGCTGCCCGGCTACTCGCACCGCTGGGGCACGTACCTGCTCACGAAGTACTCCTACCACCTGCTCGGCAGCCGCGACCGCGAAGAGGGCAGCTGGAGCCTCTCGGGCGACACGCGCTTCGACGCCCGCTACGAGCAGGGCCTGGCCCTTGGCGAAGACCTCGCATGGCGGCTTGGCGACTTCGGGGCCGGCAAGCTCAAGGTCTACTACGCGTGGGACCGTAGCGACGACTACGAGTCCGACGGGCTCTACAAGGGACGCTGGAACTACAAGAACTGGGGCAGCAACGTGCCGGACGACCGCTACGCCATCGAGTTGTCGCACCGCTGGGAGCCGACCGAGCGCGACGTCGTGCGCGTGAAGGGCTCGGTGTTCTCCGACTCCTACATGCGCGAGGACTTCTTCCGCGAGTCGTTCTTCGGCTTCAAGAACCAGTGGCTCTCGCACGACGGCAACGAAGTCTCGTGGGAACACCTCGAGCGAGCGTTCGCCACCGGCGTCGGCGTCTCGGGTCCGCTCAACGATTTCTACGGCGGAACGTGCCGCCTGCCTGAGGTGTTCTTCGACGTCGCGCCGCTGCCCGTCTTCGGGCTGCCGGTCAACTACGAGACCGAGAACCGCATCGGATACCTCGGCCGACGTTACGCCAGGTACGGCGACGGCGACGCCGCCAACCCCTTCGCCTACAACCCAGGGCAGTGGGCCGACTACGAGGCGTTCCGCTTCGACACGTACCACCGCCTCACCGCACCGTTCAAGACGCTGGACGACCTCGTGGCGGTCGCGCCGCGAATCGGCTACCGCGGCACCTACTGGAACGAAAGCGGAGAGGACAATCTCACCGGCTGGGGTCGCGCGGTTGACGCCGGCTCCCTCTACCGCTCGATCATGGAGGGCGGCGTCACGTTTTCCGGGCGCGGCACCGCATGGATCGACGAGACATGGCGGCACATGGTCGAGCCGTATGCCGACTTCCTGGCTCAGGAGGCTTGGTTCGCCGGCGACGGCCACCGTCCCTACGTGTTCGACTCCCTCGACGCCTCCGTCATGTGGGAGGACCAGTTCGCCGGACGCTCACGCAACCTGCCGTACTCCTATTACGGCGTCACGCCCGGACTGCGCAACGCCTGGCAGAAACAGCTTGAGAAGGGCGGCTTGAGGACCGTGATCGACTTCGACGTGTATGCCGCCCTCCAGTTCCGCAGCGCCGACTGGGTCAGCGACCCGACCTACGACAGCCATCGGCACCGCCTGGCAGAGCCGGGCAGCCCCAACTACGGAAAGTCCGACTGTTACGTAATGCCGGGCGCGCGCGTCAAGTGGCGCCCCGAGGAGGACATCTCGCTGATGTCCGACGTGCAGTACGACTCCGACAGCGGCCGCATCGCCTTCGCCGACGCCACGTTCAGCCAGAAGGTCTCGAGCGACTTCAGGTACTACACATCCTACTCCTTGCGCGACTTCCGCTGGTGGGACTTCTCGTCCTCGCCGTACAGCCCGACGCGCATGACCTCCGACGGACTGAACCAGATTCGCTTCCACTACATACAGGTCGGCTTCGAGCAGCAGCCGTTCGACTGGTTCGCATGGAGCCCGTTCGTGCGATGGGACATTCGGGAGGGCGAGATCGACACTGTCGGCTCCTGGATCGACTACCTGACCGACTGCCTCGGCTTCCGCCTGCTCCTCGAATACCAGAACAAGTTCACCCGCATCGACGGGCGGACCCACGAAGAGGACTTCTCTGTCGGTTTCTACATCTACCTGCGCGCCTTCGGTCCCGAAAGCGCCAACGTCTTCAAGCACTGATCCGTGCGCAAGGCCCGACAGAGCGCGTTCGAACGGCTGGAGAGCTATCTCGTCCGGCTGATCCAGGAGAAGGGCGCCGACCTCGACCAGCCCGCCGGAGTCAAGTTCCTGCTGGCGGTGCTGAAGGGCCTCAGCCTGATGTTCGCCGCCATCGTCGGCATCCGTGACTTCCTATACCGCACCGGGCTGATACGGCGCCACCCGCTCGGAATACAGGTGATCTCGATCGGCAACGTCACGGCTGGCGGAACCGGCAAGACGCCCGTCACGGAGATTTTCGCGCGCACTCTTTCCGCAGAGGGCCGCAAGGTCGCGATCCTGTCTCGCGGCTACCGGCGCAAGGAGGCCCCGTGGTGGCGGCGGCTCTTTACGCAGGTCATAGACCCGCCGCTCGTCGTGTCTGACGGACGGCACGTTCTCCTTGACTCCGCCACGGGCGGCGACGAGCCCTACATGCTCGCATCTAACCTGCCGGGCGTGGCGGTAGTCGTTGACCGCAACCGCGTGAAGGCGGGCCGCTACGCGATCAAGCGCCTCGGCTGCAACACGATCATCCTGGACGACGGCTTCCAGTACCAGAAGCTGAAGCATTCCGTCGAGGTGCTGCTCGTGGACGCGACGAACCCCTTCGGCAACGGCAACATGCTGCCGCGCGGCATACTGCGCGAGCCGGCCCGCCGCCTGAAGCGCGCCGACATAATCTTCCTCACCAAGTGCCACGGCGACGCCTCCGCCGTGCGCGAGGAGATTCGCCGCTACAACAGCACGGCGGAGATCGTGGAGTGCAATCACACGCCGAAGATGCTTCGCGACGTCTGGAGCCGCGAGGAGTATCCGCTGTCGTGGCTTCAGGGCAAGACCACGTGCACGCTTTCCGGAATCGCCTCGCCGAAGGGCTTCGAGAACTCGCTCCGCCGCCTAGGTGCGCGCGTCGTGTGGTGCGAACGCTACGCCGACCACCACCGCTACGACTCATCCGAGATACTCTATGCCTTGAACCGCACGGCCGACATGGGTGCCGACGCCCTCGTTACGACCGAGAAGGACGCCGTGCGGTTCCCGCGGCTTGAGACGACGCCGGTCAGGTGCCTGTATCTGCGTATTGCCATCGAGATACTCTCCGGTGCGGAAAGCTTCGACCAGATCATCAACCGCATATGCTTCCGCAAGGGATAGCGGAACGGGAGGCCGTGCCATGCAGGGAAGAGCATCCAGGCGAAATTTCTTGAAATCCGCGGCAGCTGGGGCGGCGGTTGCGGCTCTTGGCGGTTGCGCGAGCCGTGTTCCGTCCGCAGCGGCGAGGGTCGCGCAGCCGAGGTTCATGTGGGCGTACCTCGCGCATTTCGGCATGAAGATGTGGGAAAGCCGCAGCCATTACGCCGACCTGAAGGTCGACGACTCGATGTGGCTCGATCTCACGGAGCGCGCCGCTAAAATAGGCGTGAACGCGTTCGTGATCGACCTCGGCGAGGGCATGGTGTTTCCGAGCCATCCGGAGCTGGCCGTGCGCGGCTCGTGGGAACCGGACCGCATGAAGGCCGAGATCGCCCGCCTGAAGAAGATGGGCATGGTCGCCGTGCCGAAGCTCAACTTCTCGTCGTCGCACGACCAGTGGCTTGGCAAGTGGCGGCCGTACCTTTCCACGCCGGAGTATTTCCAGGTCTGCTCCGAAATTATCCGTGACGTCGCCGAAGTGTTCGACGAAACGCCGCTCTTCCATCTCGGCTACGACGAGGAGACGTACTTCATACAGAACGTCAACAAGTTCGAGTACAAGCGGCTTCGCTCCGGCAACCTGTGGTGGCACGACTTCCTGTGGTTCGTCGCCGAAGTCGAGAAGTACGGGATGCGCCCGTGGATATGGAGCGACATGTGCTGGGAGCACAAGGACGAGTTCCTGTCGCGCATGCCGCGCACGGTCCTGCAGTCGAACTGGTACTATGAGAAGGAGTTCGCCGTCTCCGCAATGAAGAAGGAGAACCGCAAGGCGATGGTGGAGACGTACGCTACGCTGGAAAAGGCCCGCTACGACCAGGTGCCGTGTGGCTCGACCTATTCCTGCCGCGAGAACTTCGGCAGGACCGTCGCCCACTGCCGCAAGGTCATCGATGCCGTCCGGCTCAAGGGCTTCTTCATGGCGCCGTGGTACTACTGCACGCAGGAGGAGGAGCGCGGCAAGATCATGGAATCCCTCGACGTGATGGCGGCGGAGATCGCAAGGCAGCGCGAGACGGCGCCATTATCAATTGCATATGCTTCAGGAAAGATATAATACGCACATGAACAGGAAACTGCATGCAATGGCTCTTGCAGCCGGGGCCGCGCTTTGCGCAATGGCCGTTTCCGCCGATGTCACGTTCGGCAACAAGTGGTATGAGGCCTTGGCCGACAAGCAGGGAACTACGCTTGTCGGATGGACGCAGTTCTACATGGGTGCGAATGTCGCGATTCCAGTTACGGCTACGGATGCAAACGGCGAAAGCGTCGCCTTGTTGCCAGATGACATTACCATAAAGCCCGGAACCTACATCGACTACGGAAAGCCGCGCGTAATGTCCGAGGTGGACATGTGGGTGACTTACGGCCAGCCGATTCAGGACGTGTTCAACGCCGGAAGCCGCATAGACCTCGAAAAGGACGGAGGCGTATGGGTCTACAACAACTGGGACTGGGAGGACATCGCCGGTGTCACTTATGAACTCGAAAAGGGGATATGGCCGTTCTTCGGCGAGAAGGGCCGAGACTACATGTACGTGAACGACTGGCTGGAGGCGCATTCCCGCCGACAGTGGATCGTCATCCCGACAGGGACGCGTCCGCAGAAGGGAACGCACACGTTCACCGTGCGCGTGAAGTCGGGCGGCGGAACGGCAAGCTTCAAGGTGTCGTTCACGATGAATCCCGACCAAAAGGCGAAGGCGGCGACAGTGCGCTTCAATGCGAATGGTGGTAAGGTGTCCGAATACGGACGAGTGGTGAACCTGAACGCCGAGATCGGCACTCTCCCAACGCCGGAGAAGCGAGAAGGCTACACTTTCAAGGGCTGGTATACCGCAAAGGCGGAAGGCACTAAGGTCATCGCCTCGACGAAGGTGACTAAGGCAATGACGCTCTACGCTCGGTGGGTGGGGAAGAAGTACAGGGTGTGGGCTAGTGAAAATGGCAATGACAACATGTATGCCAAACTGTCGGGGCTTGGCAAGTATGCAGTTGGAAGCAAGGTTACGATCAATGCTGCGCCGCTCAACAAGAACTGGGTGTTCGGCTGTTGGGATTGGGGCTTTGAGTCGAATGACGGAGTATCTTGGAAGAAACTGGTGGAGAATATTCAGAACACGACGCTTGCTTTTACCATGCCGCCGGGGAATGTGCAGTTGGTAGGATATTGCATTAAGAAGAGCGAAGACTATGCGCCGAAATTCGCCTTTGATTTTGATCCTTCAGCCGTAGTGATTGACAAAGAGAACGCTGAACTTCTCTTTCGCATAGAGTCACAATCTTATCCAAAGCTCAACACAAACAAATCAATTCCGTCGGGGATGAAGCTCGTCAAGGATCTTAAATCTTGGTCGGGCTATGAATGCTATTATCGATTGAAAGTCTCTGACTGGTCGAAGTTGCCGAAAGGAACGATCAAAGCCGTAAAGCTGACAGCGACGAACAGGTCGGGGAAGAAGACCACGAAGTCGTTCAAGATCGTGATGCCGAACAAGACGCAGGCTGTGGACAAGGGGGTACTGGAACTCAATACTTCTGGAACATGGGAGCTTGCTGCCGGCGTGAAGTCTGACTGGAGAAACTTTGATATTTATGGCCGTGACGGCTGGAAGATTTCGTCTGTCACGGGAATCCCTGGGCTCAAGTGGGACGCAGCCAAGCAGAAGATGACGGGCGTGCCGTCCAAGGCCGGAACCTACGTCGCGACTTTCAAGGTTTCCAAGGGCTCTACGACATACGTGGCTACGGCGACATTTGCCGTGAAGGCGCTTCCCAAGGCGTTGGTGGGGACGTTCTACGGCGTTACGAAGTATCGCAATTACCGGACGGAGTACGACGAGCAGTCGGGAGAGGATGTTGCGGTCGAGACATATGAGCTCGCCAAGTGGTCAAAGGCTGTCAAGATTACATCTACGGCGTCAGGGAAGATAACGGCAAAGATCGGCTCCGTCACGTTTTCGGCGACAGGATGGACGGAAGATCAAAAGCACGACGCATACACCATTTCGATGGATGCGAGCAAGGAAACGAAGACGACCGTTTCGATAGAACGTCTGACACTGTCGGTTAATCCAGAGGCATCGGCATTTGAAGATGCCGTGACTGGCAAATATGACCAAGGGGGCTGGCCGAAGGCGCGTCCAACGGGGGCTTTGGAGGAGTCGTATGTGTTCGCACGCAAGAACGCGGCCGCGACGGACAAGAAGGCCAAGAAGATTGCCGCCAGGTATGCGAAGCTCGGCAAGCAGAGCTTTATTGTCCTCAAGGCGCGGCCTGACAGCGGCTACGCATACGACCTTGCGTGTCCGAGATGCTTCGATGGCGGGGATAAGGCGAAGACGGCTGTGTTCCTTAAGATAGGGAAAGATGGAAAGGCGACGCTGTCCGGCAAGATCGGCAGCGCGGAGGTGAGCGGAACGGCCTGTCTGACGTATGAGGGAGAGGACGAAGGATATCTGCGTGCCTATGCCCGCTTCTTCTCCGGCAAGTTCGTGATAGAGATCGAGGGTGACACTGAATATTTCATCAGCAACGGTTCGTTGGATGGCCGCGTGTGGGAGAATCGAATGCAATAGACGCGTCCTTTTGCTCCTGCTGCCTGCTGCATACGGTTTTGCTATGTGCGACACGGTTCTCATGCCGCCATTATAGGCGGTGTCCTGTATTTGACGAACTGCATGTGAAAACTCTGCTGGTGTCAGCGACAAAATAAGAATATATGGTATAATGTGAATTGCTGGGCATGGTGCTTGGCAAAACAAAAAGGAAAAAGTACGACATGAACTACTACATTGACTGCATAACAAAGAAATACGTCTGCTTCTCCGGGCGCGCGCGCCGCAAGGAGTACTGGATGTTTGTGCTTTTCAACGTCATCGCAGCCGCTATAGTCGGTTTCATCGGCGGGTTCCTCTCAGGTGCGACGGATGTGGCTGCATTTGCTTTTCTTGGAACGTTATATAATCTTGCCGTCCTTCTTCCGTCAGTAGCTGTGTTTTTCCGTCGTTTGCACGACATCGGAAAGAGCGGTTGGTGGTGGCTGATCGGGCTTGTTCCTTTCGTCGGCTGGATTGTCCTTCTTGTCTTCTGCTGCCTGGACAGCCAGCCCGGCGAGAACCAGTACGGCCCGAACCCCAAGGGGCTCTGACGTCACGATGAAGCTCGCACGGGACTACCGCCGCGAAGCATGGGTCGCGCTTGGCGAAGGGCAATACTGGCCCTTCGTCGGCGCGGTAATCGTCCTTACGCTTATCGCCTGCGTGGCAGCGGTGCCGTCGATCCTGTTGCTTCTCATACCGCTGTTCTACCTGATGGGCTTCGTCTCGTGGTCGTATGCCACGATGGCGCTCGCGACGATGCGCAGGCGGATGAAGTTCGAGCTGTTCTCGTCAGGATGGGGCCACGGCTGGCACATGTTCTGGGTGCTCTGCGTCCAGTGGACTTTTCTGCAGCTCTGGTTTCTTCTGCTGATCGTGCCCGGCGTTGTAAAGTACTTTTCCTACGCCATGACGCCGTACATCGCGGTCGACCATCCCGACTGGACGGCGACACAGTGCATCACCGAGTCCCGGCGCATCATGTACGGGAACAAGTGGCGTTACTTCTGCCTCAACATAAGCTTTATCGGCTGGTATCTGCTGGCAATCTTCGCGTCGCTTTTGCCTTGCGGCGGTCTTGCGCAGATGTTCCTTCAGCCGTATGTCCAGGCTGCCTGCGCGGCCTTTTACGAGGACATAAAGAACTTCTGACGCCCCCTCCTGAGGCTCTCAACATTATGTCTGACAAGGTATGATGTCTGCGGCATGAAACGCCTGTGCGCGAGTCTTGCACCCGGCAAGAGGGGGCGGTCGGAATGAGCAGACCTGGGTGCAGCGCGGCTGCGGACACTGCATCGCGCCGAGGCGTGCTTGGGCACGTCTTCACCGTGAGCGGCTTCACCGCGCTCTCGCGCGTGCTGGGGCTTGTGCGGGAGATGATGCAGTCGCGCCTCATCGGCGCTGGCGTCGAGCAAAGCGCGTTCACGCTCGCCTTCGCCATTCCGAACATGGCGCGGAAGCTTTTCGGCGAGGGCGCCCTCACGGCGGCGTTCGTGCCGGTCTTCAAGGGACTGGTCGCCGGCGGCGAGGTGGAGGCTGCCCGGCGGCTCGCCAGGGCCGTCCTTACGATGCTGCTCCTGATCCTTGGCTCGACCGTCGTCTTGGTCGTTGCAGGGCTGTGGGCGTGGAGCGGGTGCTTCGACCTTTCGCCGCGCACGGAACTCACGCTGCGGCTCGTGCGCATACTCTTTCCCTACATGATCTTCATCTGCGGCGCGGCGTTCGGAATGGGCGTCTTGAACGCGCTCGGCCGCTTCGTGGAGGGCGCGGTGATGCCCGCGCTGCTGAACGTCGTGTGGATAGTTGCGCTCGGGACGCTTGCGTTCTTCCCTGGCCTTTCGCTTTCCGTGCGCGTGACGGCCGTGTGCTGGGCGATTCTTGCGGGCGGCGCCGCGCAGATGGCGTTTCTCTTCCGCTGCATGGCGAAGAGGGGGTATTCGCCGCGCATCGCGCTTTCCGGCTTCCGCGACGCGAACGTCTCGCTCGTATGGCGCAACACCGCTATTGCCGCGTTCGGAGCGGGCGCGGTGCAGGTGAACTGCATGCTCGACCAGGCGCTTGCACAGTACGCCGCGCCTTGGGCCGCCGGCGTGATAGGCTATGCCGAACGTCTGATGGACCTTCCGCTCGGAGTCGTCGGCGTCGCGTTCGGCACCGTTCTCCTGCCGACGTTCGCCGGACTGTTCGCCAAGGGCGATGCCGCAGGTGCGCGGCAGGCCCTCGCCTCGTCGACGGCCAACCTCATGTTCGTGATGCTCCCGGCGGCCGCCGGAATGTGCCTGCTCGCCCCGGAGATTACTTCGGTCATCTACGAGGGACATGCGTTCGACGCCGTGGCCACGGTGCGGGTTAGCCGCGCCCTCGCCGTCTATGCGCTGGGGCTTGGCTTCTACGGTGTGCAGAAGGCGCTCATACCCTGGTTCCAGGCGCAGAAGGACATGAAGACTCCACTTCGCGTATCAGTGTACACGGTCGTGCTGAACGCAGCGCTGAACATCCTGGCGGTCACGCTGTTGCCGCAGGAGTGGCGGCACGTGGGCCTCGCGACTTCTACCGTAGTCTGCGCCGCCGTCGGATGCGTGCTGCTTGGTTTCGCCGCGCGGCGCGACGGCGGGCTGGCGGCACTGGCTTCCGCAGCCCCGGCGGTCATGGGCATACTGCTGGCGACGGCCGTGATGGCGCTCGCGCTCTGGTTTTTCCGCCCCGCACTCGGCGGGCTTTGCCGCATCGTTGCGCTCGCTGCGGAAATCGCAATCGGCGCGGCGGCGTACTTGCCCTTGGCATGGGCGTTGCGGAGATTTTCGCGCCGCCGCTGACGCCGCGCCGTCAGGACTTGAGCAGGTCGCCGGCGAACCGGTCGAAGTCGGGAATTTCGATCGTCTCTGCCGCACCGGCGTCGATCGCGGCGGAGAACGAAGGGTCGATCGGCAGGCGGACCGTCTGCGGAATCGAGAAGCGCTTCGCCAGCTCGGCCGCATGCGACTCGCCGAACACGGTCAGTACCTTGCCGCAGTCCGGGCACTTTAGGTAGCTCATGTTCTCCACCAGCCCGATCACCGGCTTGTGCATCAGTCTGGCCATCTTTACGGATTTCGAGACTATCATCTCGACCAGGTCCTGCGGAGAGGAGACGACTACGACACCGTCCACCGGCAGCGACTGGAAGACCGTCAGCGGCACGTCGCCCGTACCGGGCGGCATGTCAACGAACAGCACGTCCAGCTCGCCCCAGTGCACGTCCGTCCAGAACTGCTTCACCACGCCCGCTATCACCGGTCCGCGCCAGACGACCGGGTCGGACGGGTTCTCGACGAGCATGTTGAGCGACATCACGCGAACGCCGCCCGTGGAGAGAGACGGCTCTATGCCGTCGTCGGAACGGTAGGTGCCGCCGGAGAGTCCGAACGCCTTGGGTATGGAAGGCCCGGTTACGTCGGCATCGAGTATGCCGACGCTGAGGCCTCGCTTCATCGCGGCGACCGCCAACATCGTCGTGACGAAGCTCTTTCCGACGCCGCCCTTGCCGCTTGCCACGGCGATGACCCTGCCGACGCGGGACGCCGCGTTCAGCGGCGCCGCGAAATCCGTTGTTCCGCCCTTGCGCTCGGCGCAGCTCTTGCCGCAGGCCGAGCAGTCATGATTGCATTCTTCAGCCATTTCCCGTTGCTTCCTTTCAAAGCCTCTCAATAGATCTTGTTCTCGCAGCCCTTGGCAAGCCGCACGATGTTCGAGCGGTGCTTGACGACGACGAAGACGGCGATGGCGGTCGCGATCCCGCGCAGCAGCGGCAGGCAGTCGACGAACCACACGAGCGCGCCCAGCGTCGCGGCGGCGAGAATCGAGCCGAGCGAGATGTAGTGCGATAGCCAGACCGTAATTACGAACACGCCGAACGCCGCCAGCGTCGGATATGGCGCGAGCGCGATCATCATGCCGAACGCCGTGGCCACGCCCTTGCCGCCCCTGAATCGCATGAACACCGTCAGCGTATGGCCGACGACGCAGGCCAGTCCTACGCAGACCGGCAGGTTTTCGTTCCCTCCGCCCCAGCGCAGCGCGGCGAGCGTCGGCAGGCAGCCCTTCAGGAAGTCGCAAAGGAACGCCAGCAGCCCCCAGCCTTTCCCGACGGTGCGGTAGACGTTGGTGGCCCCGATGTTCTTCGACCCGACGGTGCGGACGTCCACGCCGCGCGCGCGTCCTATCAGGTAGCCGAACGGCACGGAGCCGACGAGATACGCTCCGGCGAGCCAGACTGTCCAGACAAGCCAATTCTCCATTTTAAGTCTCCCCTAGGTCATTTTCCCGCGGCGCATTCGCCGGGGTGGTCCCTTCCGATGTACTCGCAGGGCGCGCGCTTGGCGCATAGCCCTTGCACGAAGCGGATTCCGTATGTGACGTGCGTCGCGAACACGCCCGCCGCCGTTACGAGCCACGTCAGCGGATTCGGCGACAGGGAGGTCAGCAGCACGAGCGTCGCATACGCGATCGCCGGAGCCGCCAACGTCCACCGCCAGGCGAGAAAAAGCCGGTCCGACACGAAGCCTGGCTGCGGGACGAAGGCGAGGGCCGCGGCGGCGGCGAGATACAGCACGAACAGCGAGGGCACGAAGTAGGAGAGGTGCGCCGAATTCGACGGGTAGCGCCGTACGAAGTAGCCGCGATGGAACGCATAGCGCCCGAGCTGGCGCAGGTGCGGACCGAAGAGCGGCCGCCTGTGGTGGAAGACCACGACCCACGGGTCGTAGACGATGCGACCTCCGCCGTCCACGATGTCCTTGCACAGCAGCGTGTCCTCGCCAGGCCAGAAGTCCGTGCGGTAGCCGCCTATCTTGCGCAGCGTCTCTGCGCGGACCAGCAGGTTGCAGCTCGGGTAGTCGTCGACGTCGCGGCGTATTCCGCCCGCCTTGTAGCGGTAGCGGTAGTTGCCGGAGACGAGCAGGTTGTCGTACACGCGGCCGCCGAGGCGCGCGAGATATCCGTCCCCAGGCGGCGTTACGCCCGGGCCGCCAACTGCCGCCACGTCCGCGTCGCCGAAGTACTTGACCGCATATTCGAGCCAGTGGGCTTCCGGGTACGCGTCGTCGTCTATGAACGCCACGATCTCGCCCCGCGCCTCGCGAATGCCGAGGTTGCGCTTCTCCGCCGGACGCACCTTGCCTGTCGGCAGGAACCGTATCCTCGAGTCGCCGGCGGCTCCGGCGGAAGAGGCGTCGCCGTCCGGAAGCACTATCGCCTCCCATTTGTCGTAGGTCTGCTCCTTCAGGGCCTTGAGGCATTCGTCTAGCAGCCGGCTGCCGCCGGGGCACGCGATGACTGCGGAGACGAGCGGCGCATGGCTGAGCCGCGCCGGAACCTGGCAGTGGTCGTAGTACCGCAGCACCCTCAGTCGGTAGAAGACTGCCAGCGTGTCGATGGCCATGCTGCGGACGGTGTTAGGGCGGAGGGCACCGAACTTCGACCCGAAGCGTATGACGACCGGGGCCTCTGTTATCTTCGCGCCTCTCCTTGCTGCGATCGCGAGAAGCTCCAGGTCGAAGGCGTAGGTCTTTACGAGCATGCGGTCCAGCGCTTCGCCCAGAACGCCGCGCTTAAAGAGCTTCATGCCAGTCTGCGTGTCTGTTATCGGCAGGCCGATGAACCACCTTACGAACGTGAAGTAGCAGAAGCTGACGATGCGCCGGTGCCATGGGTACTGCACTTTCGAGCGCGGGTGACGCTTCGAGCCGACCACGATGTCGGCCCCGGTGGAGACTATTGCGCTGAAGAACGCCGGGGTTTGCCTGGGCTTGATGTCGAGGTCGCCGTCGAGCAGCATCACGTATTCGCCCGTGGACGCCTCATAGCCTGCGCGAAGGGCCGCGCCCTTGCCGCCGTTGCGGCGGCATATCACCGGACGTATGGTCACGTGCTGCAGCGAAGTCGCCCAATCCGGAGGTGTCGCTTCCGCGTAGGTGGCGAGTATCCTGTCCGTCCCGTCGTCGCTGCCGTCGTCCACCGGCACCAGCTCCGCCCTGACGCCATGCCGCTCGAAGAGGTCCGCCACGTCACGGAGATTCGCCTCCGCCGTCGCGGCAAGGTGGTACAGCGGCATGACGACCGAGAGCCGGCCGTTTCCGACCGTCTCCCTCACGACAGACCATCTCTCGTCAACCGCCATTGCGTTTTCGTGCATTATACCACAAAATCGCCGGGCGGACCGGATCCGTGCCTTGAAAACAGGGCGCGATCAGGGCAGGTCCGTGACCATCCGGACTCGGTTTTCTGCCATACTACCCGCGTCTTCGGCGAAGAAGGCGGAAAGGACGGTAGTAGAGGGATGCTTGCGAAATGCTATAGCGGTACTGTGGCCGGCGTGGAGGCGCAGACGGTCGAGATCGAGGTGTTTTCCACGATAGGCACGAGCCAGTTCGCGATAGTCGGGTTGCCCGACGCCGCCGTGAAGGAAGCGCGCGACCGCATACCTTCGGCGCTCAGGAACCAGGGCCTGGCTATGGGCAAGGAGTACGACGTTACCGTCAACCTTGCCCCGGCCGACGTGCGGAAGGAGGGCCCGGTCTACGACCTGCCGATCGCTGTCTGCCTGCTCGGGGCGACGGGGCGCATACGCAACGAGCGCCTGGGAGAATACGCTCTTGCGGGCGAGCTTGCGCTATCTGGCGAGGTGCGCCGCGTTCGCGGCATTCTGCCGATTGTCATGGAGATGCGGCGCATAGGCCGTCGTGCGGTGCTGGTGCCGGCGGAGAACGCTGCAGAGGCTGGCGTGGTCGACGGCATCGACGTCATTCCGGTCCGCACGCTTCAGGAGGCGGTTCTCTACCTGAACGGCGAGCGGAAGATCGAGCCTTGCCGCACTGACCTTGCCGGGCTTGTCGCCAGCGGGCGCGACGGCGGCGACGATTTCGCCGACGTGCGCGGGCAGGAGCAGGCCCGCCGGGCCATTGAAGTCGCCGTCGCAGGCGGCCACAACATTCTTATGATCGGCTCGCCTGGCTCGGGCAAGACGATGCTCGCGCGGAGGATTCCGTCCATACTGCCGCCGCTCACCGTCGAAGAGGCGCTGGAGGTCTCTCGCATACATTCGGTGGCCGGTGCGGCGAAGTGCGGCGGCGGTGTCGTGACGCGGCGACCTTTTCGCGCTCCGCATCACACGGTCAGTGCCATAGGGCTGCTGGGCGGCGGCACGCATCCGGTGCCGGGCGAGGTGTCGCTGGCGCACAGAGGCGTCCTGTTTCTAGACGAGTTCGCCGAGTTCCCGCGTAATGCGCTGGAGGTTCTGCGTCAGCCGCTGGAAGACGGGCATGTCGGCGTCTCCAGAGCGGCTGCGGCATGCGACTTCCCGTCACGCTTCATGCTCGTCGCGGCGATGAACCCTTGTCCATGTGGATATTATGGCGATACCACTCACGCATGTCGCTGCTCGTCGCGCTCCATAATGAAGTACCAGAGCCGGGTGTCGGGTCCGCGGCTCGACCGCATCGACATTCAGATCGAGGTGCCGCCGGTGCCGGCGCGGCAGTTGCCGCTTATGGATCCTGGCGAGCCGAGCGCCGCGATACGCGAACGCATCGTCCGCGCCCGCGCGGTTCAGGAAGCCCGCTACCGGGGCCTGGCGTCTGTGCACACCAACGCAGATGTCGGAAGCCGCTACCTGTGCGACGCCTGCCGGTTCTCGGCTGCCGACAAGGAGCGGCTTGTGCGCCTGATAGAGCGGCTCGGCCTGTCCGCCCGCGCCTACGACAAGGTCCTTCGCGTCGCGCGGACGATGGCCGACCTTGACGGATCCGAAAGCGTAAGGGAAAACGACATCCTCGGCGCTCTTTCCTACCGGAAGATGGACGAGCGAGACAGCGCCTTCTGGGTCTGACGCCGCCGACTGAACCGCGTGGCGAATTGAGGCGTTTACATTGGCGTATGAAGAAAGTCATTCTGTTCTCTTGTGCGTTTTCAGCTGCCGGCCTTTGTTTCGCCGACGGCGAAACCAATGTAGTAGCCGACCTTGGCACCGTTGTAGTGGAGGGCGGAGCGCTGTCGCGGTACCGTCCAGAGACCGTTAGCGGGGCCACGTTCACCGACCTTCCGCCCGAGCTGTCGCCGACGGTCGTCGACACGCTCACGCAAGACTTCATACGCGAGCGCAACCCTACGGACATGAATGACCTCCTGCGGAACGTGCCCGGCATCGAGACAGGCGGAACGTCGCTTCTCGTGCGCCAGCCGGGGCTATTCTCGATACGCGGAATGGGCGGCACGGAGCCTGCGTTCGACGGCATCATTCCGGTCGGCCGCGGAGCCGGGCTTTTCATGGATCCGTACATGATGGAGCGCGTCGAGGTGGTGAAGGGGCCGATAGGCTCGCTCTCGGGCGGCATGGGCGCCCAGCAGAACAACAACGGCGCCGGCGGCTCCATCAACATGTACCTGAAGGGCGCGAAGCTCGACAGGAGCGTGCGCGAGTTCCAGGAAAGTACGTCCGTCGGAAACAGCACCTGGCGGCAGCGCGGCCTTATCGACGCGAACGAGGTGGTCGTGGACGATGCGATGGCGCTGCGGCTCGTCGGGTCGTTCGACCTCTATTCCCCGCAGTACCTCTCGCACGGCTCGCAGGAAGGGGCGCGTCCGCGCCAGGCGTGGACGCTTGCCCCGTCGTTTGTCGCCAAGCCGTCCGACGACGTCACGTTCGGCGTCAAGACGATGTTCGTCGACGCCGATTCGCCCAGCTACATCGGGGTTCCGGTGTGGCGGGGCCGCCCCGCCGGCGGCTTCGGCTGGCGCGAGTCCTCGTGCCGGCCTGGCGACCGCTCGAAATACTCCGGCATGATGGTGAACCCTTACGTAGATTGGCAGGTGACGGAAGACTGGCTCCTGAAGTTCGGCGGCGCGTTCATGTATTCGGACATGGAGCAGACCACCCGCGAGCCGTACAACGGAAGCGGGGCCGAGTTGCAGAATTTCTACAGGACTGGCGAATGGTCTTCGGGGAAGAAGTACATGACGAGCGGATTTTCGGAAAGCCACTGGTTCAACCGCAGCTTCAACGCCTACGCACGCTCGGTCTACACGAAGGAGGAGCTGCCTTGGGGCTTCAGGAACTCGTTCGTCGTCCAGCCCGACTGGTACTGGCGCGATTCGTCGGTGTTCGGCGCCCCGGTGTCGCGGTACGGCGCGACTGCGCAGGACTCGCTCGGCTGGGGCTGGGTGACGTTGCTCGGCGGAATCCGCTATGACTACTTCACGGAGGAAGCGAGCGACCAGTCGAGCGTGAACAGGCGCACCGGCGCGACGACTGAGACCCACTACTGCGCGGCGCGTGAGTTCGCGTTCTCGCCGCGCGGAGGGCTCACGGTACAGCCGCTCGACTGGCTCGTCTTCTTCGGCAACGTCTCGCAGACGCGCACCCCGACGCTCGGCTACCGGGATGCGGACGGCAACCGCCCGACCGACCCCTGGAGAGCGACGCAGTACGAGGGAGGTCTTAGGGTCAGTCCCGTGAACAAGCTGTGGCTGTCGGCGTCGTACTTCAACATCGACCAGGAGAATACCCCCGTGCTAGACAGCGACAACCAGACGTACTACTTCGACGGACACAACCGCTCGCAGGGCGTTGAGTTTTCTGCGACCGGCGACATCACCGAGAACTGGACGGTCATGGCCATGTACGCCTACACGTACTGCACCGACTATTCGGCGGACCGCGGTGAGAAGGCGCGGCACTTCGCCAGGACTCCCCGCAATGCGCTCACGCTCAACACGTCGTACCGCATTCCCGTCGCACCGCTTGACGGGATCGCCGTCGGCCTAGGCTACCGGTTCCGCTCCGAAAGCTACGCCACGATGCGCGGCGCATATGTTGATGACAACCTGTACTTTGATCCGGCGAACATATTCGATGCAAACGTGACGGTTCCGTTCACGAAGTTCGGTGCCGGCGAATGGGGCGAGGAGTGGTTCCTGACGCTTGGCGTTCGCAATATTTTCGGCGAAAAGTACTTCGAGACGTCGCGCCACTACTACGAGTGCTTCGTCGGGGAACCGCGCACTTTCGAAATCGGCATCCGCGGCCGCTTCTGATCGCATAAAACGCCCATGCCCCTTCCCAAGCTCTGGGAAATTTGGTACAATTTGCGGCGTTGCAGGGTTTTGGATGAGGATTCCGGGGCCTAAAACGACGAAAACGCCAAAAGAAAGGGCTACATCGTGAAACTGAAATCGACGCTAACCTTCCTGACGTGTTCCGCAATTGCGGCATTCGCCCTGCTTGCGCCAAATGTGTGCGAGGCAGTCTCCATCAAGGCGGTGAGCGGAAACATCTCCGCGTCCACAGGCAACAAGGGTTATGTGTTCGTGAAGTGGGGCGCCATCAAGGGCGCCACGAAGTACGGCATCTTGAGGAGTACTTCGGCTAGTCTCAGCACGTCGAAGCTCAAGAAGATGAAGTTCCTCAAGACGTTCTCTAAGTCGACGCGCTCGTACAAGGACAAGTCGGCCAAGCTCGGCTACAAGTACTACTACTGGTATGGCGCACTCGTCGGCGGTACGCTGTATTACTGCCCGATGCCTGCCACCGGGCGGCGCGCTATGGACGCTGCCTGCAGCATAAAGAAGTACAGCGACGGAAAGAATTGGCTGAAGCTGACGGTGAACGGACAGGCCGTCACGAAAGCCGGCGTCAAGTACACGGCCAGTGCCAGCGGCGACTGGTCTTTCGTGAAGAGCGAAAAGAGTGATGGGCGCGTTGGGTATTTCAACTTTAAGAAAAAGAGCGGTGGCAGGGGAACTATCAAGGTCAAGATAGGAAAAACTGGGTGGCTGATTGACGGGCCTAACATTCCGGGCCGTCCTTTCTGGGTGATGAGACATAGAACTCCTTTATTGACTTAGGGCGCATTGTCACGGCTTGCTGAATCATCCGATGAAACAACTTTCCCCTGTGCATT
>JAFWKK010000042.1 GCA_017514235.1 Kiritimatiellia bacterium | reverse complement strand
TGAACTATCTTCGCCTTACCGGTTGCAAGCTCGGGTTGCTTGTCAATTTTGGCGCATATCCAAAGTCGGTTGTCGAGCAGTGGGCGGGGTGACAAACTCGTTTTCGGTCGCGGAATGATTGCGCTGACGCGCGCCCACGAAAACGGGAGTGCGCGTCGAATCGCCTTGCGGCGATTGCGGCGTGCGGACAGCGTTTGGGCATGAGACTTCGTCTCGCCCATCGCTGTCCGCCCGCCGCACCCTTTGGGTTGCGACGCTTCTCCCGACACGAAAGCCGCCTTCGCGGCACACAAAATCTCACGAACTAGAGGCAAGACGCGTGGGTTTTCATGTCGTTTCGTGTCGGGCTTTAGGCCCGCTTTCGTGTCGCGCTGCGTCTGCCGCTACAGAAGGTCGGAGCGACGCGGCGACGTATGGCGGCCGCCGCAGCCGTTGGCGAAGGCGGACATGCCCATGCGTCGGCGCGCCGATTCAAGCGGCGAGATTCGCCCGCGCCGAAGGCGTCGGGTTGCCCGAGCGCAAAGCGCGAGCCCCGCAGGGGCCGCAAGGGGCCGAGCCGCGTGGCAGATGCAGCGCGTTTCGTGGTCGCGCGAAGCGCAATCCAGCACTCTGCACATTTCAACTTCTGCCGAAGGTGAGAATATTCTAGCCTCTCTTTTCGAGGATGGCATTGTATCCCTTAACCATTGCATCGCAGACTGCATCCCAAGTATATTTCGTCTCCACGAGCCTCCGTCCGCGCTTGCCCATTTCGTCTCGATCGTCATCTGACAGCGCCATCGCCTTTGTCAAAGCATCAGCCAACGCATCCTCTCCAACGTCAATCCACCAACCGCAACTCTCGGTCTCCAGTTCCTGCCAGGGAGTGCCCTTTGTGGTGATTACCGGCACGCCGGCATAAAGCGCCTCGGCAACCACTATTCCAAAGTTCTCGCTGTAGGTCGGCAGCACGAACAGGTCCGCTCTCGCATACGCCTCCCACTTCTCGTCGTCATTCAGCGCGCCGGTAAATATGAACTTATCCTCCAGCCCCAGCTCCTTAACCCTCGCCTTTACCTTCGCCTCATACCCCTTCTCAAGTTCCCCGCTAACCGTATACACCAACTCACACTTCCAACCGTTCCGCACCAACCACTCAGCACTAGCCACTAAACTTCCCCAGGCCTCGACCAGCTCCATCACACCCTTCTTCGGATGCATCCGGCTCACGAACAAGGTTCTTTTAGTATTAGTTGGAGTCTTGAGTTGGAGTTGGAGGGTTTGAGTTGGAGTTTTGAGTGGGAGTTGGAGGTTAGTGTTAGTTGGAGTTTTTAGTTGGAGTTGGAGATTTTGAGTTGGAGGTTTGAGTTGGAGTGGGAGAGTGGGTGGGAGGTTGGGAGGATTGACGCCATTGGGGCTGATGATTACTGGATTCTTGAACCCCATGCGCCTAAACTGCTCCGCTTCGCTCTCTGCCGTGGCATGGAGCGCTGCGGCGCACCGCAGATCCCTATCCTGGTAAAGGAATCGAGCAATCCGTTTCTTGAGCCACTTCTGCTTCAGGCTCCACGGCTCAAGCATCCCTCGCGGCGCAATGACATACGGAACCCCCAACTTTCGGCAAGCGACCGCAGCACGATGAAGCCTGCGATTCCACAGTCCGTGCAGATGCACAATGTCTGGCTTGAACTCCAGCAGTTCAGAATCTATCTCCACCCCTGAATGAACGAACGAAATGCCGTCCACCCACGGCTTGTCGCCATGCCGGAACGTGAAGATTCCGGCATCTACGCCTGCGCGGCACTCTGCGGCCGCCAGTCCCTGAACCGACCTTGACGGCCCGCCGGACGAACGATGAATAGATGAGATGACGTGCAGGACCTTCACCTGCCGACCCCTCCTTGCTGCATTCGCATCTCACGCATCATCATTTCACGCTGGATGGCCGCATTCTCATCCTTCATTTTCCTAATGTCAAGCGCAAGGCCTACAAAAACCATCGCCCATGTGAAACCACCAGTGTATGACATAGAGAAGAACGTGAATTCTCCAAGATTTGTAAGCATGCTCAGAAAAAGGCATGACGCTCCAATATAGGCTCGTCGCTTGATTGACGTGATGATACAGACCACAAGAAACCAAACAAAAAGCAACCATCCTATGATGCCTCCTTCCTCCAACACTGCTGAAACCCATACGCCTTTCTCAATCGGAGCTGACAAAACAGAAGCAACGCCCTTTAACTTCAGGCTAGACATCTCTTCCGACACTTGAAAACCATTCCCCAAGAGAGGTTTCTTTCGGAAATAGTAAAGTGACCTGTCGATAAGTGCCTGCCGCGTACTCATCACCGCTTCTGCTGTTACGGCAGACGGGCTTTCGCTGGTCGTCTTCAACAGAAATCGCAGTGCCGATTTCTGGACCCTTGGCAAACATGCTAAAACAAGAATCAATCCACATGAAAATATCATTACCGTCGTCAAGGCTCGCGATTTCCATCGCGACCCTACACCCCGCGCACGCATGAAAATATACGCCACAAACATCATGCCAAGCACATAGGCACCCATGCCCGTTCGACTCGATGTCTTGTAGATAAGATAGGGGCAACAAAACAAGATGAAAAGATAAAGGGGATCCCATTTCCTAACAGAAAATAGAAGATCAGCAAAGACCACAATTGAGATCGACGATACAACCGGCCCAAGGCACTGAGAATGGTTGGTCATTCCCATAAAAAGGCTTGTTGCAAGAGGACTGTCAACAAAGTCGTCATGCTTCATCTGCGACAAGCCTGGGAACGGAACAAGCAAGATCGATCCTACCACAAAAAGGAGAGAGACCGCTAGCATTACACTGCGCACATGTTTGCTCGAAACAGTTGGATTAATGCCAACCTGATTCGCCACCCCAAAATAAGAGAAATAAATAACGGTGAACAAAATCAACTTCAAGAAGGAAATAGGCGGGCACCACCCCTGTGCAGAAGAGAAAAACATAAATACAATATAGAATATAATTCCAAGATATGGTTTCATGACGGCATGCTTAGGGTATGCCATTACATTCAAGGCCATACAAACACCTAAACTCAACATCAGACCACGCTGCGACCAGGCAAACACCGCATTTTTAGGGATCACATAACCATTAGCTATAATTGCACATACTGACATCAGAAGCCAGAAGAAAAGCGACTCCGTCTTGCGGGACAGCAATCCATAAAAAACCATTGGGATAACGATTACAAAGCCCGACCCGCCCGTCGCCTTCATAAGGCCAAAAAGAAACGCCATAGACAAAAGGCATTTAAAAAGATACTTGCGATCGTAAAGGTGTGAGAACATGGGAGGGTGGAAAGTTTGGGAGGTTTGAAGGTTCGAAAGGTTTGAAAGTTTGAGAGTTTGAAGGTTTGAAAGTTTGAGAGTTTGAAGGTTTGAAAGTTTGAAAGTTTGAAGGTTTGAAAGTTTGAAAGTTTGAAGGTTACTTATATCGCTCACCTTTCAAGGATGAAGTTTTCATTGACCGAATTAAGCTATAAAGCATTGCACTCAACAACTTCAGATCTTCTTGCAACGAAATGAAGTCTTCTTCATCAACGTACCCGCAATCCTTTGCATTGTACAATTGGGAGGCTACTTCCCCTACTGATCCTTTTGCAATCCAGAGAAAATTCACGAACTCCTTGTCCCCGCTCCGTTCAAATCCTTCAGCGATGTTGCTGCATATGCTTACTGAAGCTCGCTGTATCTGATCCTTCAATCCCCAATCTCTGGAGAATGGCTCACGCCGAGTCAACTCGTAAATCCGCTTTACCATCTCGCGGCTCTTTTGCCACGCAACGATATCGGTGAATCGTTTTATTGTTGCCATACTCTCAAACTTTCAAACTCTCGAACTTTCGAACTTCTCAAACCGCCCAAACCTCTCGAACCTCTCAACCTTTCACTTCCCGCACTACAAAGCGAAGCTTGCCTCTGTCATGCGAGATTTGGTCGACGCGTTTGAAGTCAACGACGGCGTCGCCTTCGATCTTGTCCGCGAATTTCTGCAGGACTTCCAGCACCTTGCCCTCATCCTTCGCCGGAATGTACTCGATCGTTATGCTAAGATCCGCATGCTGTACGGCCCTAAAGCCATACACCAAATCCGGCGACTCGTCGAAGATCGTTGTGAGGTATTCGCCGTTGACCACTTTCCCCGACGTGAGGACAAACGACTCCACTTCCCGTCCCTTTACCGAATCAATGTAGGGATAGTCAAGCCAACGGCCACGGTCGCCGTTCTCGTAGCGGATCAATGGAAAAACCGTATCTTCAAGATTGGTCAAAAGCGTCCGACCATATCCATGCCCATCTCCGCCCTGGTCTGGCAAAAACTCTATATGCACATGCTCCGTATTGACGCGCAATCCTTCATGCCCAGGCCGCTGAAAGGCTATCCAGCGGCACTCGCAGCTACCGTACTCATCGCACACCGGAGCGCCAAAAGCCGTCTCAATCAGGCGTCTCTGAACTTCCGACAGAGGGGCCGAGGTGGTCCATACGACTTTCGGTGACAAGGCAATGGCCTTGCCTGACTTGAGCATATATTCCGCAAGCTGCGAAACTGCGCCCACATATCCCTGCAGCAGGCAAGGCTTCAGACGATTGAACTTCTCAATAAATTCATCCATCGCAGCGTCGCTCAGCAACGTGGCATCGAGTTTCAGGTGGCGCGTCGGCCACCATGCGGCGGCATTCTTCAACTTCGCCCACTTCGAACGCCGCGTATCCCGCCACACGTATGCATGGTCGTCCCAAGGATGGACGCCGTAGCACGACTGGAGCCGCCATGAATAAACTTCTTCGGGAATGCGCCTGTCGTAGCCTGTCTTGGTGGGCACACCCGTAGAACCGCCGGTAGTCGAGACAGCCAAGAACTGCCGCCGATCTGTATCGACGAAATCGGCGAAGCGTTCGCGAAGGTCATTCTTAGTCACTATCGGCAACTTCTCGAACCACCCCTGTCTGCCGATGTCGGACAACCCAAAGCCCGCGTCCGTATATTTCTCCCTGTAAAAAACAGTATGGGCCATCGCATGGCGAACTATTCTCTGCCGTGCCACTTCCTGTTCGGCAGCAAGCTGGCCAGACGACTTCTCGAGATTCGCCATAATATCGGCAAACCGTGCGAACGCCGTCGGATGATGCAAGCGCCACTTTGCCTGATAAATTACCCTACGAAACATACTCAAGGCACTGTAGCATCGGCACAAATCTTGATGGCCGACCGAACAAATCGCTCCAATCCAAAACTGGACGCCAAGCGAACTGACTCTTCATGGGCATGACACCACTGCTCATCACTCCATCGCATAATCTGCAACATGGCCTGCGACATCGCATCGACAGAAAAAGGATCAAACAATATCCCATTATCCTTCCCGAGAAAATCTTCACCGGCGCCGACGCCTTTTGCCAAAAGCAAGGCACACCCAGAGAGTGCCGCCTCATGCACGACAACCCCCCAATGCTCTTCAAGACTCGGCAGGCAAAACACACGAGAACGCCTGTATTCAACGGCAAGGCGTTCTGGCTGGCAAAAAGGATGCATCGCTACCGAGCAATCTCCGGCTTGCGAAATCATTCGAGACAACTCATCAGCAAATGCTCCAGCACCATACAAATCAAGGTGCCACTCATTTGCCACATCTCCAGCCACCTTTTTCGCTTGAAGGAACGCCAATATCATACGCCGTACATTCTTGCGGTTGATGAACTGTCCAACATATATTATACGCTTCGGACGTTGCGACAACGATGCGCCATCGTAAAATAGCGAGCTATCCGCACCATAAAGACCGTGGAACACACGATTCTCTGGCACCCCGCAATGGCGCATGAGTTTTCGTCCACTCGTACCAACCACAAAGAAACTGTTAAACCGATGACTGACAAATAGTCTAAAGCGAAGAATCCAAGCATACTGCTTCAAGAAAGCTTTAAGCCGCCCGTTCCCAACGCCAAAGCATCTATAATTAGTATCAATCATGGCAACCGTCTTGCCGCCATTGTTTTTCACAACGAGCTCAAGATACTTCCAACACGGAAGATTCCAATTTGATACGAATAAAACTCGCGGGACCTCTGGCAGCCTTGTCGCGAACTCAACATCGCCCTCTTTAACCCATACAAGCGGGCATGTGAGAATCTGCTCCATGCCCTCTACGGGGGAACTATGCGGACGAGTTGCAACCACGCAGACAGGCTCCTTCGAGACCTTATTAAAAGCCTCGATCACCCGCGCAGCGTACTGCGTCAGCCCCCACCACGTAAAGCAAATCATAGCGGCAATATTTTATCAAGAGTTTTTCCGACAAGGCGCAAGCCCTTGTGCAACAGCCAGCGGACCTTGCTCAGTTCCGACACCTTGAAGCAACCTTTATCCACCGTGCCGCTCGCATACCGAGACTGATCCTGCGAACATACGGTGGGGAAAGAATGATAAAGCTCTATGAGTCCCCTTCTTGCCCACGCCCCCCAATGATCGCATGGCCGTTGCATAGGCCAGTTTACACCGACCAACCTGCGCGCAGCCAATGGCGTAATAACGTACCCCTCCGCATACATGTCAGATACTGCTGGGAAAATGCCGGCGTTTTGATTCACTTTCGACGAGTGATTGCTGAGCAATACGACTTGCGGGCGAGAACAATCTAACCATTCCTCAACGCGCTCAAGTACAGAAGAAAAATCATCAGCCAGAATCACATCATCCTCCAAAATGCAAACCGGGGTCTCCATCTGTCTGTATATTGCATAATGACTCATGGCGCAACCTATCTCGCCAATGCGAATGGGGCGACCAAGCGCACACCACCAGCGAAAACCATTAACTGCTCCCTTTAATTCTGATTTATCAAGCCTCTTGGCATCAACAGCCCTGAACCTATTATACGGAACCTGAAGTCTTTCTAACTGCTGACCGATGGCCTGCATTCGGTCGCGATCCCTATCCATGTTTATGACATAAACATTCATATCGTCCTCAGCACAACTCTCGATGACAAATCACATCCCACTTGATTGGATTGCCATGATCTTGCACTGCTTGTCTTCCCTATCAACTGCATAATAAGCGCAAGCAATCTACCGACTATTGGTGTTTTAAGAACCCAGTAAAAGGCAAATTTTAGCACAAGCAATTTCTTTGAGAAACATTGTCGACAACTTTCCCCTTTTCTCATCCATACATATTTGTCTGCAAAGCGATGCCACATCCGAAACCGATTGTTTGCCACAACTCCAGACTTCGGCAACCACGGATTCCCGCATACGTAGTGAACAACGGGCCTCTCGTTCATCTTGTCGTCATTTAAGAACACTTGCAACCGATCAAATTTCGGAGGTATCATCCTTACCTTCCCTCCGAACGTCGCATTCAAAGCGTCTTGGTCCGGACTTGGCACTTTAGGATGGTCTTTGAAAAACCGCATCAGCCTTTCAGGGACTTCGTCCTCGCGCATCTTCTTGAAGTTGAAAAGCACCACGCCCGAATTAAAATACCTGTCATCTGGTATCTCTACGCCACAATTGTCGCGAATCCACAAGCGCTCCGATCTCCTCGTCCTTGCAGATTCTTCCTGGACGACACACGCATATACGCTCTCGTCGCGATATGAGAAATGCTCCTCCACGCTGGCAAGATAAAGCACATCGCAGTCAAGGTAAAGGCACCAATCAACATCTGGCATTAAAGTTGCGTAGTGGCATCGCACCGCCGCCATGCGGGATCCTGCCCAATAAGGAAGGCCGGCAAGCAAATCCTCGCCACAAACATGCTGACAAAACTCGCTGTTCGCATGCAGCCGCTTCAATGTGCTACTCATAAAATCAATCGATTCAGCCTTTACACTTTCAGTAAAAACATGAAAGGCAAGGAACATTTCCGGCCTGGCATTGACCGCCACGCCTGCCAGCGCTACCAGCGCACCGGGGACATAACACTCGTTACAGGAAACGGCAATGTGAAAAGTCTCGTCCATCGGCTGCAAGGCAGTCATTTTAACTCTCTTCCTCCATCTTTCCGATAGACATATTTCTTCTTAAGGACCAGGCGCTTTTCACGTATCTTAAACTCGCGCGAAAGAAAGTCTTTGCTTTTCGCATAACTTGGTATGTCAGTGCTTGCGACCCGTGCCATCGATACAAGGCCGAAGAAGAGTTGGTCGCTTTGCAACGGAAGATTCACCGCCGCCGCCGTTTGCGCTACAATATCCGGATAACATTTTGCATACTGCGGTGAATACCAAATAAACATTGGAAGCTCCCAAAGATCACGATCAGGGAAATTACGCCAATGCAAAGAATCTGGAGTCTCTCCATGATCAGAAATATAAAACACGAAAACCGGTCGGTTCTCACGCCTTATAATCTGCATCATTTCTCCGATTATCCTGTCGTCGAAGCGAACAGCGTTGTCATAGTGGATCACACTGTCAGACGGCCCGGCGCCAAAGACATTCTCGTCCGCAGGATACCAACGATCATATGGATAATGGCATCCGCCAAGCTGAAAGAAAAGAATGGACGGATGCGATTCATCGCGCCGCGACTCTACCTCCAGTTTAAAATGCTGAAGCAAAGCATCGTCTAGTACAGGATGCAAGATATCACGCGTGTTCAGATAAACATTCGTGCTGCAGGTGCGAAACAACGCATCCAGCACATCATAATATCCTGTTCCAGGTTCTGGCGACATCGTGTAGAATACGCAATCATATCCAGCACGGCGATAAACATCTGGCAGCGTGCAACTTGCCAAGCGCTCATCCTCAATTAGCGTATCGGTCAGAAGATACCTACAGGCATCTGCGGTTGCAGACCAACACCCAACTACATCCTTAAACACATAAATCTCGTTTGAGATGGAGTTCAAACACGGCGTCGTATCTCGTGCTTTATAGCCATAAAGGCTCCAGTGATTCCGCGTAGCTGATTCGCCTATAATTATCACCCCAAGCGGTGGATTATCGCCGTTTAGCGACAGCGGCAATTGATCAGGCAGGTTTGGATGGTTGACAGCCCGTATTAACCCGGCAAACGAGTCATGACTGCGCTTAGTCTGTCTAATGACGTTCGTAAAATTCATATAAAAAAGGCCATTCCGCCATTGCACATGGATAACATCCAATAGAACGACAGGTACAATTAGTGCAATGGCAATTGATGAGGACAATTTAGAACAACGCGGATATCGCGTCTTCCATGCAAGCAGACATACACCCAGCAGCAAGCAAAGAACCGCTGTTAGTACAAGAAACGATCTAACGCACATCATCCCACTCAAGAAATTCAGTATTTCCGATTTGTTCGAATTCATCACAATTAACAGCCAATCGCCACCAATTGACATCGAGAACACACATCTAATGTACATACTGACCGCAGTGACAAGAAAAATGTAGAAGAGGACAAGGACATAGAAAAACCGCGAGAAGCGCCCAAGGACAAATGCCGGCGCTAAAAGGAACGCCCACCAAACGACACATTGCTTCCAACCCAAAGCAGAAATCCCACCAAAGCGGGAATACACATCAGCCGTCATCAACACGAAGATGACAATCGAAAGAGCAAAAAGGGAGAAAGATGGGATCCGCTTCATCATTTTGATTCCTAAATCAATTCCCTAAACAACTGAATAACAACCACTACCCAACTTCCTATGAAAAGCGTCAATATGCTAAAGACTGCCGCACTGCCAAGGTCTTTTGCGAGTTTTGCAGTGGCGTTCCAATCAGGAGAAATCATATCAACAATAGCTTCGATCGCAGTATTGATCAATTCAACGCATACAAGAACAACCCAAATTGCCGTCAGGTACATTCGCACAAGAATCGGAATTGGCAAAACAATAACAGCAACAAGCGTAAATGCTCCAAGCAAAAGTTCCTGCCTAAAAGCTATTTCATTTCTAAAACAAGCGCAGAAACCATCTATCGAATACCGAAGTGTAGAAACAAGATGACGAAGACCTCGAAATTTCGGCACATTGACCGACAGACTGTCGGCAATCGCCTTCGTCTTCTGAAATTGTCGTGAGAATAACTTCTTCATAGAACTTTCGCCCTTTTCCATCGTTTATCGCCCCCCCCATAGAATCACAGAGAAACCTGGAGCAAGTCTGCGAATTGCCTCCGCCATGACAACCGATACGATTACTACGATTATGCCAACTCCTATTGCCAACAACGGCGAAGCTATTTTCCCATTTCCGAAAAGGAGTAAAACAAACATATGCATCAGGTAAATCGGAAATGTATTGGCGACAAGAAACATTGGGAACCTTCTCGCTGGCATCAAACCCCACAGTCCTACAATCATCAGTACAATCGACAACTCCGTCCATCCTATGTAATATGCAAGAAGGCCTGCACCAAATAAAGGGACTCCAACAATCGGATTGAGATTCAACGACACTTGCTTCATTCTAAGAAACAACCCCGCCGAGAAACAGAAAACGCCTTCCAAAGAAAAGCCATAAGACAAGAACGAGAAATTCGTCCCCATTGCAGAATAGGCATAATACACGCAACCAAGCACCATCAATACGAAAAATCCACTTCTCCGTATCAGCCAAACAATCGCCGGCGAAACAATAACAAAGAAAAGCAGACACCGAACATACCAAAGAGGACCCAACGCAGGAGTCCTCGTAACATCCAATGCCAGATACCTAAGCATTCCCCATCCAGTCAGAATATTGACAGACAAGTCACGACCTGCACGAACGTTAAGTATCAGCGCAATAGGGATTGTAAATAACATCCAAATCACACACCATGCAAAGAGTGGAACAAGCAATGTGCGGACTCTCTTCGACAACGCCCGCGCATACCATCCCCTTTCATCAACATGCGTGGCAAGGAAATAGCCTGACATGGCGAAGAAGAACGGAACCGCCAACTGATTGATTCCGCCGCCTTCCCATGGACAATGCACATGCATGAGCACGACAAGACAGACGCACACAAACCCCATGTTGGCGAACTTGGTAGAAATATCTTTACCAACGTTCATGCATGGGTACCCTCACATATTTCTTGCAGCTTCTTGGGAATTGAAAAACTTTTGAAAACACGATTATAAAGACGTCCAAAGAAATTTAGCCATCCGGCCGAAACCCATCCCCGCCTTAGCGCAAAAACAATCGGGAAACTCCTCCGCCTCTTGAAAACAAACGCAAAATGTTCCGACGACATCAACACATCAAGATTCCGGCGGCACTCCTTCCTCGATTTCCCAATCTGCTGCGCATAGTAGGTGCGAATGATGTTGTCGCAAAAACTTGCACTGACATCGCGCAACGATAGGTTCAACCCCTTTAGGACAAAGAAAGTCCGCACGAGCATCGCATCACGACATACAGGCCCTATCGAATGCCAAGTAAGACCACCTTCGTTTCGACGATAGACAGAGACTTTGTCTTGCAGGAAATATACATCAGAGAGAAATGCAAGGCCCAACCATGTAGTCGTATCAGAAAGCAAAAGATTCCATGTAAACACCTCAAACCGCCGCTTTGCCTCCAAAAGCAACTCCCGACGCAAAAGAACCGAAGCAGTCATCAAAGTATTACAATCATTACCAGCCGTCAAAGGATTTGACCCAAAGATATGCATTAAGGCAAATTTCAATCCGCTAATCTCACCATGCGGGAAGACAAGTCCGCAACTCCAAGGATAAAAAACTCCGGTCTTCTCATTTTTCACATCAGCATTACAGAAACAAAGACCCACATTGGGGTGCTTTCGCATGACAGCAACTTGTTTTTGCAATTTGTAAGGATCTGTCCAATAATCATCGCCCTCGCAAAAAGCGATATACTCGCCTCTGCACGCAGCTGTGACACGAGTTTCATTCCCGGCTATGGCAAAAACATTCTCCTCGGACCACAGAACACGAATCCGTCCTGAGTATCGGCGCTGATACTCAAAGCAAATCTCACGAGTCTTATCTTGTGATGCATCTTCTCCAATGACAAGTTCAAACTCAAAGTCCGTCTTCTGCATCATAACCCCTTCTATCGCCTGCCTGATGTATGGCTCATGATTATAGGTGATCATATGGACCGAGACAACTGGATGTTTGCAAAGTCTCTCGACATCCGATGTCTCAATGCATGGAATATCAATTGAATCACAATAAATTGATTCTATGGAACTACCGCGTAAAACAGCAAACTCTTCTTTAAGCGTCATACCGCAAATCTCCGCTCCAAAATGGTCGCCATAACCAAAGAGCAAGAAGCACTGCAAACTCACAAACTGTGCAGATGTCCTCCTATTCAATGCATTTTACCTATCCATTGCGGCATCCTCTCTCTCGTCATTTCACCAACCTTCGCCATAAACCATATTTCTGGCGGCGGAGTGATAAACATGCAAGGTGAAAGACCGTAAGTATACGCGCCAACTCTTTTGAACCTTAATTTGTCTCCAGGAGAGCATTCCAATGGATGGCCATCTACATAAATTCTATCCTTCTCAAGGCATGTATTCCCCGACAGAACAGAACAGAAATACTGACTTCTTTCTTTTTGCACAGGCAAATTCGCAATGCACTCTATGGTGCCTAAAAATGATTTACGGGTAAAATGAGGATCAATATGTATTCTTGACCCATCTATCTGCATCCACGTCTTCCCAAATATAGTTTTTCTAGACAAGCAAGTCGTATAATAATCCATAGCATCAGATATCAATGACGATCCTGGCTCGATAATAAGCTTGAGAGCACGAGAGGAAAAGCCATTTTTAGAAAGTTCATTCGCTATTGTGGAGAAATAGTCATCCCAAGATGGCCATAATCCAAACATATTGCCTTGCTTGTCAAAATCGTGACCGAAACTGCCACCGATATCGAAGACATCTATACTTTTAATGTCATATTGATGAACAATCTTGGAGAAGTATTCTACCAAGCGCGCATAATTTTCCTTTCGTCGTCCCTTAGTATTGCAATGAAGATGAATGCCTGAAACACTAATGTTCTTATTCTCAGCCACCAAATCCAACAAACAGCGCAATTCGCCATCTCTTTCCGACACACCGAACCGACTACCTCCATCTCCACACATCATATCACTAGAATCGATTGCATCATTGGCATTTAACCTCACTCCTAACTTAACATACTGTCCTGCAGCTATTTGCATTACCCTTATCACCTCTGCAACGGAATCAACATTTATCAGAGCCCCACTCTCTATCGCACTTTTGAGAAAGCTATCTGATTTGATCGGACCATTGCAAATTGATTGTCTGGCACTAAATCCACATTCCTGCGCTAATACATACTCTGCATCTGATACGACTTCTGCCCATACATCCAATTTAGAAATAACTTTTAACACACAAGGAATGCTATTGGTTTTCACACTATACGATATTGCATTATTCGGCCAATACCTGTCCAAAGAAGATCTAATACTCTGAATTGAGACAACTATTCGTGCCTCATCCACCAAGAAATACGGAGTCTTTGGATTATCCATAATAATTCCTTTTCACTTGACAACTAACTACCGCCCATGAACAACGATGTCAATCCGTTTTAACAAACATCGAAATGTCTTTGAATGCCCGCACGCCAACTCTAAAGTTCTTGCACCAGTCCTCATTATCTTTTCCCATAGCCCAGTTGATGCACGCCAACGGGACATCTACACCCGCACAATGTGAAAAAGGATACCCGCCGCCAAAACGTGGATTAAGTTCAATTAAAATCGGATCGCCGTCTTTTGGAACAAACCAATCCGAATCCATGCATCCAAGGTGGCACGACCATTCGGCAATTCGTCTGGCTGCTTTTTGTATAGCTGGACATTCCACACTCTCTGCCGCGTCTGTTTCGCCAGAACGCATCGCAAACTTGCGCTTGATAAATGCGTTGTGAAATCTACCCGCAAGATCGTTTACTATGTCGCATCCATATTCCGATGCCGAAACATGTTCCTGTATCACGATCTGAGGTTGCGCAACATCGATTTCCGGACACACTGCCGCGAAATTCCTTGCGCTTTTCTCTGCAAGCATCACTGCCGACTCCAATTCATCGTGGTCGTCTACTTTAAAAAGACCAAGCGACCCCTGCCCCCAACGGGGCTTTACAATCATAGGGAATGGAATCTGCGCCAATGCGGCTTCCATTGAAAGAACAGTCTTGGGACATCTAACGCCTATATTCTCCATTGACTTAACAGTCATATATTTGTCAAGACATATGGACAAAAGTTCAGGAGACCCCATCACAGGAATTGTGCCCACGGCAAGAAATCGATCTTTAGCCCTTGCAAGCACAGGCGCATCCCAATCATGAAGCGAAAACAATAATCGCACATCCCACTCTTTACACAATGCGACCATTACATCCACATACTCTTTCGTGGCACTCGGGGGAACAATCCTTGACTCGTCCGCCGCCAAGAAACCCGTAGCATCTGGCGTCGTATTAGTCGCATAAACTCTCCCGCCCAAAGGCCGTACCACATCCTTAAAATACTCAACGAGGTAGGCACGACGCCCCACAGCTGAAAGGAGAACATTCATTTCACCATCTCCTTTACATTCTCCGCTATCGCCTTCACATCATCCAGCGGCAATCCGTAGTATGTCGGCAATGTCAGCACTCGGGAAGCCAAGTCTTCAGCGATAGGGCAACTCCCATTTCCATACGCATACGGCGCAAAATCAGTCAAGAGCGGATAGAAATACCGCCGCGAGAACACGTTGCACGTCTTCAACTCAGCATACACCCGCTCACGAATTGCAAAACTCTTAAACAAAACAGGAACATACGCCTTGTTCTGCGAGTGCGGCACAAGCTTCACATCTTCGCAATCCGCGAACACCTCTTCATATGCCTCGTAAATCTTCTGACGATACTCAAGCAATTCAGGCATCTTTCTAAGGCAACAAATGCCCATCAACGCCTGAAGCTCATTCATCTTGGCATTCGTTCCTACGTCAACACATTCTGTTTCACTTCGAATCGCAAAGTTGCGAAGCTCATAAAGCTTTTCCCGAACCGCCGCGTCCTTGAATACCAACAACCCGCCCTCGCACGAATGAAACAACTTCGTGGGATGAAAGCTGAACATGCTCATGTCCCCACAAAACCCTATGCTCTTCTTTTCTACACGATCTACACGTTCTACACGGCTAAACACCCCAAACGCATGCGCGGCATCATAAATGATCTTCACGCCGTACTTCTCTCCCAATCGCTCAAACCCCTCAACGTCGCAAACGTTCCCGTACACATGCACGGGCACAATCGCCTTGGTGCGCGGCGTTATCAGCTTTTCGGCCTTCGCAGGATCAAGGCACATCGTTTCAGGATCAATATCGGCAAATACCGGCCTCGCGCCAATCCGCATAAGCGCATGGCTCGTCGCGACAAAGGTAAACGGCGTAGTGATGACTTCACCGCCAGCAAGACCCATCACGTAATATCCTAATTCCAACGCAAGCGTTCCGTTGTTGAATAACGCAATATTCGTCTCCGGAACGCCAAGATACCGCGACAATTCCTTCTGGAACCTTTGCAACATCGGCCCATTATTCGTAAGCCATTGATTCGACCAGACCTCCTCCAGCCCATTCTTAAACTCGTCAAGCGGCGGAAGATATGGTCGGGTCACCAAAATCTGGCACTCAAATCGCTTCATTTATAACCATCCTTACAACAATCTACCGATGCCCTGGCACGCGCTTTTCCGGCGGCGGCGGCGTCATGTAGTCTGAACCTATCATACCGCGCAGGTATTCATCCCAGTCGTGTGGCAAAGGCACCTTGACAGAATCAAATTCCATCCAGACCGGCTCGCCAAATGTCTTGGCCGTCCATGCGGTTCTCTTTAACCTTTCTGCACTCTCCTTGGAGTCTTCTACCCGCTCCGCGCTATCAAAGTCAATGGCTGACCGAAAACGCTGATGTCTGAGTCTCGCTCCTTGATTGTCAGTTAAGAAACGAGGCAGATGGCGCCAAATTGAGCGCCATGCAAGCCATAAAAAAAGACGGAAGCGATCCTTTGGAATCCCATCCAAAGGAAGAATATCAATATAAACACCTTGCTCAAGCAATAGATTGGATTCCCGTCGGACTTCATTCACCATAATCTTATCGTTATTCCAAACCTTTCCAAATGGCAACTTGTAGTCTGGATCATTCTCAATCGACTGCCAAGAAAAACCTTCCGGCAATTCCGCCTGCACAATCTCAACAAACCTTGCATAGTCACAACGCGGCATAAACATGTCGACATCATCGTCCCATGGGATAAACCCCTTGTGCCGCACCGCCCCCAGCGCAGTGCCGCCACAAGCATAATACCGCAAATGATGCTTGTCGCATATGGCAGCAAAGACCTTGTAGACCTTCAACAATTCGTCCCAGAGCGGTCGCAAATTATACTCTTTCATGCCCGAGATTTCTTAAGCACACAATAATTTCGCATCACACCGCTTTTAATGTCATATGATGGCAACCAGCCAAGCGCACGCAACCGAGCACCATCCAGCCTAGCCTTTGTAGCCTTGCTGAAACCTGCAGCTTCAACCGCATCAGGCAGATCAAACACAACCTTGCGCCCAGCTTGCTTGGCGATCAACGCGGCAAGATCGCGAAGCGTAATGTCGCTGGATTCATCGGCGATATTGTACGCAGCACCGCAGTCACCCTTAAGCAACACAGTCATGAGGCCCGACACCGAATCTACAACATATTGATAAGAATAATATTGCTTCCCTTCGCTCTTCAAGACAATGTCTTCGTCTTTGAGTGCGTTGTTGAAGAACTGGCTAATGGCCTTGGTGTCAGTCGACAGAATCGTTGGTCCATAAGTGCGAGTCAAACGCGCAATGACGCAATCCAAGTTCTTTTGCCTTATGTACGCCTGACATAATGCTTCGCCACAACGCTTTGACTCTGGATACCCTGCCCGCAACGTGTTGCAATCTATGTAACCACAGTACTTCTCATCAAACAGCTCCACATCCCCCCGATTCTCTCCGTAAATTTCATTTGAAGATGCGAACAAGAACCTCGTCGCACACTTCTCCGCCGCCAACGCCAGCAGATTATTGAGCGCAATAACATTCGTCGTTATCGTGCCAATCGGATCCGTTGCGTACGCCACTGGATGTGTATTGCTGGCAAGGTGCAACATATAATCGAACTTCTCAAACTCTTCAAACTCGTCAAACCTCTCAAACCCCTCACTCGAATCCCACTTCACAAAATGAATCCACCCCTTATCCCAGTATTCAGCGAAACGAGTTTTCGCCCTTTCTTCTGACCGACCAAATAACAATACCTTGCAATCAAGTCTTGCAGCATTTAACACATCGACCAAAAAGCTTCCGATAAGACCCGTGCCACCCGTTATGAGAATTGTCTTATCACGTAGTTTCTCCCACGGCAAATCGAAAGATGCGACACGCTTCACATCCTCAACATATTCAGATATCTCCAACAGTCTCTTCATGTTTTCGCTTCCGTATGCTCAGTATAATTCAATTGCTCAACCGTTCCCTTGAATCATCGCCTTGAATATCTCAATGTCTCCTGGCGTTGTCAGTTTAATATTTCGATCCGAACCCGCCGCGAAATACAATCGCACCCCCAGTTCCGCCATCATCGTGTTCGTATAGGACGAGCCGTATATTCCAATCTTCTTCTCGAATGCCTCATGGTATTTTTCATCCAGCAATCCAAACCGAAAGGCCTGCGGAGTGGCAACACGACGTAATGTCTCTCGTGGTATGTACTTCACCGTCGTATCAGGCCGCTCCGCATCCACAAGGAATATCTGCTCATTGTATGGCATTGATGTAACGCCATTCCCAAACTGCCTTGCTTTCCGAATCACATCATCGAGAACCGCCGAATCAACCAAAGGACGAATCCCATCATGAACAATCACGATGTCATCTGAAGCACATTTGCCCTCAAGACCAAACACACCGTTCCGTATAGACTCCTGACCACTCGCTCCACCCTTTACAATCCATTTTAACTTCGAAATGTCATACTCTCGAGCATACGCCCACACCGTGTCTTGCCAACCATCAATGCATACGAGTTCAATTGCATCAACCATCGGATGTCGCTCAAATGCCTCCAATGTATAGAACAATACCGGTTTTCCGTTCACCTGCACAAACTGCTTCGGCACATCCGCACCCATGCGCGAACCTACTCCCCCTGCAATTATAATTGCAATTGTCATCTTCTTATAAAACCTAATTTTCGTGACAATCCACCAACTTGAATTCTCAGACAATCATAGCAATTACTCATTCTTAGCAATATTGGCAGCACGAAACGCAATCGTCTATTTACCGCAAACGCCATTAATAAATTGACAAAAACACCCAATGACCATCGCCCACATATAGCATCAATGGCTTTTACTTTATTCGACAAATCATCCCATTCCTCATCAGTAAGTTCTTTATATCTGCATACGGCAAGACCAATATAATATCTTGGAGACGACGGGAAACGCCTCAAATATCTAGCTCCAGCAGATTTAGAAACATCAAGCCGTTTGTCAATTACATTAAGCGCATGTAAAACGGATTCCAGAATCTGTCCGCATTTATGTGGATCGTTTTCCCCACACACAGAATCGCCCCGTTGACGATAAAGATAATATTCCGCACGCAATATCATCCACCGCGCAGTAACGCTTAAAGCATCAAACCAAAAACAAACATCTTCCGACATGGACATGTCTTCCCTAAAACGTAAGTGCCTAAATATTCTTGTGGAATAAATACGCGAAAATGAAAAACCATTTGCCGCATACGGTCCTATGAATAAATCTTCCTTTGAAGCATCTTTCACAAGAACATCGACAACACAATTTCGTTGTGGGACACCATTCCCATCCCAAGAAGAAGTATATGGATGCACAAGAATCCCATCAACATCATCATATCTTATATATGGAATAAAAACTTCCAGAGCATCGCTATAAAGTAAATCATCACCATCCAGAAAAAGAAACCATTTCCCTGCAACGACTTCAAGCGCCTTGTTTCTTGCGGCGCTGACACCTGCATTTTGCTGATGGATAACATGAAAGCGCGGATCCTTCGCCGCATATTCATCTAGAATCGCGCCTGAATCATCAGTCGAACCGTCATCGACACAGATCGCTTCCCAATCTGCAAATGACTGCGCCAAGACAGAGTCCAAGCACTCGCGCAGATAGGGCGCGACATTGTAGACCGGGATGATGATGGAGAAGAAAGGCATTTTAGGGGGCAGGAGTCAGGAGACAGGAGTCAGGAGTTAGGGGACAGGGAGTAGTTTACGTATGAGACCATTTAGGATCTTCCCAAGTTCGGAAGATAGTTCAAGCTCTGACGTTACATCACCAACAAATCCAAGATCCTTTGCTATCAACAACTGCGTCTCTACTTCAAACAGCGAGCCTCGAGCCTGCGACAGGAAGTGTGCGAAATCTTTGTTGGTAGCCCTACCGAATCCCTCTGCAATGTTAGATGGCACACTGACTGCAGCACGCGTCAACTGGTCAACAAGTCGATATTGCTCAACTTTTGGGAACCGTTTCACTAAAGCATAGACGGCTTTCACAAGCGACATCCCCTTTTGCCAAGCCACTAACTCTTTATAAGTCTTAACCACCTCTATCCTCTGGCCCCTGACCCCCGACTACTGACAAGACGCTCCGCGCCCGTGGGGTATGCAGCCGAATACCTCATACGACGACCCGAACACGTCCTTTCGCAAGTCCATCGCTTGTTGTGTATTATACCATTTTTTCCCGCGCCATGTGAATCAATTCTCGAACCACCGGGCGGAAGCGACGCACGGAATCGCGGCGCAGATTTCCCCGTCACGGCTCAAAATCCCCCACTCTTCCACTCAAAAGTGCAAAGGTTTTGAAGGATCAAGTCCCAGCAGGAACTCTTCAACGGGCATCACCTTAACATGCGGCGAAACTTGCTGAACCTGCCCCCCTCGGTAGAGGAGCAATGCTTGTGCTTCCGGATAATCGGAAACGAACGATTCGAGCGACTGCGCATCTTTGCGCTCCGCATAGCAGGAGTTCTTCACTTCCAGCGCAAAAAACGTGTTCTCGCCGTAAACGACAAAATCAACCTCGACGCCGTTCTTCGTTCGCCAGAAATACAGTGAATTAGGCTCGACAAGGTAATCGTTCCATGCTTTCAGCTGCTGATAAACCAAGCCTTCAAGACTCACGCCGTCAATCTCATTTGGATTGTCCAGTGGCCCTTTGGGACGAAGCGACCTAAACACTCCAGTATCGAAAAAATAGAATTTGTCGTGCCCTATCAACTGACGCTTGGCTCTTTTGTTGAACACCGGCAGTCTGGACGCGACAAGCATTTCCTCCAAGACGTCAAAATACGAGTCGATCGTGGAACGTTTTATGCCGGATTCACGAGCAATGGAACTTGCCGACAGAACGCTTCCGTGCGAGAAGCTTGCCACTTGCAAGAACCTCGAGAACGAGTCAAGGTTTCGAATCACACCCTCTGTCGTGATTTCCTCTTCAAGATACAAATCGAGATACGTCTTGAGCACATCTTCGCTTGTACCACTTTCAGGATAGCGAACCAAGGGTATCATGCCAAGTCGCAAAGCCTCCTCCAGCCGGAATGCTTCGCCCATCTCCGATGCCAGAAACGGGTGGCACATCCTCTTTATAGCCCGTCCGGCAAGCAAATCGGCAGAAGCGTTTCGCTTGAGCTTGCGGGCACTGGATCCAGTCATCACAAACCTCAACCCGCGTTTTTCATCCATGAGGCGATGAACGACACTCAACAGTTCAGGCGCGCGCTGCACCTCGTCAATAACAACCGTCTTGTCTTTTGCTCCGCCTATATAATTCTCCAGTCGTTCGGGATAAGATCGAAGCTCCCGCTTAGTTGCAGCGTCAAGCAGCGATATCCGAATGGCATCTGATAGATTTTCATCGAGCCAGGTCGTCTTGCCCGTTCCACGCGGACCGAATAAGAAATAACTGCCTTCGGCATCTTTCAACTTTCTTTTTATGCCCATGGTGCGTATTATACTATATCAGCCGCCCTAACGCAACGGCGGATTTTACGGCGCAACCGTAAAAAACGCCGCCGTTTTTCCACTTCCGCCGTAAAATCCGCCGCCTTGGCAACCCACTTGAAGTCCCCACCACTCAAATCCTCCCTTCCCCACTAACTCATTACCTCACTCAATTTTTCATTGCACAAGAGTTATATCACAACGAAATCCGACTTGTCAATCGCTGATTTTACGCCATTATCTAACTCTCGATCTTCCCCTTTTCGTGTATTTCGTGGTTCAGACCGACCCCTGACGCCCGGATCATACACATCATCTCCGTCCAGAAATGTAATGTATTCGCCAACCGCATTTAACATGCCGGCATTTCTGTCCGCGCTAACACCGGCGTTGAGCTGGTGGATGACACGGAATCACCAGTCACATGTAGCATATTCATCAAGAATCGAGCCAGAACCCGTTGGTCGAACCATCGTCAACGCAGATCGCCTCCCAATCGGCGAACGTCTGCGACAAGACGGAATTCAGGCACTCGCGCAGATAGGGCGCGACGTTATAGACCGGGATGATTATGGAAAAAAACGGCAATACTCAAAAACCTCATTATTTAACCGCCATTAATTTAATGGTGTTTAATCTTCGTTTCTGCCTTTGAATCGAATATTATGCCGAAAAACATTATGTCCGTGCAACATAATCCTAGGGGTTGATTTTCTCTTTCGTGTATTTAGTGTATTTCGTGGTTCAAACTCCCCACTCCCCAACTTACAAACTTCTTACACCAAACTCTCAATCAGCGGATGTCCGCGCATAACAACAAAACATCATGCCCACGAAGGGAGCTGTTTGCCCATCCTGACTCGTCCCCACAACCGGTGAAGCCCATAAAGGACATCCATGAGGCAAAAGCTGTGGAAGCGAATTATCGCTTCGAATCCAAGTCGCCATCGAAAAGGGATACGGTTCGTGTCAAAACAGCCGCCGTCGAACATCCGCTGAAACATAATCGCCACGCTTCTATCTGCGCCCCTGCGCTTTCTCTCGCCCCGCTCTCGCCATGAAAAAGCTACAGTCTGTAGCATATTGGCAATGCCCGATGCAATGTCAGACCCGAATCTATCATACAACCCTGCAAACTCTTTCATTAACCTATCGACAGACTCAACCGTCAGCAAACCACGAGAAGCCGAATTTGATCTAACGCGATAATAATATCCAGCGAACTCACTTTGCACTGCCTTACTAAAAGAAGGAAGGTTGCGAAGCATGAAAACATTGTCCTCCATAAAATCCACTTCATCAGGGAACTCATACCCAGCAGCCATAGACAACTTGTCTCGCTTCATGAAAACCAGACAAGAATAACCACCCTCTGCAAATTCACGAATCCCCCATTTCCTAACCTCTTCGACTCCATCATATATCTTACAGCCACTGCTCAATGTTCCCGTCGGCAATTTGTCATGGAACTTAACAAACCGCATGCGAACAACGTCGGCACCTGTCTTTGCAATTATGTTGGCCGCCTCAGTCAACCAATTCTTGTCATACACATCATCTCCGTCCAGAAATGTAATGTATCCGCCAACCGCATTTAACATGCCGACATTTCGGGCCACGCTGACACCAGCGTTGGTCTGGTGTATAACGCGGAAGCGCCGATCACAAACAGCATACTCATCGAGAATCGAGCCTGAACCATCGGTAGAACCGTCGTCAACGCAAATCGCTTCCCAATCGGTGAACGTCTGCGCCAAGACAGAATCCAAGCACTCGCGCAGATAGGGCACAACATTATATATTGGAATTACAATTGAAAAGGCTATCATACTATCCGATTGCCCTTCTTAACCATTCTAAAGACTCCGTGCGCTTCGCATATAGTTTATCGTATGCCGTAGATGGTAAATTTGTCCTCAGCAACGCTTCCATCGCATCTATCGAAGTTTCTGGGTTAACAAGCCGATTACTACAACCCATCACATTCAACAACGCAGCAGGTCTTGACTCATAATTATCACAGCATGCCCGTAACGACAAAAATGGCTTTTTAAATATAACCCCCATAACCGTTCCATGAAAAGAGCCTGCTAAGACATATTTGGCTTCGCGTGCCAATCCCACAAGCCTATCAGGTGAGATGCTATATGTCAACCCTTTTGGCGCTGCATACCTCGTATATTGGTAACATGGCGTTATTATGCATCTTACCCCCAGTCTATCCGACAATGTTTTTGCCGTATTGACAAAAAACGGAGCGGTGGAAAGCGTGTACATGAATAAATATGGTTTACGCACAAATCTTGGGCTCGTTGCTATTGCCTCGTAATCCTTACCATCCAATAGCAGCGTCGGATCAAGTGTCGTATCAATTTGCTTTCGCGTGTATTGCCCCAATTGCTGTTTTGCCATTGGCTCTCTGACAGACACGGCAGAGAATCTTTCCACCGCAGCCACAACACGGCTAACCAACGCATCATCCAATGGTTTATCGCCATAGCTTGCCGCATATACAATCTTGCGGACATCGCCTAAAATGTTCTCTGCAAAAAACACAGGAGCATCTCCGTCCGAATGTCTTTCGCTCCACACCTGATCGCTTCCTACGACAACAAGGTCATAATGCTTACCCAAATCTTCGGGGAAACAAATCCGTTCATTAAAATTGGCCTTGCGGAATCTCCTATATCTCCAGCGCAATATATCTTCTGCCGGGATGGACATACCATTAACAAACGTCCGCCCCAGCAATGATCTTATGAGTTGAATGCCATGCTTTTCTTTGTTCACCCAATCATACAACCAACGCCTCGTCTCACCTACATGATTGCATATTGGAAACTCTACAACGTGACCCATGCGCTCCAACACTGTCTTGAGTGCCCATGCCTGAAGCATGGCACCACAGTTATAAGCGCGGTGAAAAGTTAAAATTGCAATTCTCACATCAATCGTCCAATGTTATAATAGCACCACCACCAGTCATATAAAGTATGTCGCCCACCACCATCCGACAGAGTGGGCTGACAAGTATTACAGACATGTTTGCAATTTCTTCTTTTGTCACCATACGTCCAGACGGATTGCTTGGCTTCCCGATGTTTTTTTCACCATGAGTAAAATGCTCCGTATTAGTGACTCCTGGCGCAAGGCCATTCACGACAATGCCATGTTTTATCAATTGCTTCGCCATCCCAACCGTGAGCGACCGCATTCCCCATTTAGAAATAATGTATGGCGAGGTTCCTGGGCGAAGGCTGGAGGCAGAACATATATTAAGGATATTACCCCGCACTCCTTTGCTTTTCCAAATAGATGCCACTTCTTGTGCAAGAAAGTAGGCTCCCTTAAGATTCGTATCAAGTACTGCGTCATATTCTGATTCTGAAGTGCTGCCGAAAACACCACCACCAACATATCCAGCATTGTTTACAAGGATATCAAAAGCATCCACATCTGACAAAATCCCTGCAAACGAAGCCGGCTTCGTATTGTCCATTTGTATACATGAAGCATATCCCTTACAAGACAATTTGGAAACCGCCTCTTTTAACTTTTCTTCATTTCGTCCTGAGATTATCACCTTGGCGCCCGCCTGTAGAAATGCTTCTGCAATTGCATAACCAATCCCACAACTGCCACCAGTAATCAATGCTGCACGCCCCTTCAAAAGTTCGCTTTGCAACACAGGGACATATACAGGAATCCGCGCAGGAGCATTTCTGACAGTTCCTGTTATGCCTTTGACAATTCGTTTTAAGAAATCCATCATAACATCATCCCTTTATGGCAGCTTTCAACATATTTTTTACTCCTGTCGGCAACACCGCTCTTGCGACGGACTTCAACCCCGAAACAACGCCGTTATCTCCATGTACATACACGGCCTTGTGTCGCACAGCATTAAGAGCTTTTCTGTCTTCCTCTGCGGAAGTAAAACATTCAAAGATTATTGACCTGTCTATTTCTGGTTTCACAAAGTCTTCACATACAGACAAGAACTCTTCCTTGGACGCTGCTGACAGATACTTAAATCTGAGGTCTTCCGCAAAATGTTTCAACAAAGTGGTTGACTTCGCGCCAAAATGCCCCCTTGCAGAAATAAAGTCATGAACCCTCTCCCCACAATTCGCATTTTCATAAACATTTCCAGGCACAAGAAATTCGCCACCTTCACCATTATTGATGACAAGTATTCGAAGATTTCTTCCAACATAGCGATTGCCAATGGAGTTCAAATCGTAAAAGAACGACAAATCTCCAAACACGCCAAAATTAAGACGACAAGGGTTAACCAATGATGTACCGATCATGGCTGACGTTCCCCCGTCAATTCCAAATCCTCCGACAGTAGAGAAACCATGCGTTACATTTACGCCAGTCATGTTCCAGCAACGCAACGGATTGAGAATCCCAAGATGCAAATTGCTTCCTTCTGGGATTTTGGGAGAAAGTGTTTGGGCAATCCACAATGCAGAAAAAAACAAATCCGTCTTCACCGCAGCGACTTCAGCAGTATTAGACTTCCAACAGTCAGCATAGTCTCCTACTGTGGATTTTTCATATGAATAATGAGAGAAAAACGTTTCTTCCGGCATTTCGAAGACCATTGCAAGACCACAAAGAAAATCTCGCAATTGCCCGTCTTCACTGACACGCCATACAGGAGCGGTGTTTTTGAGCCATCCGAACGTAGCATAATCACCGGAGATTTCACCAATATGTATGATGAGATTCGGCTTAAGCTTGGCGAAATCCGGATTGTTCTTTGAACCATACTGATAACACAGCTCAGACGCACGAATCGATCCGTCATAATTGCTTGTGATGTCACCTATGACGACGGCATTGTTGGATTTCACAAAAGATGTCAAAGCCGCCATTCCTTTTTCCGTGAAAGGTTTGTGCGAACCTATCCAAACAAGAACCTTCGCCCCCACATCAATTGAAGGCCATTCGGCATCCGTCGCCATCACCCTGCCAATCTTCCGCACTTTTGGCAGTGTTTCGACTGAGTAATTCCCGTTGAATGACGTTTCAAGGTTTATGTGAACCGGGCCACCGCCACGATGCGTAAGTTCCAAAATTGCACGATTGACCTTCAATTCGCAGTCGCGAACCTCCTCGTACGTATGAGGTATGGGGCACTGGACGGAAAGGTTCACGATATCTGATGGCAGATGGATTCTGTCCGTCATCTGCGGGTACATATTACCGATGTGCGATGAATGCTGAGAGCAGGTAATTGCAAGAATCGGGAGTTTGCGGTAGTACGCCTCCGTTAGCGCCGACATGTAATTCCGACTTGCAGTCGCTCCTGTGCAGTTTATTACAACAGGCTTCCCGCTCTCCTGTGCAATGCCACACGCAAGATATCCCGCATGACGTTCGTCGACGGCAGAATACAAGTTGAAATCAGGATCGCCCTGTACACTCAAGACAAATACGTCATTCGTTGCGCCTGGACTTATTACCATGTCCCGTATTCCATGCGCCTTCAATAACGCAATCACAATCTGCGCATTTTTCTCATCAGTGTAATAATGTTTGCTCATGCCATCTCTCCTTATACCTCTGACTTCGATTATCGCTCTGACTTCAAGCACTTAACAAGTCGTTCACATATCCGCTTCATATAATGGGGATACTTGTGAACATAGAAAATCCTTATAATTCGTCTAAACCGATTAAGCCACACTATACGTGACCTGGCTCTCTTCATATACTCCTTGTAGCCAATGCGCTTAAGCCAATGCAACATGTGATTGCAACACACATAACCACGTTTTGTGTCTATCGCATCAACTACATCCCAGAGAAAGCAAGGGTTCTTTTCGTAATATCTATACCAATACATGAAGTGTGAGAATTTCTTTTCATCAAAATTTTCAAAGCCCCAGTTTTTTGGATTCTCACCAGCACAAAGGATATTAAGTTGGGTACGAACACACTTATGACAGACCCCACATTGTGACGACTTATCGCAAAAACAAGTCCACAGTTTTACTCTCTTACCATGTGAGTTACACCATTTGATTATATTACTCACCTTCATTGTTCGGCGTGTATATAATCCATCCTGATCACCAAATCTTACTCCTGAGAATGCAATAGAATTTGAAAGCGATGGATGTGCTCCATCGTCATTAAGATTGTATCTGTCTTCTATCTGTGAAAAACCCGACCCCATAATAAGATCTTTAACCCCCAAAGCATACGCAAGCGGAGCAACGCAACACATATTGGCAAGAAATTTCATTCCCAACCAACCATCAAATTCAAACGCGGGACTACAAAGTCCCTTTTGTGTGCGCAACTCCTTTTTTATCTCATGATCATTAAAAAGCGCAGCATTGAAGTTATTCGATATCAAGACCCAATCACTATTAATGACACTTGAGAATGCCCTTATCAGCGAGAATTTCTCTTCTCGCAGAGGTCCTTCGTTCTTTGCAAGTATCTCTATATCGGGAATACTTACCAAAAGCGTCTTACGTCCTGGATTGTTGATTCCTGCGCTACATGCATCAACCCCTCCTGAAAAGAAGACGACTTTATCATACGCCTCATCGTCTTTTGCTGGGGTGTCAGCAATGGTTTTAACGGTCAATTTGCCACGCCACTCTTCTTTGAAAGGTCCATAGACATTTGAGTATGCGGCATATATATCAGGCAACCGCCCATAGAGCATCTTGTCAATCGTCGGCAAGACTAGCTCTATTTTGTAGAAATATGTAAGTGGCAACAAGTACAGCGAAATTGGAACTGCGAGGATTGATTGTGGAATCTTGTTCAAGTCAACATGTACGCTTTCTAAATTGTGAAAGCGAACGAACAACTTCACGCGGTCCTGTTTCAACAACCCTACGCCAGCATCCTGCACTATTTCGTAAAGGATTCTATCACCCTCTACGACCATTCTATAAAGTTCAATTCGTTTCATATGAGATACACGACGGGCCCGAAGCATTTACTTCATTCTCGCCTTTAAGTTTCTGTACAATAGGCTAAACCGCCCTCTTAGGAATTCTCGTTCGTCTCCATCAAGCAAAACAAGCCAAGCTAACGCAAGAAGAATCACGTCGCTGACAAGTCCCGCAACAACAATCCGATAAAGTGATGGCGGCATGAACAGACGAGGCATCCATCCGATTACCGCGCTAATCAATGCGCAAAGGACTACTGGTATCAATATTCTCTTTATCCAGTACCAAGAAGACATGGAGACCAAACCACGCGCAAACCATATCCTCCAGGCCGAACAGCTGAACATCGAAATCAACAATGCGACCGCCACAGAATACACCCCAAATCCTACCCAGCAAAACAACCATGCAAGTGGGAATCCCATAAGAAGACTTCCACTTTGGAAAACAGTGGGCCAAAGTATCTTGCCTCTGGTATTTATTGCCATCATTTGGCCAATAGTAATCTGATCAGTAATAGTTACCGCAAAGACCAAAAGACACAGCCCATAAACATATTCAGGCGGGTTTATCAGCCAAACGCGTAGAACTTCCTCCAACTCCAACGCAATGGGCAACATGAAAATCAAAACAAAAAGCACTGAAAGTTTGGATGCACGATACGCCAACGCTCGCATGCGCTCAAGGTCTCCTGCGCCATAGGCAGATGTTATGGCAGGATATAAAGCACCGAGCATGGATCCTGACAAACTTCTAGTGTGCGCATTTACACTATTCGCAATAGCCATAGCCGCATTCACTTTTGCCCCAAAATACTTGTTAATGAGAATGTTGATTCCCTGAACTCTCAACAGCCATGCTGTACCACCGCAGGTCCACATTCCCACAAAATATACCAACTGCTTGATTCGCGCCCACGATAACAGATACCTGGGAATTAACCTGCATTCCTTAAACAGAAAAACTCCACGCAAGAAAATAATCACATTTGGTGCGATGGACAGAAGCGAAGTCCAAAACATAAACTTGGCCAGCCATACGCCTGGATGCGAGACCATATAATATAAGAAAAGTGCATTTAGCGTCGTTGTAACAACAGAATAAATCGTCAATTCGGCAATATACTGTTTGGCCGTATACATCGCATTTACGGGAACTGTCAACATTGATATATAACACGACACACACATAAAGCGAAATACCCAAACACAATCAGAGACACGATCAGGTGGAATGGTTAGAAAGTTTCTAACAGCCCATACGCCAACAGGATAGCCAACAACAATTAAAATCGTCGGCACAAGCATGTGCAAAAATACAGCAGTGGAAAACCATTTATGGCACTCATCCAGTCCCTCAAGTTCGTGTCCTTTTACACTCGCCTTGCCAACCGATATTGCATAAAACCGACCGACAGCAGCCGCCAAGATTCCGTTAAAGAAAGAAATAAACCCAGTAAGACCACCTACAACTCCCATAAGTCCATAGTCAACAACTCCCAAAGCCTGTAATGTCCACCTTGCAGTGACCAAGCCAACGACCAACGCATACAAACTCCGCCCGTACGTGGCAACAATGTTCAAGAAGATTCGACGGTTAGGGGACATGGAGAGGAAGTTGTGAGTTATGAGTTGGGAGAGGGTGAGTTCTATATGCCCTTTACAAATTCGCGACAGGCGACAAAAGACAAGGCCCTCTGGTCATGCGCACGAAGCGTTTTCGCCGTTTCGACAACGCCAGTCATGCCATAGAGATGAAAAATCTTACAAAGGTCGATGACGGTTCCGCGCTCCATGACTCGCTGTACGACATACCGCCTGTTCCGGGCTAGATCAAGATCGGACAGGTCGGCATCCCAGAAGAGATTCTCAGAAAAATCGTTACTGCTCATACGTTACTGCTCATATTTATTATACCATTCTCCATGCCGCCATCGTCACCCTAAGCCAACAAAGCATACCACATTCCAAGGCCCCTCCTTAACGTTTGCCGCGTATTATACCTTTCCGCAATCGTCTTGCACAACCCCAGGTACGCTGCAGGAACAACAGCAAATCCATGACAAGAAGCGAATGCAAATGCAACATCGCCACGAACCCAAGCCGCCACCTCACCGGCATGTCCGAAACATGGAACATCGAATCTTTCATGGCGGCCACGATACGGGCACGGACGATTGCAGCGCCGCCGATTTCGTCCCTGTCCCTGCGTTCACACCAATAAAGGACCGACCGTCCGAGCATTCCCGAAAGACACTTCCGGTTCGCCGCAGACATCGCAGCGAACAGCGGGACAGTTTCATCGAAGAGGCGAACAACCACCTGGGCGCTTTTCCTTGCCAGGCAAACGGACGTCGCCCGCTGCCTGTAAAGATAACCGGAGACCTCGCCTTGGCAAGCCGCATGAACATGAGGCAACGCATTCATCATGAAAACATTGTCCTCCATGAACTTCATGCCGACCGGGAACCTTACCCGTACCGCACCGTTCAAGCACGATCTCCTTATGGCATTCAACCACGACCACCCCTCCAGCGAGTAGGTCGGGCACCCCCAACTCACGACTTCATCCCCGACGAAGCAGGCTCGATGCGGACGGTCCACCGCCAGACCGCTTTCATGCGCCCCGCCATTCCAGAACTTCACTCGCAGCCGGACAAGTTCCGCCCCTGTTTCCTTGATCAGCCCATAAAAGCTCTCGAGCCAAAAACGTTCATATGCATCGTCTCCATCGAGAAAGGTCACGTACTCCCCGCTTGCCGCGTCAATGCCGGAGTTTCTTGCCGCGCTTACTCCGCGATTCCCAGTGTGAAGCACCTTGATTCGCGAATCTTTGGCCGCATACTCGTCGAGGATTGCCCCGGAACCGTCAGTCGAACCGTCATCAACGCAGAGCGCCTCCCAGTCCGCGAACGTCTGCGCCAAGACGGAATCAAGACACTCGCGCAGATACGGCGCTACGTTGTAGACCGGAATGACGATGGAGAAGAACGGTGTCATTGCAATGCCTGCCTTAGCCATTCTGCCGAGAACTTTCTTTCTTCGTCCAACGCAACATCAATACATTTAAAATCAATTTGAGTCTTCAGCAAAGCAAACAAAGATTCCTTTTGACTACCGATATCGCAAATCCTACTCTCAAGATGAAGACGCCCAAGCAACTCCATACTTCGAATGTTCTGACTTGAATTGGAGATTTCCCTTTGCTTAAGACAAACGAACTGCCGCCCGAACAGTAACGAAACACACACGCCATGGAATGAATTTGTGATTACATATTCCGCATCCCTAAACATTCTTATGTAATCACATGGAGAAGGTATAGTTTGGTATCGCAGTTTCAAATATCGCTCTGCTCCCTGTATGCATACAATCTTCAAGTCGACGCCAAGACTATCGGCGACGCTTTTATAAAATTCCATGGAGAAATCCCTTGACTCCCGTATGTTCAAGAGATAGCACAGCAATGTTGGCTTTTTTAGAATCTTTTCATTTGACACCAAATTGAAATAGAACTCTTTGTTGTTCAAAAACACCGGATCGCAGACACGAACGATTTCTTTATGAAATCCAATTTCCTCATTAAGGAACTTGACACCAGCATCTTCGCGCACAGATATGGCTTCAAATCCAGGAAGTTCCCTGCGCGCCTTATCCAGCCACCTTGTATCTCCAGACGCTTGCACCCAGTCCGCACTTGCAGCATAGCAGATAACTTTGCAACCCTCTCCATGGCCTATCCCAAATACCAGATCAGCAGCATCATTCCAAACCTGGTCACCCCCTATTATAATCCCATCGCACCTATCGACAGACACTTCCTGCCCGCCCCCCCCAAGCAACCTCTCATAATCGCGCCTAAACAATGCCATCTGCCGTGCACAACACGTTTGGATTCGCAATTCGTCTGAAATGCTAGCCCCCATACGAAAGACATGCCAAGGAATTGACAACAACCGCTTAACTATCCGAAAGACGGTTACGGCTCTTGACGGGCTGTCGCTCTTGCGCAGAATGCGCCCACATCGATAACCAAGACCTTCGACAAATCGCCTTAACGACAAGTGCTGGAGAAATGTCCCGTAATTGCCTAGCAGAAAGCAGTCGCCTAGCGTAACTATGCCTATGGATTTCATCAGCCGCTATATGTAGACGGATCAGGATTAATGCCAGACAAGGACTTCCTGCAGAGGTTTCCTAGGAGAAGCCGCCACAAGAAAGTCGTCTGGAAGATGGCCGACTGCTATCAAGGCGACAACGGTCTCTGACTCTTTTAATGGTATTATGCCTCTCAATCGCTTGTCAGAGTCTGGTGACACAGACCAGTTTAAGACACAGCACCCCAAGCGGTTATAATGCAATGCATACATGAGATTCATTATGAAGATACCGGCATTAGTGAAGACATCATTCCGCTCTTCATGCCACCGCAACCCATTAAGATCAGAAGTCACTATCAGCAATTTGTCCGCTGCCGAGGCAAATCCCCGATTCCCATTTTGCAACTTATATATTTTCTCATGCAACTTGTGGTCTCGCAAGCAGTGGACTCTAACGTATTGCCTATTGCACGCCGAAGGAGATGTCCTCGCCAAATCCACAGCTTTCTCAATGGTCTCATCTGAAACCGTCCCCGCAAAGTGTCTTACCGTATGCCTTGATTTTGCAAAAACCTCGAACGGGGAATTAACTTGGCCAAAGAAATCATCCCTGTCGAATTTCATCATCTGGGCAGGCGCCCCGCTCCTCGCATCGCAAAAATCCTTTACTGCATTCCAAAAGCCTGCGTCGGCAGCCATGTCATACTGTTCATCTTCATGAAGATGAAGATATGCCTTGACGCACCTAGACGCATGATCCACTTGCCCGTCAGATTTCCCGAAGTCATTTTCATATTCGCTAATCGCATGCATGAGATCTAAAACAGCTTCGCGGCCAAAACCCAAGCGACAGGATGGCATTGTCAACCCTTTCTCCAACACATGATACCCCATGATGATTTTTTCCTTCTGCACGTATTCCCGCTTCTTCCCAGTTCCGAACGTGCCCGAATTCTTCATGAACCGCAAGCGATCATACCTGAACAACCGCCGAACGTGCAAATATCTCAATAACGCCCCACAAGCCATGCGAAACGGACGCAAAACAACCCTGAAAAAATCCTTGAACATTAGCACGTTCTCCTCATTTTTGAAACGACAGCATTAACCCTCGACACCACAAAAGCGCGCTCGGAGCCGCTCAAGACGAAGAACCATGAAAATGGAATCATGAAAAATTCGACGACCCCCACCGTGAAACAGACTCTCGCAAGGGAGGCCGACAGAAAAAATCGAGGCAAGGACCCCACGCAAAGAGACAGAACGACAACCCCCGAAAGCGGGACGACGACACTCCGTATCCAGTATCGTCCGCTCATGCCTACAAGCCGTCTCGCGAACCAAATCCGCCCCGAAGAACAAACCGCCATCGTCGCCACCAGCGCCCAACCCACGGAATATACGCCCATGCCGAGCTTTACAAGCAACCATGCGAGCGGCAACGTCAAAATCAGCGTCGTGCCAAGAAACGATTGGTATCCGGCGACCTTGCCGCTGGCACTGACACATATCATGTGGCCGGCCGCCATCTTGTCGATTACCGTTGACGCCATGACAAAAAGAAAGATCCCAGCGGCATATTGCGGGGGATTCTTAAGCCACAATCGCAGCACCTCGTCAACTTCCAGTGAAAGCGGAAGCGCGAAAACAAGAAGAAACAACGTGCCGACCCTGCATATCTGGTAGGCCATGCTGCGCGCCTTGTCGTAATTTTTCTCACCCCAGGCGTTGTAGATGGCAGGGGAAAATACGTTGAACATGCTATCCGTCAATGAGTTGCAATGATTAGAAAGCGAATAACCGACCGCTACGCCGGCATTGACTCGCGAGCCATAAATCTTGTTGACGAGAATGGATATTCCCTGCCCGCGGAGAATGACACCCAGCGTACCGATTGCCGTCCACAGCGAAAAACCCGCCATCGCCCTGATGTTGCACCAGCATCTAATGTGCCGCCTTACCACTCTGCATTCCGGAAAAAGGAAATATGCCCTAATTGCGATGATCAATTCGGGCAACATCGAAAGCAGACATTGCCAGAACGCGAACTTGGCCAGCCAAACGCCGGGATGCGTTACCATGTAATAGAGAAAACAGGCGTTAAACGTAGTAGTCATAAAAGAATAAAATGTAAGCTCCGCAATATATTGATGCGCCATGTACATGGAACGGAACGGCATCGTCAGCATGCCTAAATATCCTGACAGGCACACGAATCTCCACACCCACACGCACGCCTGAACCCTGTCCGGCGGAATCGTCAGAAAATGCCTGACGGCCCACTCCCCGACCGGATAGAACGTTATGAGAAGAAAAGTCGGCAATGCCGTTTGGATCACCACCGCTGTAGTGAACCACTTGCGGCCGGATTCAATGCCTGATTTCCGGTCGGCCTTCCCTTCGCCGACCGCAATGGCGAAGAACCTTCCGATTGCACTCGCCAAGATGCTGTCGAAATACTGCACGAAGGCAATCAGTCCGCCAACGACTCCCATGAGTCCGTAATCGACCTCCCCCAGCGCCATCAGCGTCCACCGACCGCAGAACAATCCTACCACCAGCGTGTACAGACTCCGTCCGTACGTGGCAACGATGTTCAGGAATATCCTGCGATTCGGGGACATGGATAGAAGTGGGGGAGTTGGTGAGTTAGTGAGTTGGTGATATTGGACACTCTTCAGATAACAGCACCGTGAATAGTGGCATGTGCAAATTCTGCACACACCACTGGGCTTACTTCAGAATCTTGCGGATGAGCGGAAAGACGAAGAGGGAGAGGACGGCACCCCAGACGAGGGAGTTGACGACCATGATCAGCCACCAGATGACGCCGCCTGACGCCGCACCGAGCGCATTGGCGACGGCATAGCCTGGCTGTCCGAGGAAACTGCCCTTGAAGATCAAGAACAGGATGAAATGCACCGCGCTCAGCGGCACATTGGCGAACAGGAATGACTTCATTGTTATTCTCCTTTTCTTTTTTGGTTTGTATTACTTGCCCTCATCGGGCACCGAAGAACCTTCCTTGGGACGCAGCTCCGGAAAGAAGTCCATCTTTAGCGCATCCGCAAGCCGAGCCGCCGTCTTGAACGAGAAGTTCACGTCTCGGTGCAGCACCTTCGTGACATACGGACGGGACACCTTCATGCGCTTGGCAAGCTCCGTCTGCGACACGCCCATCTCCTTCATGCGGCGGAGGATACGGCGCAAGAACGCGGAGCCGATATGGTCAATTGTGTTCAAGGGGAGATGAGTTGGAGAAAAGAGTTGGAGTTGGAGTTGGAGGAGAGAGTTGGAGTTGGAGGGGAGAGGTGGAGTTGGAGGGGAGAGGTGGAGTTGGAGGGGAGAGGTGGAGTTGGAGGGGAGAGGTAGAGTTAGGATTTGGAGAGCGGCGTGTATTTCTTCATCAATGTTGTTAGCATACGACTTATCTCCGAGGCCAACTCTTCGATATCTTTGATAGCATCAATGTATCCAAGCGATTGTGCCAATTCCAGCTGTGTCATTGTTTCATACAATGAACCACGTGCGATCGACAGGAAATGAGCATAGTCACGATTTGAGGCGCGTCCACATCCTTCCGCAATGTTGCTAGGAACACTCACTGCCGCACGACGAACCTGATCAGAAAGCGCATACTTCTCTGCTACGGGGAATTGATTGATCAGCGCATAAACGGCTTTAGAGAACCGCATGGCCTTTTGCCACACAATCAAATTCCTGTACTGAAAATCCTGCCCCTCCATCCTCCAACTCCTACCTCCAACTCCTACCTCCAACTCCAACTCCTACCTCCAACTAAGCATACGCTCCGCGCCCGTGGGGTATGCAGCCGAATACCTCACAATAGCTATTTTGTCCATAGATGACATGACTATCATCCGAACCGTCTGACGCGTATTTTAACCTATTGGTTACATCAAGTCAAGGGGGAGGTCACTCCAAGTAATATGATGCTCGATTGTGGAATGATTGCGCTACGCGCGACCACGAACGCCTGCGAACGGCGCGTTGCCATGCGGCAACGTACGGCGATTGCGGCGCGACCTGGCCCGAGGCGTCGCCTCGCCAGTCGCGCCGCAACCGCCGCCCCTTTCAGGGTGCGCCGTACGCAGGACACAAAAACCGCCTTCGCGGTACACGAAATCTCGCGAAATGGAGGCGAAACGTGGGATTTTTCGTGTCGGGCTTTAGACCCGCTTTCGTGCCGCGCCGCATCTGCCGCGACCGAAGGTCTAAACGACACGGCGGTGGCGGAGGCTTCAGCGGCAGAGGGCGAGCACGATCATCGCAAACGACGTGCAAAGAACAGGATCAGCCTCCCAGAAGCGGTTGTTGTCGTTGCTCCAGCTGCCGTCCGGCTTCTGAAGCGAGACGACCTTCGCCGCAAGCTCCTTCCGCCAGGCATGGCCGCCTACCTCGTCCACCTTGGCGGCGGAAAGCGCCCTCGCCATGATGTCGTAAAAGTAGTACAGCCCCTGGCTTCCCATCCCGGGGTTCTCGTCAACGGTCCAGTTAGTCGCCAGGTACTCCAGCGACTGCCGCACGCGCGGGTCGCCCCTGTCGAGCTTCGCCGCGCACATCGAAAGGACGGCGGCGTAGGTCATTGACCCGTAGGCGCGGAGATGGACGCGTCCCTGCGCGTTGGTTGACGTGCCGGCCTGAGGCGTCCGTTCGTTGTATGCCGCGCCGCCGGCATCGGGTCCGTCCTTCTCCATCAGTCCGTCGATGAACTTCAGCGCCTTTTCCCAGTCAAGGTCGGCGCGTGCGCTGCCGTCGGAGCGAAGCTCCTCGAGCGACGCGGTCCTGGCCATCGCGTCCATCGCGTAGGCGGTGTTGGAGAGGTCGGCGTATCGGCGCCGCGAAACCTTGTCGTATCCGAAGCCTCCTGCCATCGTGTCGTCGCCGGTCAGCTGAGAGGAGGCTATGTACGCGCGCGCGCGAAGCATCGCGGACTTCGGCGCAAGTCCCGAGTCGAAAAGCGCTGCGAGGCAGACGGACGTGTTGTAGTTGCCGAGCCCCGAGCCGCCGCGCCCTGGCTTCGGCACGTAGAAGCCGCCGTCGGGACGCTGGGTGGAAAGCACGAACGCGGCGGCGCGGCGGCACGACTCGGCGGCGTCAGCGGCGCCCGCGCAGGTCAGTGCCCACAGCGGCAGCGCCGTCAGCGCCGGCATCTGCGGATCGCTCCAGTGCCCGTCCTCGGCCTGCCGGGACAGCAGAAAGGCCGTACCGTTGGTCAACGCAACGGCAACACTTTCCGCCGTCGACGGCGCCTTGACCCTAGAACTCGTTTCGCCGTCAAGCCTGACGTCTTCGAAACGCAGGTTCCGGAACGGACGAGTCGGAGTGTCGTCGAAAATCGACGGCTCGCGCACCTTGCCGCGCACGTGCCGGAAGGTGATGCCGTCAAACACGCTTTCCGTCGCCATCTTGTAGTAGAACTTGCAGAATCCCTTCGCGTCAATCTCCATGTTCTCAAACGAGATGCGCGAGATGTCCGCGCCATGCTCAGGACGCGACCACGCGCCTACGGCGTTCACCGCGTAGCGCGTGTTCTCGATCCGGATGTCGCCGAACGAGCAGTCGCGAATGCGTCCGTTGCCGACGCCGAGACGGATTGCGTTGCAGTCCGACGAGAACGTGCAGTTTGAGACCGTCACCTCCGCGCAGTCGCCGGCGCGCTTGAGCCGTGCGCCGTCGGCGCGGAGCGTGATGGAGTCGTCGGCGGTGGATATGGTGCAGCCCGTCACGCGCACGCGACGCGAGGAATCGATGTCCAGCCCGTCGCCGTTGTAAGTGTGCGGCTTACGGACGGTGTGTATGTTTGCGCGTTCCACCGTCACGTCCTCGCAACCGTAGACGAAGCAGCTCCAGTACGGCGCGTCAGCAAGCTCGATGTCGCGGATCGCGACGTTCTGCGATTCCACGAACCACACCATCTGCGAGGGACGCCACGGTATCTCCAGCTTGCTCTTCGGGTGCGAGCCGTCCGGCATCTTCAGGAACGCGCCAGAGTTCCCGTCGATCTTGCCGGGGCCGCGCAACGTCACGTCCTTCTGCTCGATGCAAAGAAGGAGATGTCCGCCGCTGGCGTTGTCGCCAGCGCCGAGCCGTCCGCTGTTCTGCGGCGCGACATCGACCGCATTGTAGTCGGCCGGCTCCGGGCTGCCCTTCAGCACCGCGCCGTCGGCAAGGTGGAAATCCACTCCGCTCTTGAGGAACACGGAGCCGCAGAGATACGTGCCCTTCGGCAACAGCACCTCGCCGCCGCCCGCCGCATTCGCCGCATCGACCGCCTTTTGCACGGCAGCGGTGTCCTTGGCAACGCCGTCGCCCTTCGCGCCGAATTCCAGCACGTTAAAAACCGAAGCGTTCGCCGCAAGCGACATTGACATCGCCGCCACCGCAACCAGAGATTTTCTTACGCTCATGATTTTTGTCTTCTTGTTTCCACACAGATTTCCGCTCAACGACAAAAGCCACTGTGAGTAATGAGGCTAGTTTACTAAAGTCAGCGGCCAAAATCAAGTAACGCCGACCTATTTCAGCCTGAACGCAAGCGTCAGGCGCGCCATTGAGGAGACGGCGTGGCCGCCCGCCTGCGCCGGCGTGAAACGTGCGCGACGCGTCGCCCGCACGGCAGCCTCGTCCAGTTCGGAAAAGCCGCTGGACGACACAACGGAAACGCCGTCAACCGTCCCGTCCGCGCCTACGGAAATCTCCAGCACGACTTCGCCCTGTTCGCCGCGCTGCCGCGCTCCCTTCGGATAGTCGGGACGTATGCTCGTTCTCGGCCGTGGCGGAGCCGTCAGCTTCGCCTGCCGCGGCGCGGCGGAGTCCGGCGCAGGCGGCCGATGCTGTTCCGACGGCGCTTCATCAGACGGGCGTTCCGGAGTCTCCATCGCCACAGGCGGCTCTTCCGGCTCCAGCGGCGGCGCGGACGCAATCTCCGGGGGCGAGGGCAACGGCAGGTCTCCGGTGACCGGAGCCTCGTCAGCCGGCGGACGCGGCGACGGCGGCTTCGCAGGCGGCGGAGCATCCGGCGCGGCTACCGGCGCGGCTACCGGCGCGGCAAGGTTCTCTTGCTCGGCAAAGCTCAGCTCCACGTGCGCGAGGTCTAGCGAAACCGCGACCTCCGGCACGGAGCCCTGTGAAAGGCAGAGGGCCAGCGCCGCCGCCAGGCAGGCGTGCAGCGCCAGCGACGCGAGCAGCGCAAGGACGGCGTTCCTCACTTCCGCTTCCCCGACACCTGGATGCTGGCCGCCTCCACGCCCGCCTCCTTCAGCGCCGCCAGCAGCTCGACACCAAGGCCGAGGGACGACTTTCGGTCGCCGGAGATCAGCACCGGCAGCTTCACGTTCGCCGCCTGCAGCTTCATGACACGGGCGAGCGCGTCCTCCTTCGTAGTGTCGATGCCGTTCAGCTGCATCGAGTCGTCGGCCCCGATAGTAATGACGATGCGCTCGCCGTTCTCCGGAACGCCCTTGGCGTCGGGCAGGTCGACCTTCACGCCGCGGTGGACCGCCATGTCGAAGATGCAGTATATGAAGAAGACAAGCACAAGGAACATGACGTCCAGAAGCGGCGTCAGCTCAAGCCTCGCCTTCCGACTCCGCTTCATTCCTCGGCCCTGCCAGCAAGGATGTTGTACGGGAACAGCAGCACGAGCGAGGCAATGAGCCCGCCGGCCGTCGTGATGAGCGCCTCTCCTATGCCGGCAGTCGCGGACAGCGGATTCGTGACGCCGCCGGCGGCGTCAAGCGACGAGAACGTGCGGATGATGCCGATCACCGTGCCCAGGATGCCGAGCATCGGCTCCGCCGTGATTATCGTCGAGACGACGGTGAGGCCGCGTCCGTCGCGGCGCCCGGCGCGAAACTCGAGCGCCTTCCAGACCAGGATCGCCAGGCCCAGCACCGACAGCGCCAGGATGGGCCACATCACGGGCCCACCCTTCTGAAATAGATCTGCCAGGTTCACAACTTCTTCAACGCCGCAGGCGGCACTGCGGTTCACCGGCCGACGGCGGCGCGGTAGCGGGCTATGAGCTGCGCCGTGGAGCCGTCGTGGCCGCCGGCGGGCTTCTCCGCCGTAAGGTCCGCAAGTACGCCCTTGGCCAGCACCTTGCCGAGCTGCACGCCCCACTGGTCGAACGAGTAGATGTTCAGTATGACGCCCTGCGTGAAGACCTTATGCTCGTACAAGGCGATGAGCGCGCCGAGCGTCTCGGGAACAAGCTCCTTGCAGAGCAGTGTGTTCGTTGGACGGTTTCCCGTGAAAGTCTTGAACGGCACAAGCTCCTCCGGCACGCCCTCGGCGCGGCACTGCTCGGCCGTCTTGCCGAACGCCAGCGCCTCCGTCTGCGCGAAGAGGTTAGCCATCAGCTTGTCGTGCAGGTCGCCGATCGGGTTGTGCGTCTTGCAGCAGCCGATGAAGTCGCACGGGATGAGGTGCGTCCCCTGGTGGATGAGCTGGTAGAACGAATGCTGCCCGTTGGTGCCGGGCTCGCCCCACGCGATAGGTCCGGTGGCGCGGGACACGGGCTTGCCGTCGCGGTCGACCCCCTTTCCGTTCGATTCCATGTCCATCTGCTGGAGGTACGCGGGGAAGCGCGCGAGATACTGGTCGTACGGCAGGCAGCAGTAGGTTTCCGCGCCATAGCCGTCCGAATACAGGATGCCGAGGAGCGCCATGATGACCGGCATGTTCTTCTCGAACTTCGCGGTGCGGAAGTGGCAGTCCATCTTCCAGTAGCCTTTCAGGAACTTCGCGTAGTTGGCGCGGCCGATGGCGATCATCAGCGAAAGGCCGATCGCCGACGGCAGCGAATATCGGCCGCCCACCCAGTCCCAGAAGCCGAACATGTTCGCAGTGTCGATGCCGAACTTCGAGACCTCATCGGCGTTCGTGGACACCGCCACGAAGTGCCTGGACACGACGTCGTTCGGGTTGACGCCCGGCAGCCGCCCCACGAGCCACTCGCGCGCGGCGCGGGCATTGGACATCGTCTCCTGCGTGGTGAACGTCTTCGACGCGACTATGAAGAGAGTCTCGGCCGGCTTGACCGCCCGCAGCGTCTCGGCGAGATGGGTGGAGTCGACGTTGGAGACGAAGAAGAAACGGAGGCTGCGCTTCGCGTACGGCGTAAGCGCGAGGTTCGCCATGACGGGGCCGAGGTCGCTGCCGCCGATTCCGATGTTAACCACGTAGCGGATGCGCTTGCCCGTGTAGCCGCGCCACTTGCCCGTCCTCACACGGTCAGCGAAATCGCCCATGCGGGCGAGCGTGGCGCGAACGTCCGGCATGACGTCCTTGCCGTCCACGAACACTTTCGCCGCGGGATCGCAGTTCCTGAGGGCTGTGTGCAGCACGGCGCGGTTCTCGGTGCGGTTGATCTTCTCGCCCGTGAACATGCGCTCGATCTCGTCCTTCAGCCCCGATTCCTCGGCGAGCTTAACGAGCGACTTCATCGCCGCCCGATCCACGCGGTTCTTCGAGTAGTCGAGAAACCACCCTGCCGCCTCGACCGAGAAGCGCTTGGCCCGGTCGGGATCTTCCGCGAACAGCTCCGCTATCGTCTTCTTTCTCGATGCCGTCATCGCGTCGTCGAGATTCGCCCACTTGTCTGCCATTTCAGCCATCTCCTGTGTTGTTCTGCCGTTGACTTCGGGCGGGAATTATACGCTTTTCCCCGCGTTCCCGCAACTGCTACCGCTCGGTGCCGGCGCTCACTCCGGCGCGCTTGCGCGCGCGTTCCTCCATGATGCGGTCGAACTCGTCGTCGTCATCGAACTCGGCGAGCTCGTCGGGGCGGTCCGGATGGATCATGAGATAGCGAAGCGCGGCGGTCGCTATGCGCCGAAAGACCGGTCCGGCGGAATTGCCGCCCTGGTGGAACTTGGTGAGCTTGTCGAAGTCGAGCGTGACTAGAATGACAAGGCGAGGATCCGACGCCGGCACTATGCCGCAGAACGACGCGCGATAAAGCCCGGGCGCATATCCCTTGATGCCTGGCAGGTGCTTCTGGGCGGTGCCGGTCTTTCCCGCGACGGAGTAGCCGCGTATCGCGGCGCGGCGGGCCGTGCCCTTCGGCGAGGCGACGTCGAGCATGATGTCGCGCATCGTGTGCGCCGTACGCACGGAAATGGCGCGACCGGCCGAAACAGGCGAATGGCGGTAAAGTTCAGCGCCGTCGGAGCCGACTACCTTGTCAACGACGTATGGCCGCATTCGCAGCCCGTCGTTGGCAATAGCCTGATAGGCGCTGATGAGCTGTATTCCGGTAACGGCGACGAACTGGCCGATAGCCGCACGCGACCAAGACGCCATGTCCCACATGCGCTTGTTGGGGTCAGGCAGTATGCCGTACTGCTCGCCCGGCAGCTCGATGCCGGTAAGCTCCCCAAGCCCGAACTTGCGGAAATAGGAGTAGAGGCGTTTCGGCTTCATGTCGTAGCCTAGCTTGCCGACGACGATGTTGGACGAGTGGACTATCGCGTCGCGGATGGTCATCGTCGGCTCCCAGACATGCGACCCGTCGCCCGGCAGCCGGTAGTAGTTCGGATCGTCGCGGTTGGTGCGGTAGACGGTGCCGGGGCGAACGAAGCCGCAGTCGATGGCGGCGGCGACGGTCAACGTCTTCATCACGGACCCCGGCTCGTAGTTGAAGGCTATGGCGCGGTTGATCTTGGCGTTGTCGGAGGCGCTCCCGAACCTGAGCGGCTCGAAGTCGGGCAGCGACGCCATCGACAGGATCGCGCCAGTGCGCGAGTCCATCACGATGCACCAGCCGGAGCCTGCCCCAAACTCTTGCAGGCCCCACTTCAGGGCGTCCTCGGCCTCGAACTGTATGTTGTGGTCGATGGTCAGGTAGACGTCGGCCCCTGGTATCGGGTCTATCGACACCTTCCGCCGGTCGTAGAGCTCGTGACGGAAGGCGTCGCGCATTCCCTGTATGGTCCCTGGCGTCCCGGTCAGGTCGCGGTTGAACCGCTGCTCGATGCCGGCGGATCCGACATGCTCGGCGTTGACGCTGCCTAGCACGTGCGCGAGGCGCCGCCCGTGGATGTACTGCCTCACCTGCTTGTCCTGTATCGCCACTCCGGAGACCAGGGTGGAGTCGGCAATGGTGCGGTGTGCGTCCGGGTCGGACGAGAGGGCGAGGAACTGATTGCGGTAGCCGCGATGAGGCGCGGCGTTTGCCATATCCAAGACGCGCTGGTAATCGAGACCGAGTGCGGCGGCGATCGTCTTCACGATAGCCTTCTTCGGACGCCGCGGCTCCCCCTTACGGCGGACGACCGCGTTAGTCAGCGAAACCGGGTCGAGGCTGTACTCCCAGAACGGCACGGACTTGACGAACGGATAGCTCTTGCCGTAGGAAGAGTATATCGAGCCGCGGCGGGCGAGAATCTTGCGCGAGAAGAGATAGTCCGGAGCGTCGACCGTCGGGTCGACGTGGCAGCGGATGAGCTTCTGAGACGAATAGACGGCAAACAGCGCCAGCGCCGCGACCGGCAGCCAGAAACGCCAATTGTTCTCGCCGCGCATCGCGTAGTGACCCCGCCTCAGCGCAGCCGGCGACGCGCCCCGGGAGCCGCAGGCTTGGAAAGCGCCGCCGAAGCGCTCCCGACGCGGCGTCTCCCGCGAGCCAGCGAAAGCTGCCCCGGGTACGGCGTGCCGTCGGCACGCATCCGGACATTCTGGTCCGGCCGCGGAAGCTTCATGGAAAGCCCGTGCTTGAGAAGCGCGATCTCTATGCGATCAGGAGTCTTCATCTCCTCCCAGCGGGTTGACTCCTGCATCCGCGCATCCTCCAGGCGGGCGAGCTCCTTCTCCATCTTGCCCTTAGTCGCCATCAGGTGCTTGCAGGTCGACGAGGCGAGAAGATTCAGTATCACCATCACGAACCCGAACACCAGTATGGCGCCGAAGCGCATCGTGTTCGCCGCCACGACCGAGAGGTTCTTCGGAATCTTCCTGTTCTTTCTCATTTCAGCCTTTCGATTGCCCGCAGACGCGCGCTGCGCGACCGCGGATTAATCTCCTGCTCCCTGCGGCCCGCCACGACCGCCCGCCTCGTTACCGTACGCGTGCGCGGCAGCTCTCCAACCCATTCCTCGCCGCCCTGCTGCAGCGACTGCATTCGCCCCGTGTGCGCAGCAAAGAAACGCTTCACGATGCGGTCGCTCAAGCTCTCGAAGGCGATGACGGCAAAGCGCCCGCCCGGCCGCAGCAGCTCCAGGCCGCCGGCAAGAGCCCGCTCCAGCTCCCCCAGCTCGTCGTTCACCGCCATGCGCAGCGCCTGGAACACGCGCGTCGCCGGATGGTGTGCGCCATGCCGCCCTACCGTCCGCTCCACGAAGTCCGCCAGTTCCGTCGTCGTCCTGAACCCGCGCCGACGCACTATCGCCCGCGCAATGCGGCGAGCCCCGGGCTCTTCGCCCAGTTCGCGGAAGATGGATTCCAGCCGGGCCTCGTCTGCCTCGTTCACCAGGTCGGCCGCGCTTGTTCCGCACGAGCGGTCCATCCGCATGTCAAGGGGTCCCTCGCGGAGAAAGCTGAAGCCGCGTCCGGCGTCATCCAGCTGAGGACTCGACACACCAAGGTCCAGTAATATCCCATCGACCTCATTCCATCCGTTTTCATTTGCAATATCCTTCATTTCGCCGTGCCGCCCATGGACGACGCGAATGTCGCCCGCAGCCGCTACGGCCGCCTCGTCCCGGTCGATGCCCAGGACTTCCCCGCCTCTTCGGACGATTTCCCGCGCGTGGCCGCCGCGGCCGAACGTGCCGTCCACATACCGGCCGCCAGGCTTCACGGCCAGGACTTCAAGCGTCTCTTCCAACAGAACCGGAACGTGACTTTCCATAGCCCGCATTCCTCCGTCAGAAGCCGGCGATGGCCAGCGCCTCGCCCAGACCCGCCTGATCGACCTCGTCCACCGGCGGCAGCACCGCCGGATCCCACAGCTGAATCATACGGACCGCACCCAGCATAGCGACAGTCGTCGTCAAGTTCGCAAACTGAAGGAGCTTGTCGCTTATGCGGATACGGCCCTGAACGTCAAGGGCAGGCATTTCAGAGTTGGCGCCGATTTTCTGAAGCACGGGCTTAAGCGCCGGATCAAAGAGCGCTTTCTCCCTGAGCTTCTCCATTCTGGCTTCCCACTCCACCATTGGTATGATGTTCACACACCTGTCGGTCGGGTCGGGCATCACGTAGACGAATTCAGGATCGCCCATAAGGTTTCGCCACTCGCTAGGAATGGTGAAGCGCTTTTTGCCATCCAAAGGACGGTCAAAACGGCCAGAAAAGCCGCTTTTTCCTACCCTTGTCGACTTTGCGACGCCCTTGTTGCCTTCCTCTGACATTTTCTGACACCATTATACACTTTCCCCCACCGAATTGCAATAGGGAATTTTGAAGAATTTAAAAAAATTTTTTAATGTCGGAAGCGGCGGTCTGGATCGTGCTTGACCTGACGGCCATCGTCAAGAATCCAGAGCGCTGCCGGTGGCGCTCCGCCCGGAACATGTCCGGAACGGATTATATTCACAAGAAATGCACGTCCATCTTCAGGGCCAAGCACAAAAAGCGTTGTGGAGAGTCCGTCTGCCCACATCGCCGATTCGCAAAGGACCGTCACCGACGCGACACCGTTAGTCACAGCCCTTCCCGTCCGCCCGTCAAAGATGTGGCTGCCGCGGAAATACGTGGCGCTCGTCGCAAGAGCTTCGCCCCCACGAAGCTCCACGACGGCAGCGAAACCGTTTCCGTTGGGATCTTTCACTCCTGTCCGCCATGGCCTGGACGAACTTCGCGCAGCCTTGAGGTTCCCACCGAGATCGACGAGCGCGTCGACGCCGACTGCGCCGGCGGCGTCCGCCGCGAGGTCTGCAGCGAAGCCCTTGGCTATGGCGCCGAGGTCAAGGGTGCCAGGACCGCGCCAACGCGGATTGAACGCACCGCCCGACGCCTTCATCAGCCTGAACGCCGCCTCATAGCACGGGCGGTCCGCCGCGGCGCACCGCAACGGCACGTCCGCCTGCGGAAGCGCCGCGAGCCGGCTCACATCGGACGTCGGGCAATGGGCGTTGAGCCGCCGCTCCACTTCGCCGAAAATGGACTTGGTCTCCTCGACCAGCGCCTTAACCTTCGAGACATCGCCGACTCCACGAGTCTGCAACGCCGCGACAGTGCCCATCACCGTCCATTCGACACGGTCGCTCTCAACGTTACCGCACCCGGCAAGAGCCAAGCAACAGGCCAAAGCCGGAATCTGCCTATATCTCCACCGCTCCATCTTGACTGAGCGTCTTGAGGACAACGTCGCCACGGCCCATCTCAAGCAGCGTCGATCGCATGGCATCGAACGCAAGGTGCGGCGAATTGCATTCGCCGGAGAGGTGGGCGAGCGCAAGGCGCTTAAGGCGAGGAGAAGCGAAACGGCGCACAAGGTCGCAGGCCTGCTCGTTCGCCAGATGTCCGCGCGGACCGGCGATGCGCTGTATGAGGCATGGGGGCCGTCCGCTAGTGCGGAGCATCTCCGGATCGTGGTTGGACTCCAACGTCGCCACGTCGGCCTCGGCGAGCTTCAGCCCGATCGAGTCTAGCGGAGTCCCTATGTCGGTGCCGTGGAAGTAGGTGACGCCTCCGGCGCTGACCAGATAGCCTACCGGGTCGCTCGTGTCGTGCGGAATCGAAAACGCCCTGACGGAAAACGCGCCGACGTCGAAAGGCTGCCCGTTCTCGAAACATACGAACGCCGACTCGGGAACGCCGTATGCGCTGGCCACAGCTTCCGCCGTCATGAAGTTCGCGTACACCGGAATGTCGCGGCGACGGAGCAGGGTCTTTAGCCCCTTTACGTGATCTATGTGCGAATGCGTAATCAGCACCGCATCCATGGAGCAGTTCTTCAGCATACAGTACGGAACGCCGCAGTCTACGAGAATCGCCGATCCGTCATGTTCGACGACCGTGGCGTTTCCGGCCGAACCGCTTGCCAGGGAGACGATGCGCATCGGCCTGTCAACCGCGCTCGAACGCCCGGTGGGCGATGTCACGCCGACAGAACATTCCGTCAAAGGAAATCCTGTCCACTCCTTCGTAGGCGCGGTCTACCGCCTCGCGCAGTGTCGCACCGCGCCCGGTCACGGAGAGGACGCGCCCTCCCGAGGTGACGACCTGTCCGCCCGACTCCTTCGTGCCGCAATGGAATACGAGCGCCGGATTGTCCGCAAGTCCGGAGATCGGCTTGCCCTTCTCGTAGGCTCCGGGATAGCCGCCGGACGCGCAGATGACGGTCGCCGCGGCCTCAGGCAAAACCGTCACGTCGGACTCGCTCAAACGGCCCGTCGCGGCATTCAGGAGCGCCTGCGCGAAGCTGCCGCCAAGTCGCGGCAGCACGGCTTCCGTCTCGGGGTCGCCGAAGCGGGCGTTGAACTCTACGACGTTCACGGTCGAGCCGCTCTTCGCGAGCGGACCGTGCGGATTCGCGTTTTCGTCGTTAACCATCAGCCCGGCGTAGAGAACGCCCCTGTAGGTGATGCCGCGCCTCTTCAGCTCGCGGACGACAGGCATGATGATCTTCTCCCTGATTGCAGGCAGCTTGTCGGCGGTGACGACCGGCGCAGGCGAATACGCTCCCATGCCGCCAGTGTTCGGCCCCTTGTCTCCGTCGAAGACGCGCTTGTGGTCCTGCGAACTCGGCAGCAGCACGGCGTTCTCGCCGTCGACGAGTGCGAGAATCGAACACTCCTCGCCATACAGGAACTCCTCGACGAGGACTTCCGCGCCGGCCTTGCCGAAGCGGTTGCCGACGAGCATGTCGTCTATCGCGGCCTCGGCCTGCGCAGCCGTCTCGGCAACGACGACGCCCTTACCGGCCGCGAGCCCGTCCGCCTTGATGACGACGGGAAGGCCGAACGCCGGAAGCGCTGCCTTGGCCTTCACGGGGTCGGTGAACGTCTCTGCCTTGCCGGTAGGCACGCCGGCGGCGTCCATCACTTCCTTGGCAAAGCGCTTCGACCCTTCCATGCGGGCGCCGGCGGCCGTCGGGCCAAACACGACGATCCCCTCGGCCTGAAGGGCGTCCGCAAGGCCGGCGACGAGCGGCGCCTCCGGGCCGACGACGACGAGATCTGGCCGCGCGTCCCTCGCCCACGCGACAATGCCCGCAACGTCCTCCGCGCCAATGGCGACGTTTGTCGCGACGGCGGCGGTGCCGGCGTTGCCTGGTGCGCAGCATATCTCGTGACGCTCCTCATCCTGCGCGAGACGCCACGCAATGGCGTGTTCGCGTCCGCCGGACCCTACGACAAGTATCTTCATCTGTCCTGTCCTTACTTCTTCGGCACGAGCAGCTTCTGCCCGATGCTCAGCCTGTCGCCCTTGAGGTTGTTCATTTCCCTTAGCTTTGGCACAGTAGTGCCAAATGCCTCTGCTATCACAGACAGCGTGTCGCCGCCTTCGACGACGTATTCCTTGCACGGGCCGGTGTACGACGGCTTCGGCGGCTGCCTGGGCGCCGGAGGCGGAGCGGGCGGCGTAACTGTTTTGAGCATGACGGCGAACTTCGCGGAAAGTTCCTTTACGATCTCGCCGTGCATGTTCCTCATTTCGCGACGGATTTCGGCGACGGACGCCTTGAGCGCGTCAATCTCCTGGCGGAGGGCCCGTGTGTCACCGCCGCCCTCGAGCCGTCCGACACGGTTCTGAAGCTCGCCAAGGTTTGACTGCAGAACGTCCACCTGCCCCGAGACGCGCTGCATCTCCGCATACGCCTGCTGGCGCATGAAATCGTCCCTGCCCTGTGCGAACGCGACCGAGCAAGCCGCCATGCAGACCGAGACAACTGCCATCTTGTTCATCTTGTTTTTCTCCTTCCAGTTGCTTTTACGTTCACGTTGTTTTCAGAAAACCAGGAACAGCAGCCATGCGACCGCCAGGGCCGCCGCTGCCGTCAGGAAGCGAATCTGGCACCGCCTTACCTCCTCCTGGCGGACGGTCCGCCCGAACGCCTCCATGCCTCCGCCGGCGAGGTAATGTATCAGCTTGCCGTACACCGAGCGATGCTCGCCGAGAATCCACGGGCTGTTGGAGCGCGTGTAGGCGTGGGCGTCCGTGACGACTGTCGTGTGGATTGCGCTCATGCTACGGAAGCCGGATAGTGTCGCCGGCCTGCACGCGGCCGTCCGTCGAGATAAGGGTCTTGTTGGCGTCGCGGATCATGCGCCACGCCCGAATGCTGCCGTAGAAGCGGACTGCGATCTTGTAGAGCGTGTCGCCTTCCTGGACCTCGTAGGTCGGAGGACGGACCGCAGCCTTGCCGTCCGCCTTTTTCTCCGCCCTTACGACATCGCCTGTCGCACGAGGAGGAAGCAGCAGCGAGCCGGTCGTGATCTCGGCCGACCCCTCGCGGCGAAGGAGCGCTGCGTCGTCAACGATGGCGACGTGGTTCGAGCTCTCGTTCTCCTCCTCCAGCAGGTCCTTCACTTCCTTGACGTCCGGGCCAGCGGAGGCGACGGCCGGCTCGTCTTCGCCGCGGACGGCAGCGAGAAGGCGGAAGCGCTCGGCCGCCATCGCCTCCATGCTGGCCTTAGCAGCGGCAAGTTCCTTCTCAAGCTGCGCCACATGCGCCCTAGCCTCCTTGACCTCCTTGCGCAACGCCTCCTGCGCCTCGGCTATGGCCGGATCGGCGACAAGCTTGTGGCGTTCCGCCAGAGCCGCTGCGAGTTCGCGTTCGCATACGGACAGCCGCTGCCTGGCGAGCGCGGCCTTGTCGCCGTCGGGACGCTGCATGAGATACTCGCGGTAGGCGCAGAACGCCCCTGCCGCGTCCTTTTTCGCGTCGTGCAGGAGGCAGCCAAGCTGGAAACGGGCTTCGGCATTGGCCGGGTCGGCGCGTATCGCCGCCTCGAAACCCTTCGCCGCCGCATCCACGCGGCCGGCCTTGTAGTCCTCCACAGCCGCCTGATAGTGGCGATCTTCCCTTTCGCCGCGCACGTCGCGCGTGGCGGCGGGGTCACACGCCGTCAGGGCCGTCAGGGCTGCCAGCGCCGCCCACGCCGTCGCCGGCAGGCGCGGAAGTAGTCTGTTCCGGTTCCTTCTCATCTTTCTTCTCCTTGCGGTACTGCTCCGCCTTCAGCCTCGGGTTGGAACGCTGGAGCGTCGGGTCGATTTCGTTAAGCTGCTGGAGCGATGACAGCCCGAAATGGTCCAGGAACAGCGGCGTCGTTCCGTACAGGAACGGATGTCCCGGCAGTTCCGAACGCCCGACCAGCCTGATCAGCTGAAGGTCCATCAGCGTCTTCAGGTTCGCCGTCACGTCAACGCCGCGTATGTCCTCTATCTCGCTCTTGGTGAGCGGCTGGCGGTATGCGATGATGGCCAGCGCCTCAAGCGACGCGCGCCCGAGGCGGTTCGGCCTGTCCAGCCGCAGGAGCGCCCGCACGTAGCGGCCGCAGCTGGGCGCGGTCTGGAGCCTGTATGCGCCGCCCGTGCAGACGAGCCTGAAGCCCGAGCCTGCCACTTCAAGCGCCTTCTCGAGCCCGCGCAGCGCGGCGTCGATCTCCTTAGCCGTGCACGTGCGGTAGACGTCCATGATCTCGCGGTTCTCGCCGTCCTCGGCGTCAACCGCGCGCACGGCCTCGCGCAGCTCGGCCGCGGTCAGCGGCGTTTCGCTCGCGAAGAGAAGCGCGCCCACAATCTCCTGCAGGGAGCCCGGCAGGGGCATCTTGACTTCGTCACTCATAGTCGTCGGGCCTCTCCAGCGGCCTGTCCTGCGGATCCTCCTTCGAAACGAGGATCGTAATCTCGTGAAACGCCGCGTTCTGGTAGACTATCACGCGATGCTGCCGCAGCAGCTCCAGCAAAGCGAGGAACGTGACGATTATCTCTCCCTTCGGGGACCGTTCGGGGTCGAAGAGCGAGAGGAACGAAACCTGCCTCTCGCGCCGGACGCGGTCAATGACGTAGTCCATCTTGTCCGGCACAGAGTAGCGCACGCCCTTCAGCTCCTCGTGCGGAATCTCGTTCGCCCGCGCAAGGACCGACTGGAACGCGGTCAGCAGGTCGTAGAGGTCCAGCCCGGCGAGCGCGCCGAGCGCGTCGGCGGCAGTTTTCTCGAACTTGGGCCGTCCGCCGCCGTAGTCGAACGAGTTCGCGGCGCGGGCCTCGAGGAGCTCAAGGCGCACTGCGGCGTCCTTGAACTTCTTGTACTCGACGAGCTGGCGCACGAGGTCCAGGCGCGGATCGACCCACTCATCGGCTTCGTCCGACTCGGCGACGCGCCGGCTCACGGGCAGCAGCATGCGCGACTTGATCACCATGAGCGTCGCCGCCATGACGATGAACTCGCCGGCGATGTCGAGGTTCAGGCGCCGCGCGTCCTCCAGGAAGCGCATGTACTCCGCCGTGATGTGCTCGATGGGAATGTCGTAGATGTCGAGCTCTTCCCGGCGGATGAGGTAAAGCAGCAGGTCAAGGGGACCCTCGAAGACGTCGAGGTTCACCTTGTATTCGTCCGCGAAAAGCTGCGCCTGCGCCATGTGCCCGTGCCGTGATCACTGCTCCTCCGTCACGCGGAGGATTTCCTTTACGGACGTGACGCCAGCAAAGACCTTCGCCCAGCCGTCCTCGCGAAGCGTCTTCATTCCCTTAGAGAGCGACAGGTTGCGGATCTGCGTCGCGTTCTCGCGGCGGACGATCGCACCCTCGATGTCCTCATCCACCTCAAGCACCTCGAAGAGCGCGCGGCGCCCCCTGTAGCCGGTCTTGGAGCACTTCTCGCACCCGTTGGGCTCGAACACGGTATCCTTCTCCGGAGGCGTGTCGAGGTTGTAGTACTTGCGGTCGAGCGGCACCTCGCGCCGGCACTCCGGGCAGAGGCGGCGGCATAGGCGCTGGCCCATTACGCCGGCGACGGCTGACGCGATCAGGAACGGCTCCACGCCCATGTCGATGAGACGCGGGAACGCGCCGGCCGCATCGTTGGTGTGCAGCGTGGAGAACACCATGTGGCCCGTAAGCGACGCGTTGATCGCGATCTCGGCGGTCTCGCGGTCGCGTATCTCGCCGACCATGATGATATCCGGGTCCTGGCGCAGGAACGCGCGCAGCGCCCTGGCGAACGTCATGCCGATCTCGCTCTGCATCTGCACCTGGTTGATGCCGGCCATGTGGTACTCGATCGGGTCCTCGGCGGTCATGATCCTGACGTCGATCTTGTTCACCTCGCTGAGGAACGAGTAGAGCGACGTCGACTTGCCCGACCCCGTCGGCCCCGTCACGAGGAATATCCCGTTCGGACGGTGTATGATCTTGTCGACCACGGCGAAGTCGCGCGCGTTGAAGCCGAGGTCCTGCATCTTCACGAAGCTGCCGCTCTTCGCAAGGAGTCGCAGCGAGATCGACTCGCCGTATGCCGCGGGCATGGTGGAAACGCGTATGTCGATGTCCTGCCCGGCGATGCGTATGCCTATGCGCCCGTCCATAGGAAGGCGCTTCTCGGCGATGTCGAGGTTGGCCATCACCTTGATGCGCGAGATGATGGCCGACTTCAGCCGGTTCAGCTGCGGCGGCACGTCCACCTTGTGCAGCATGCCGTCGATGCGGTAGCGTATGCGCAGCTCGGTCTCCTGAGGCTCGATGTGGATGTCGGTCGCACCCTGGCGGTCGGCCTCGGCGATGATCTGGTTGACGAAACGGACGATGGACGCCTCTTCGCCCATCTCGTTCACGTCGATCTTCGTCATCGCGCCGAACTCTTCGCTCACGTCGTAGCGGTCGTCCTCGAGCATCTTCTCGATGGCCTCGGCGCCTACGCCGTAGAACTTCTTGACGGCCTTCTCGACCTCCTCCTTCGGCGCTAGCGCCGTCCGCACGCGGCAGCCTGCGACGAGACGAAGCCCGTCCGCCGCCGCAGTGTCGAACGGGTCGGACGACACGACGGTCAGCGCATCGGCATCGAGGCTGAACGGCAGCACGTTGAACTGGTAGACGGCTGAGGCCGGCAGCTTCTGCAGCGCCTCAGGGCTAGGGCTCTGGCGCTCGAGGTCTACGGTGTCCATCCCGAGCACCCGCCCGACGGCGGCGAGGAACTCGCGCTCCCGCACGCCGCCGAACTTGACTGCCGCCTCCGCGAGCCCCATGCCCGCGTTGGCGGCGCGCGACGACAATATGCGGGAAACGGCCTCGTCCGAATAGACGCCGGCCGACTTCAGGATCATCGTCGCCAGGGAACCGCTCTCGTTCATTATCAAGGTATTATACCAAAAATCACTTCGCGCCGGAAGCACGCGGCCCTTCGCCGCCAGCCTTCCCGCGACGCGGCATCTGACGTGGCGGACGGGCGGAATAGACCTTTTCTATCTCCCCCGCAAGCGCCTGCACCTTGTCTTCCGCCACGCCGCCGGCCTTGAGTATCTCGACGACCTTCTCCCGCCTCTCGGCCTGGCGCTGCTTCATGCGCGCCTCGAACTTGGCGCGGTCGAACGCCGGACGCGCCGGACGCTTCGCTTCCGCCCTGGCCTCTGCCTTGGCCGGCGCCGCATCGGCGGACGCCTTCTCGGCGGCCCATGCGCCGCCGGACATCGCCGCCAGCATCGCCGCAATCATCAGTTTCTTCATCTGCTTTCTCCTTCCTTTTCTTGTTTTGGTTTTCAGTTGACAAGCCATCGGTCAGCTCTGCAACGCCCGCTCGGCGAACGAGAAGACCGTGACCTTCACCCCGGTAGGCTCCAGGATCCTGCGCACGACCTTCAGCCAGTCGTCACTGATTTCGCAGGCTATCACGACCGTGTCCGCGTTCACGCTGTTGACGATCTCGGGCGCCTGGTTGATCGTGCCTAGAATCCTGATTCCGCCTATGTACTTTCCGCGAAGGCAGACGTCGTCGTCGAGGATGCCGACGATTATGCGGTCGTTGGCGGACGCGCTGCGAACGAGCTCGCGACGGAACGTGCGGTAGCGCAGGCCCGCTCCGTAGACAAGGATGCGCGAGACGTCCCGCCGGTTGCGCAGCCGCGAGCAGTCGATCGCATAGAAAATGTCGCGCGCGACGCCGCGAAAGGCGCGAACCGACGCCAGCATGACGAACGACACGGCCGCATATGCCAGCGTCATCGCCTTCAGCCTTTCGCCCGACAGCGAAGGCCAGTAGTATATCACCACCGAGCCGGCAACCGAGCCGACGGCGCAGGCCAGAAGCAGTCGCACGAAGTTCGACGCGACCGCCCGAGACCAGACGGTGCTGTAGGCCCTGAAATAGGCGAGAGCCACGAACGTCGGCAGGACCCTCAGAAGCAACACGGTGCGAAGCGTCCGCAGGTTGACTTCCATGCGCATCGCCCACGTGCAGACGAAAAAGACGCTGACGAGCGCCAGCAGGTCAAGGCTCACGTAAAACGGCACCGTCAACCCTGCGAGCCTCCGACGGACGTTGCGGTTGCTCGAGTGGGCTATGTCTCCGAGAAGCCGCCCGGCGTCAAAGAACTCGATGGACATGTCGTGGAATATGATGAACACCGCAACAGCCATCGCAGCCATCCAGAGCCCCGCGGCATGGGACCTAAGCGACAGCGCGACCAGGCCGACGATCACGGCCGTGGCAGACAGCCCGTAGAGGATCCATGTCGCCTTGCGCTGATTGAGGCCGACGGCCCGCAGTATGCGGTGATGCAGATGGTCCGTATCGGCCGTCATCACGCGGTCTACGGCGCCCCCGCTGCCGGCAAGCATTCGCCTTATGGTACGCCTCAGGATGGCCAGCGCCGTGTCGAAGACCGGCACGCCCATCGCGAGCATCGGGACCCCGACGGAAACAAGAAACGAGTCCGGCGTCTGGGAGGCGAGCGGCAGCACGGCGATGACGAAGCCAAGGAACATGGAACCGGAGTCGCCGAGGAACACCGACGCCGGGTTGTAGTTGTAGAACAGGAAGCCGACAAGCCCGCCCATCATCGCAAAGTAGAAGAGCGTGGTCTGCGGATTGCTCGCCAGGAAAAGCGAACCGGCCATGCCAAAGACGGCGATGAACGCAAGCCCGGTGGCCAGCCCGTCCAGCCCGTCGATCAGGTTGAAGGCGTTTATGGCTCCTGTCACCCAAAACACCGTCATCAGGAAGTCGAACCATGCGGGCAGCGCAGGCCAGAGCACGCGAAAGCCAAGCCCGGCCCACGCCCAGACCAACGCGGCGATCACGAGCTGGAACGCAAGCTTGACTCGCGACCGCAGCGACACGATGTCGTCGGCAAACCCGACAAGCGCCGTGACTACCGCAAGCGCCGTGGCCTTGTAGGCCGTAGCATCGGATATTCCCTGAATCCACGGGCGCCCGGTCACCAGATGGAATACCGCGTAGGGGACCAGCACTCCAGCCACAAGGGCGATGCCGCCGCCGCGCGGGATCGGAACCTTGTTTATCCGACGCGCATCAGGCCGGTCCACAAGGCCGAACCTCCTGTTAGTCTCGCGCACCAGCGGCGTCAGAAACAGCGTCAGGAGCAGCGTGGAGACGCACGCCACGGCATAAGGCAATATGTCCTCTATCACCAGACAACCTCCTTAAGCCGCAAAAGGAACTCCACCATTCGCCTCTCGTCCGCCGTCGAGGCGCTCACGGTCATCATCGCCCAGCGGTCGATGCGATGACGCAGGCTCCTGTCGCACACGTCGCAGAATATCCGGCGGACATGCGAGGCTGTGCGGAAGCCGTCCTGGTTGAAAAACGTGTAGGCGAAGCCGAGCGGCGGCGACAACCTCCGCTCGAGGGTGAGGAGGCGCCAGTCGACGCCACCGACGCTGACGCCGCGGGGGTTCGTCATCTGGAATCCCTGCGACGGCAGGCACAGCTCCGGCCTGTGGATGGAGCTCTTGCTGCGCCCGCCGATTACGAGCGTGACGAAGTACGAGACGCCGTCCTGCGCATGGTAGACGCGCTTGTCGATGACAGTGTCTTCCGGAAGCGAATGCAACTCGCTCTCGCTCGGCTCGAGCTTCTCCGACGCAAAGCCCTGGATATCGCCGAGACGCGCCGACGGCGCTTCGCACAAGACAGGTTCGACAGTGCGCGCCTGATAGGCCATGACAGAGACCGCAAACACCGCCGTGACCGCCGGAACAAGCAGCCTCAAGCCCGAAAGACCGCTCGCCGGGCAATGCGCCGGATCACCCGACGGCGATGCGGACGGAGCAGCCCGCTCGCCGGCTATCTTCGTTACGAGCCCGTCAGTGGCGACCATCAGCGCAACGGCGACAAGAAACACCACGTAGCCGGAGTAATCGTGGTAGAATCCGGTCGCGAAATCCGCAGAACACGTCGCCGCGACAAGGACGATCGAGAAGATGCGCACGATGTTGCCGGCTATCGCTATAGGCACCGACAGCACGAACATGACGCCGCGACGGAGCCACGTAGGCTGGGTGAAATACGAATACCCCGCAGTCAGGGCCATCATCGCGAAGAGAGACCTGAGGCCGCTGCAAGGCTCGGCAATGTCGATGGCGAACGACCCCGACGAAGATGTCAGCATCGTGCCCTGCCTGACGATGTCCACACCGCATCCGGAAAGCACCTCGTATGCGACCGAAACGGCAAGCATTCGCAGATGTATGGTTATGATGTCCAGAAACGAGTGGAACGGCATGCAGAACAGGAGAAAGAGCGCAGGGAAAAGCGCCTGCCGGGCCGTGGCCGTTCCGAAGAATGCCATGGTCAACGCAATGAGCATGCCCACGAAACCTAGAATCTCAAAACGGATCTGACACCCGCCGGCGCCGAGATAGCCTATGAAGAGGGATGGCAGCAGCAGCACAAGCCCCCATAACGACGGAGCCCCGACTGACGCCGCCAGCTCCCGGCGCTCGCGCCACAGCACGTAAATCGAGAAGACCGGCACGTACCAGCCGTATGAAAGGTCCTCCATGACGTCGTTGAACACGACCGGCGCATGGACCGTAAGGAGCAGACGATACCCGAACAGCATCGCCAGAAGCGATGCCGCAAAGAGCGCCGCACGGACATGTATCTCCTTAACCCGCATTGAACAGTGAGGATTATACCATATTCCGGCCCTGTAGGGCGGTGTCAAATATGATATAATGCGTTGTCATGAACGACGGCAGAATCCATATCGCGCTCGTCGCGAACGAACGGTACCGTCCCGGGCTGCTGGCGACACGGCACAGCATGACGTCGGCCTGCGCCGACCCGAACCGCCTCGTCTTTCACGAGTTCGGCGACGGCGACATGGCCCCATTCGCAAACCGCTTCCAGCTGCGGGAATGGAACGGCTCCAAGCTGCCGTACCTGCGGCTCTTCCTGCCGGAGATTCTGCCTGACTGCGACTGGATCATCTACTCGGACGTCGACACGCTGTGGTTCCGCGATCCGCAGGAACTGTGGAAAGAGCGCGATGACGCCGTCTCGATATGCTGGGTGAAAGACTTCCCCGCAATCGCCATGGAGTTCGACAGGTGGGCCGCCGCAAACGGCTTGCGCATGCCGCCCGGGCACGAATACGCATGCTCCGGCGTCGCTCTCATCAACCTGCGCAAATGGCGCGAAACCGGGTTCACGGCACGTGCGATAGATTTCTTCCGCACATACGGTTGCCCGCCGTACCCCGACCAGGACGCATTGAACGTGCTGCTGGCCGGCGACGCCAAGATGATTGACCCGGATTGGGACGTGATGATTCCCCCAAGACGGTGGCGCCCGTGCGTGCTTCACCTAACCGGCGTGGGATTGCGCTTCGCCACGGCAAAAGGCTACGGCGGCAACGTGCCGCAATACGTGTTCTGGTTCGCATATTATCGCCGGAACATACTGCACCTGCCGCCCGAGCCGCTCAGGCTCGGCCTGAAAGTGCGCTTCTTGACGCTTAAATTCATTTCTTTCGCGTTCGGAGCCCTTCTGGAATCACTGGACCGCCATGCCGGTCCTTACAGGTTGAAGCTGCTCCTCATGCGCGTCAGGCGGCAGACGGCGTTCGCCGGCCTAGCCCTGCGCCCGGCCCTAGCGCCGGCAGAAACGCTAAAGGCTTGAGAAGAACGCGCCGACGCGGGCGAGGAGCTCGCCCTGCTCCGTCACCGTGTGGACGGACGCCGGTATCGACTTGCGGAACGTCGCCCCGTAGCTCTTCGTGACGAGGCGCGGGTCTGTTACGATTACGACGCCTCTGTCGGACTTCGTGCGGATCAGCCTTCCGAAGCCCTGGCGGAACTTGATCACTGCCTCGGGAAGCGCGTAGTCGCGGAAGGAGCTGCCGCCGGCGCGGTCTATCATCTCGGAGCGCGCCTCTACCACGGGATCGCCGACCTGCGCGAACGGAAGACGCGCCATCACGACGCACGAAAGCGCCTCCCCTGCGACGTCTACGCCTTCCCAGAAGCTCTGAGCCCCGAAAAGCACGGTAGGCTCATCCTGCGGGGCCGACTCTCGCAAAATGCGCGTCATCGACTCGCGGGAGAGTCCCTCGCCCTGCACCAGCAGGCGAACGCCCGCCTCCATCAGCAACGGGTGCGCGACGGCGGCCACGGCCTTCATCATCTCGTAACTCGTGAAAAGCACAAGGGCGCGCCCGCGCGTGACGGCAAAGAGGTCCTTCGTAAGCGAGGCCAGCGCCTCGGCGTACTTCGCAGGGTCGGCGGACGGATCAGGCAGGCAGTCCGGAGCAAGCACGAGAGCCTGCCGAAAATAGTCGAACGGACTCGTCGCAACAAGGAAGCGGAAGCGACTCTCGCAGTCCGGCGACGGAGCTGCGCCAAGCCGCCGCGCCATGTAGCCGAAGTCGTTGCCGACGCGAAGCGTGGCCGAGCAGAGCACGACGGAGTCGCGGACGTCGTAGAACAGCCGCCGCAAGTCATCTGCCACCGACAGCGGCGCGGCAACGAGGCGCAGGAACGAGGTGCGCCTCTCTGCTCTCACCCTCTCCACCCAGTAGGCGTGCGTGTCCTTCTCGCCAGAGATTACGAAATTCGCCTCGTTTGCAAAAGCGACCAGCGACTCTGCGATGCCTGAGACCTGCGCCGCCAGGTCCCCGAGATAGTTGAGCTCGCCTTCCGGAACTGCCTCCTCCAGCGCCCCGCCGAGAGAATGCAGCAGGTTGACCATCGCCGCGAGTTCCGACTCCAGGTCGGTCTGCGCCCTTCGAAACTCCGTCTCGTCCCATTCTTCGGAACCGTACGGCTTGAAAAGGCCGTGCAGGCTGAAGCTGCGCACCCCGTCCACGCGGTAGCGACAGACGTCCTTGCCCTTCGCCGGGGCCAGCAGCCGCTCGGCAACCGAAAAGAGACCGTCTGCGGCAGAGACTATGCGCATGACGAGCCTCGCCGCCTCGCCCACCGCGCTCATTACCCGTCCGCCGACCGGGCTGCCGGAGAACGCCCCCCGGCTGAACTGGCGCTCGATGGCGTGCAGGACTCCGCCCTGGCGCAGTCCGCGGCGGCTCTTGCCGCGCCGCAGCAGGCGGTTCAGTATGCGCGTCAGGGCCGGCATCGACAGCTCTGCGCCAAGGTAGTCAGTCGCTATCGACTCGAGGTTGTGAGCCTCGTCGAGAACAAGGCGTCCGTAAGCTGGCAACAGTCCGCTTCCGGGCGCGGACGCCTCAGCAAGAACGAGCGCGTGGTTGGCGATCACTAGGTGCGCGGCAGCGGCAGCCTTGCGCGCGCGGTAAACGAAGCAGCGCGAATAGAACGGGCATCGCCTGCCGCTGCACTCGTCTCCGGGGCAGGAGATAAGCTGTCGCGGCAGGCCGTCGTAAGTGTCGAGGTCGCCGTCGGGCGTAGCGCGCAGCCATTCGATGAACGCCGGCATGAGGGCCTGCTCCTCGGCGGACATGGTCCAGTAGCCGGCGGCGAAGAAGTCGCCGACCGCGCGAAGGCAGAGATAGTTGGACCTGCCCTTAAGCAGCGCGACGCGGAACTTCGCCGCATCGTCGCCTAGGACGCGCAGGGCGCGCGGAATGTCCGAGCCGACGAGCTGCGACTGCAGGTTGCGCGTCGCCGTAGAGACGATTACCGGCGTGTCGTTGGTCCAGGCCCACAGGACCGACGGCACGAGGTAGGCGAGCGACTTGCCGACGCCGGTGCCGGCCTCGATCATGAGATGCTCGCGGGCGTTGAAGGCGTGAGCAACCGAACGAGCCATGTCGACCTGTTCGGGACGCTCCTCGTAGCCGGGCATGGCGCCCAGCGTGCCGCCGCAGCGCAGATGCGCCGCGACGGATTCCTCGTCCAGCCTGGAACAGTCCTCGTGCGCGGGAAGGTGCCGCGCTCGCACCGCCTCGTGCGATTCTGGCAGGAAATCGGCCCAGCCCGGGTCGTCGATGAACTGGGCCGGAGTCGTCATGGCCTGACGGGACCCTCCGGGCTCACTCGTGGTTGAAGAGGTCGTTGATGGATTCGTCGTTGTGCGTGCGGCGGATCGCCTCGCCGATGAGCGGCGCGACGGAAAGCCGCGTCAGCTTGAACGGCAGCCGCCCCGGATCGAATCCTGCGCGAAGGGGAATCGTATCGGTCACCACGAGCTCGTCCAGCTCAGTCTCGTGCATGAGGCGGTCGACGCCCTTCTCGGTAAGCGGGAAGTGCGACACGAACGCATGCACCGACCTGGCGCCGTTGTCACGGCACATCTTCGCAGCGGCCGAGAGCGTGCCGCCGGTAGCTGTCATGTCGTCGACCATTATGACGTCGCAGTCCTTCACGTCGCCGACGACGGAGAACGCGTCCACGGTGGAGTCGCCGGTGCGCTGCTTCGCGACGATGGCGAGGCCGCAGCCGAGCTTGCGGCTGTAGCCGTAGGCCGTTTTCGCGCCGCCCGTATCGGGCGAGACGACGACTGGCTTCGCCCAGTTCTGCTCGCGGATGTACTTGAGTATGATCGGCTCCGCCTTGAGGTGGTCGAGCGGAATGTCGAAGAAGCCCTGTATCTGGTTAGCATGAAGGTCCATCGCCAGCACGCGGTCGGCGCCGGCCCGTTGGAGCAGGTTGGCTATGAGCCGCGCCGTGATAGGCACGCGAGGCTGGTCCTTGCGGTCCTGCCGGGCATAACCGAAGTAAGGGATCACGGCGGTGATGCGGGCCGCAGAGCCGCGCCTCAGTGCGTCCATGATGATGAACAGCTCCATGTACGCCTCGTTCGGCGCAGGAGAGCCGGACTGTATTACGAAAACGTCCTTGCCGCGAACACCCTCTATGACCTGGCAGAACGTCTCGCCGTCCGGAAAGTGCTTGATGTCTATGCGGTTGAGCGGCCGCCCCAGGTAGGCGGCGACAGCCTCGGCAAGCGGCAGGTTCGCCGTTCCCGAGAACACCATGAAGTCATCGTTCATTTCACATTCCTTTCAAGGGCTTGTATTATATCAAAAAACGGCCTGACAGGCGAACGGCTCGCTCCCTGCGCACGCGGCAAGTCACTTCTTCCCCCAGTTGAAGACGTTCTGCACGCGCGTGACCAGTTCGGGACTCAGGCGAAAGATGCGGTTCTTGACCGTCTCACGGATCCTGACGCCGAGCGGCGGCAGCGTGCGCTTCGCAAAGTCCATGGCGATTCCCTCCCGCCGCAGCAGTTCCACGCCGAACGGCTCCCAGTAGCCCTTGTGGACCACATCGAGGAACGGGAACTCCAGCCGTTCCGTGACGAGAATCGGGCGCGGATCGCTCGTGTCGAACATGAAGCTGCCGTACCGCTCGAACTCCCATGCGCTCTTCGTCCGCGACGCAAGGCCCCGCAGGAAGTTGCGGTTCCATATCCCGACCTTGCAGGACACCGCATAGGCAGTGTTCTTCACCGCCCTCGGCGGATCCGGACACAGCCTGTAGTTGAGCGCGTCCCTGGCCTTCGTCTCGGCGAGACGACGCAAAACGAGCGCGGTGTCGACCGGCGACTCCAGGTAATAGTCGTTCATGAGCATGAGGACGTATGGCGTCGCCACCTCGTCCAGAGCCTCCGCCAGCATCTGGCTCCATGTCTTTCCCCTGCCGGAAAGCACCGCCCGGTCGAACCCGTCCGCCGCGCCAGTCTCCCCGTTCACGACAAGCTCGAACGGACAGTCCGGCCAGTAACGGCGGAACAGCGTCAGGAACGGCCCTTCGACGTCTCGGTAGGCGTCGCAGCTCGTAACGAGAACAGTGCAGTCGGCATTCATCGGCACATCAGGTAGGTTGCGCCAACGGCAATGCGCTCGGCGTACATCACGGCGGCGAGGATCGGATGGCGGATCAGCCTGCGCCACTTGCCGCGTTCGACGAACACGCCGAAGAACCGGTAGGCAAGCCCGAACTGGCGGCGGCAGACCGCGTCGTCGCCCCACTTGGCGCGGTAGGCCGCCACGGACGTGGAGTAATAGGCCTTCTTCCGCAGAAGCGCCCGCAGGTTCTGGCGCGCCTCATTGTGGAACAGGCAACCGCGCGTCGTCGCAGTCCGCGCCCCTGCCGCGAGAAGCCGGCGGTCGAGATCCCAGTCCTCGCACGCGACAAGCGCCTCGTCATAGCCGCCGACGCGCTCCAGCAGGGCGCGGCGGACGACGCGCAGCCCGTCGATGCATGTGCCGTCGTAAAAGCCACGCTCGAAGTTCCTCGCCTTCAGGCGCAGCCCTCCGCCGACGCGGACCTCAGGTATGTAGAGAGCGTCTGCGTCTCCCCCGCGGCAAGTTCCGATGATTTCGCGCACCGTCCCTTCCGGCAACGTCATGTCGGCGTCGACGAACATGACGTATTCGCCTTGCGCCTCGCGCCACCCCCGGTTGCGCTGGGCGCAGCGTTCCGGCCCCTGCACGAAGACCGCCGCACCCGCAGCCACCGCAATCTCGCGCGTACGGTCAGGGGACGAGTTGTCGACCACGATAACCTCAACTTCGTCGCAGAACGGCGCGAACGACTTGAGGCACGCGCCTACGTTCGCCTCCTCGTTCTTCGTGGGAACGACGACCGAAAGCGCAGGCTGCCGGTTGGCATTCACTGGCCGACGCGTCCTACAGCTCGACCTTCCTGTAGCGCGGCACGAGCGACTTCATGCACGCCCAGCCCACGATGTAGGCGACGGCGCAGTAGCAGAACACGATCATGTAGCCCGCGGGCTTGCCGGTATAGCCGAGGAACGCGAAGGCGTCGCCCTTCTCCGCCGCATACGTGAAGAGCCTGCCGGCATAGAGGTTCACGAGGAAGCTGCCGAGGCCCGCCGCGCACTGCGCGATGCCAGTCAGCGTGCCAATGCAGGACTTGGGGAACATGTCGCTCACGCACGAGTAGATGTTCGCGCTCCACGCCTGGTGCCCCGCGCACGCGCAGCCGATCAGGATCGCCGGCCACCACGCGCTGAACTTTCCGAGCGGCTGTGCGCCAAGCGCAAGAAGCGGCAGGCACGCGAAGAGGAACATCGCCACCATGCGGCCTTCGTAGGCGTTCATGCCCTTCTTGTCAACAAACCACGTCGGCAGCTTGCAGAGGTAGATCGACGCGAACGTCACGATGGCGTAAAGCGTGACTATGAGCGCCATGCCCATGCCGGAAGAGCTCTTGTAGCCGAACTGGTCGGAAAGGTAGCCCGGCGTCCAGAAGAGGAAGAACCACCACACGCCGTCGGTAAGGAGGCGCCCGAGCACGAGCGACCAGGTCTGGCGCAGCGAGAACGCCCTCAGATATCCGATGCCCCTGTCTTCGGAAGTTCCGGAGCTTTCGGACTTTCCGGCAGCCCGCGCCTCGCCCGCCGAAATGTACGCCAGCTCCTCCGCATTCACCCTCGGGTTTTCCGCAGGCTTCTTGTAAAGGAACTGCCAGAAGCCCATCCACACGAAACCGAGGGCGCCTATGATGATGAAAGCCATCTCCCAGCCGCAGTACTCGGCGATGAGCGGAATCGTCGCAGGAGCGGCAAGCGCACCGACGGACGAGCCGGAGTTGAAGATCGACGTCGAGAACGCACGGTCCTTCGGCGGGAAGTACTCGGCGGTCACCTTGATGGCCGCCGGGAAGTTCCCGGCTTCGCCAAGCGCCAGCATGCAGCGGCAGCCGAGGAAGAGCCAGACGGAGACGGACGCCACAGAGAGCGCCACGGCCGAGCCGGCCTCTACCGTGCGCATCGCCGCAACCGAGTCCACGCCGTCAACGAACAGCACCGTGCCCCAGCCGCAGGCCGCGTGAAGGCACGCCGCAAGAGACCAGATGAAAATCGCCCACATGTAGCCCTTCTTCGTGCCCATCCAGTCGACGAACTTGCCTGCGAACAGGTTGCAGAAGGCGTAGATGAGCGAGAAGTAGCCGGTGATGACGCCATAGTCGGCGTCAGTCCAGTGGAACTCCGGCGCGATGAAGTCCTTCCACGTCAGCGACAGCACCTGGCGGTCGAGGTAGTTCACCGTCGTCGCAAAGAACAGCAACGAACAGATCATCCAACGGAAGTTGGACATCTTGCCCTTGTCAGACATTGTAGTAGCCCTCCCAGCCCTTGCGGGGACGATGCCCCTTGATGAAGTAGTCTGCGTATTCGTCACCCTTGACGCGTCCCGTCGCAGGATCGAACTCGAAGCCGCGCCTGACACGCTGCGCTATGCAGCCGAGAGTGAACAGCTGCGAGATGCGCCCAGCCACCGAGAACGGGCTGTTGGTCTTGGTCTCGCCGCGCACCGCGCGTATGAAGTTGCGGTAGTGCGTTTCGGTCTCCGGCGGATAGTCGGGCAGCTTCGCGTTGAAGTCGCCGACGACATGGAGCGGATGCTTGTGCGACAGCGACTGCCACACGGTGCCGTCCTTGCAGTACATCTCCTTGCCGGGATACAGCTTCTTCGACGAATCGTCCTCGACGTTCGCGGAATTCTTCGGTATGCCGTCCGGCACGTCGAAGACGAACCCCTTGGGAAGCTCCGGCCAGTTGTCGGCACCGTCGTACCACTCGAGCCTGAACTCGTCGTGGAGCTGATTCTTCGGGAACGTGAACGCGAGCGTCGTAGCGCACGGGAACGCGAACTGGTTCCATCCCTCGCACTTCAGCAGCTCCACCTTAGTCGGCAGGTCGCCCTTCAGCAGGAACTCGTGCACGCAGTCCATCGTGTGCGCGCCCCAGTCGCCGAGGGCCCCGTTGCCGAAGTCGTACCAGCAGCGCCACTCGCCGTGAGTGTACTCCGGCGAATACTCGTGGTACCGGGCAGTCGCGAGCCATGTGTCCCAGTCGAGCGTCGCGGGGATTTCCTCGCCTATCGGGTAGTTGAAGATGTTGCCCTTGTACTTGTGCCAGCGCCGCGCCATGTTCATGTGCACGCGCACGAGCTCCACGCCCTTCACCACGCCCTTGGCGACGTACTCCTTGAACTGGTGGTACTTGATCGTCGAATGGCCCTGGTTGCCCATCTGAGTGACGACGCCGTACTTGTCGGCGGCCTTCATGAGAAGGCTGCACTCCTCGTAGGTGTGGGCGAGCGGCTTCTCGACATAGACGGCCTTGCCGAGCTTCATGGCGTGCATCGCGGCCGGGAAGTGCGAGAAGTCTGGCGTCGCAACAAGGACCGCGTCGATCCCGTCGGCCATCTCGTCGAACATCACGCGGAAGTCATGGTATCGAGGAAGGCCCGGATACGCCTTGATAGCGTTGAGAGTGGCCTCCGCGCCCATGTCGGTGTCGCAAAGCGCGACCACTTCGCAGATGTCGGAAGCGCCCTTCCTGAACTGCTCCAGGTCGTACCACGCCTGCTGCCCTACGCCAATCGCAGCAAGCCTGACCTTGCCGTTGGCCGAATAGCCGCGCGGCGAAAGGCAACCGCCGACCGCCGGGAACGCTCCTGCCGCCAGCGCCGCCTTCAGAAACCCTCGCCTGTTCATTAGAGTTTCCTGACCTTGAGGTTGCAGAACGAGACGGTCGAGTCGGTGTGGTCCTGCAGGAGGAGGCGACCGGACTTGAGCTCGCCCCAGCGCTGCGAGTTGCCGGCGGCATCCACGCCCCACGTCTTGTACTTCGACTCGTCCACCGCCTTGCGGAAGCTCTCGCTGCCGCGCTCGTACTCAAGAACCTTCACGCCGTTGAGCCAGTGCTCCACCTTGTTGCCCTTCGAGACCACCATGCCGCTGTTCCACTGTCCGACGGGCTTGACGACCTTCTCGGCGAGCGGCGCCGGAGTGAGGTCGTAGAGCGCGGCAACCTGGCGGTTGCCGTCCTTGCCCTTCGTGTAGTCAGGGTGCCCGGCGTCGAGGACCTGGTACTCCTCGCACGTGCCCTTGTTGAGCTTCTCGTCGTAGAAGTACTTGACGCCTGAGTTGGCCTTCGGAGTCAAGCGGAAGTCGAACTTGAACGCGAAGTCGGCATAAGTCTTCTTCGTCACGATGTCGCCGCCGCCGCCGAGCTTCATGTCCTCTGGCGGCAGGTCGCCCCAGGAGCCGTCGTCGCCGATGAAGTGCTGAGGACGCATCGTGAGGCAGCCGTCCTTGACGAACCAGCCCTTGTCGGGGAAGCTCTCGCAGTTGTTGCGCACGCCTACCCACTTGTCAGCGGGCAGCGCCTTGCCGTCGAACAGGAGCTCGTAGCCCTCGGCCTTCTCCTGCTCCGTCAGGGCGTTGGCCCCCTCCGGCACGGGCATCATCTTCGGCGCGACCTTGATGGCGTCCATCACGCCGCGGTAGTAGCCGATCGACTCGGCGAGCGGAACCTCGAGCTGCTCGAAGTCCTTCTCGTACTCGACGAGGCAGTAGCCGTCGAAGCCGACCTCGGCAAGGGCCTTCAGGATGCCGGGTATGTCGAGCTCGCCGCGCGGCCCTTCCTTGGCGTAGTTCTTTACGGGGTCGATCTTGATGTTCTTGAGATGCACCTCGACGACGCGGTCGCCGTTCTTGCGGATGAACTCAACGGGGTCAAGCCCCGCCCTGCGCTCGTGGCCCACGTCGAGGCAGACGCCGATGCGCTTGTCGCGGTTGCCGATGCGCTTAAGCGCCGACTCGGCCGTCGGGTAGAGGAAGGCGTTGTCCGGCCCGTGGTTGTGCACAGCGGCCCTGAGGTCGTACTCGCGGCAGTACTTCTCGAGGAGGTCCATCATCTTGTCGCTCTCGAGCCGACGCTCGCGCCCCGGCATTCCCTCCTTCCACTTCGGGTTCTGCTCGAACGGCACGACCGAGATGTACTTCATGCCGTAGCGCTTCGCAAACTCGCAGCACGCCTTGAGCTCGGCCTCGGTGTCGTAGTAGAGCGGCCCTGCGGACACGACCTCGACGCCGAACTTCGCGGCCTTCGCCTTGTAGGCGGCGATCTCAGCATCGCTGGCGTCATACTGGATCGAGCCTTCCATGAGGCCCATGTAGTGCACGTCCATGTCCTGCAGCATCTCGAGCGCACGGCAGAACTTCTGCTTGTGCAGCGTGTAGCGGGCGACGCCGAGCTTGTAGGGAAGCTTCGACGACGTGCGGCAACTCGGGCTGAGCGGACGCGACGGCGCCTTCGCGCACTTCTGGACGCAGGCGCACTTCTCGCACGAACACTTCTTCGCGCAGTCGCACTTCTGAGCGCAATCGCATTTCTTAGCGCAGTCGCGTGCACAGGTGGTGCAGCCGATGAGAACGGCGGCCGCCACGGAGGCGAACATCAATAGGACGGATTTCATGTCATTGCTCCTTGTTTTTTGGAATTGAATTGGCTTACCCCTTCAGCACCGCGTCGAAATCGAGGCCGAACTCCTTGAGATTCACGCGCAGGTCGTACTTGTCACGGGCAAATGGCTTCATCATCTTGTCAGCCTCGGGGTTGCCGGTAGACTCGGTCTTCCAGTCCCAGTTGACTTTCGCCGACTTCTTGCCGCGTCCAAGCTCCATGCACATCTGGCCGAGCGAACAGGCGGAAGTGGAGCGATGGCCGACCTCCGCCTTCGTCGTCGTGAACGCCGGATCCTGCGCGGCAACGGCCTCCAGCCAGTTGGAGACGTGCGCGCACATCGCGTTCTCCTTCATTGGGCGCAGCTTCGGCAACAGGATGTCGCGCGACGCCGCCATCGGCGGCAGCTCGCCGGGCTTCACCTTCGGCTCCGGATCGGACTCCGTCACCTTGACCTTGCCGCGAGTGCAGAAGAGCCAGTCGCCCTTCTCGCCTATGAACTTGACGCCGTTCTGGTACTTGTTGCAGACGTGCCCGTCGGTCTTGCCGCCGTTGTATCCGTAGTGCAGGTCGTACGTGGTGTGCACGTTCCAGAGCTTGCCGCCCGAAAGGTCCATCCACTCGCACGTGCCTTCCACGGTCTCCGGCCCTTCGAAATCCTTGCCGAGCCCCCACTGCATGATGTCGATGTGATGCGCGCCCCAGTTGGTGATCATGCCCCAGCCGTAGGGCGCCAGCTGTATCCAGCCCGGGCGCGACTCTATCTTCTTCGTGTCCTGCGCATGGCAGCGCGTCTCGTTGTACGGCACCGTCGGGTCCGTCGGGCCGAGCCATGTCTCGTAGTCGAAGTTGGACGGCACCGGCTGCGCCGCCGCGCTGCCGCCCGAGACGTCAAGGCCGATGCCGACCTCGACGCGCTTCACCTCGCCTATCACGCCTTCGCGGACAGCGCGGCACACGGCCTCGAACTGGCTCCACGAGCGCTGCTGCGAGCCGACCTGGAGCACCGTCCCGTACCTCTTTGCAAGGTTGGCGAGAATGCGCCCCTCCTGAATCGTCTGCGTGAAGGGCTTCTGCAGCCACACGGCCTTCCCGGAGCAGATCGCCGTCGTCGCGACAAGCGCGTGCCAGAAGTCCGGCAGGCATATCATCACCGCGTCGACGTCGGGACAGGCGCACACTTCCTTGTAGTCGTGATACGTGCGGATGACCGTGCCGTCGGCGTATGCCTGCTCGACCTTCGCCTTGGAAAAGGCCGTGCGCTTCGAGTCAAGGTCGCACACGGCGACAATCCTCGCGATGTCGGGGCGCTTCAGGACGCAGGGAATCTCGAACGAGTTGGAGATTCGTCCGCAGCCTATGATCGCTACGTTGATCTTGCGGTTTGCACAGAAGCCCGTAGCGCAGCCGCCGAACAGGACCGGAGCCGTACCGGCGGCGATAACGCCGCCCAAGAAATTGCGTCGGTTGAGATTTTTCATGGTATTGGGGATTATAGCATAACCTAAGCCTTGTCCGCAACGCGACTGATCGCCTCTGCCATGAGGTCCGCAGCCTGCCAGTGGAGACGCCGGTAAGGCTCTATCGTCTTGATCCACGGCGCCATTATCATGCCCTTCCACCGCTCGGGGGCGATCTTCTCGTGGCAGTATTCGGCCATGTCGGGGAAGTTCTCGGTAACGCCGTAGCAGTTGGAGCCGCAGGCCGCAATGTCGTAGCCGGCCTCCGCCAGCGTCAGGAACGCCTGGATGTAGGGCTCTGTGTCCATCTTGTCCTTCTTTGTCCAGTACATCCAGGGGTTCTGCACGACGGTCTTCGGCATCTTGCGGCAGAACTCGCTCTTGAACTGGTCTTTCGTATGACGGCGCAGATAGTCGCTCCACGCCCACGCGCGAGCTCCATGCCGCTCGACCTCGCGCACGAGCCAGTTCAAGTCATGCCACCAGAGGTCGCCCTGCCGCATGACGAGGATGGAGCTGTTGGAGTGGAAATGCGGCACGTCCTCCTCGTCGAAGCCGATGTGGAAGTTCTTCACGGGCGCGAACACTTCCATCGTGTCGCGGATCACGTCGGCGCAGACCTCGTAGTACTTGCCGGTAGCGATCATTCGCTCGTAGGGGCCGAGCCACGCGTCGTGCGAGGTGGAGAAGTTCAGCTTCGGGAACACCTCGAACCCCATGCCGCGCAGGCGGGCGATTTCCGCCCTTAGCTTCTCAGGCGACCAGCTCCCCTTCACGGCAAGCTCGGGATGGCTCGGATAGCGCAAGCCCTCGCCGACGTCGATCATTATGCAGTTGCAGCCGGACGCCCTGAGCTTGGCAGACAGCTCCCGCCAGAACGGCTCGTCGAAACGCAGGCGGTCCTTCGCCAGGACGTCAGGCGCGGTGACGGCGTCGTATTCGGCGTCCGTCAGGACCTTCGTCATGATGCCGTCGCGCTTCGGCTTCTCCTTGAAAGGCAGGTCGCCCCACATCTTCATGCCGAGATGCACAAGGTCGATCCACTTGAAGCCGTACTCCGGCGCCTTCGCCGTGGCGCCGGCCATGCGGCAGCCTCCGAACGCCAGCACGCTCAGGGCCGATCCTATGAATGTCTTCCTGCTTATGTCCATGGTGTCATTAGCCTTTACTTGAACAACCCGATGTACATGCTCACGAGTTCCGGGCCGTAGAACATCCACGCAAGACAACCAAGGCAGATGTACGGCCCGTACGGTATCTCGGCGAAGCTGCCGAGACGGGTCTTCGAGAGCAAGATCATGGCGACGCCGACGACCGAGCCGACGACGGACGAGAGGACGAGCGTCGCGAGAACGGCTACGGGGCCGAACAGCGCGCCGACAGCGCCCATAAGGAACACGTCGCCCATTCCCATCGCCTCGCGCCTGAACGCCTTCGAGCCAAGGAACCTGACGAGCCACAGCAGCCCGAAACCGAACGCAAGCCCGGCGACGGAATAGAGGACGTGGAACACGGAATGGAAGACCGCAGACTGGAACGCCCCGTGCGCCACGCCGAGAACCATCCCGCCGACGGTCACGAAGTCGGGCAGCAGCTTGTGGTCGTAGTCGATGAACGAACCGACGATCATCAGCGAAACCCATGTCCACATGACGAATGCGAACACGGCATGCGACAGGAGCATCGAAACGTCCGGCGACTGCGGCAGCGCGGCGGCGACCATGCGTAAGACGGCGAGGAACAGGCATCCTCCGAGCGTCTCGACCAGGACGTATCTCGGCGAAATCGGCGCACGGCACCTGGCGCACTTTCCGCGCAGCGCAAGCCAGCTGACGATCGGGACGTTCTGCCACCACCTGATCGGCGCACCGCACTTCGGACAGTGCGACGGCGGCGAAACGATCGACTCTCCGCGCGGCACTCGCCAGATCACGACGTTCAGGAACGATGCGATGCACGCGCCAAGTCCGAACGAAAAAACCGACAGTATCAGCACCATGACGTCGACCTTTATATCAGGTGTCCCATCTTTGACTTCTTCGTGTCAAGGTAGCGCTTGTCGTGGCAGTTCGCCGGAATGACGATCGGGACCCGCTCGACTATCTCCAGCCCGTAGCCCTCCAGCCCGGCGATCTTGCACGGGTTGTTCGTAAGCAGGCGCAGGCGGCGTATGCCGAGGTCCACGAGAATCTGCGCGCCCTCGCCGTAGTCCCGCAAGTCGGGCGGGAAGCCGAGCGCGACGTTGGCCTCCACCGTGTCCAGGCCCTCCTCCTGCTTCTTGTAGGCGTGAAGCTTGTTCGCAAGCCCGATGCCGCGCCCTTCCTGGCGCATGTAGAGGACGGCCCCGCGCCCTTCGCGCTCAACCATCTCCATCGCCGTGTGCAGCTGGGGGCCGCAGTCGCACCGCTCGCTTCCCAGCACGTCGCCGGTGAAGCATTCGGAATGGACGCGCACGAGAACCGGCTCGCCGCCGTCCACCTTCCCCTTCACGAGCGCAAGATGCTCGAGCCCGGAAATCCGGCTGCGGTACATCTTCAGCCGGAAGTGCCCGTGGTCCGTAGGCAGGTCAACCTCCTCGACAGCCTCAACCAGCCTGTCGTGCTTGCGCCGGTATGCGATCAGGTCGGCGATGGACATCATCCTGAGCCCATGCGCCGAGGCGAACGCAGCAACGTCGTCGAGACGGGCCATCGTGCCGTCGTCCTTCATGATCTCGCAGCAAAGCCCTACCTCCTTCAGGCCCGCAAGGCGGCAAAGGTCCACGGTCGCCTCGGTGTGCCCGGCGCGGCGCAGGACGCCGCCGGCGCGGGCTTCCAGCGGGAACATGTGTCCGGGACGCCGGAAGTCTTCCGGCGTCGCGCCGTCGCGCACTACGGCTTGAGCCGTTATCGCGCGCTCGGCGGCCGAGATTCCTGTCGTCGTGGCGACGGCATCGATGGAAACGGTGAACGCCGTCTCGTGGTTGTCGGTGTTGTGCGCGACCATCTGCGGAAGGTCAAGCTTCCTGCACCAGTCGCGGCTCATCGGCATGCATATCAGCCCCTTGGCGTACGTCGCCATGAAATTGACGTTCTCGCGCGTCGCGAACTCCGCCGCGCAAATGCAGTCGCCCTCGTTCTCGCGGTCGGCGTCGTCCGTGACAAGCACGATCTCGCCGCGCCCGAGCGCAGCAAGGCAGTCGTCCACAGAGTCGAATTGTCCGTTCATTGGCTGGTATTATACCATTTAGCACCGAGGTTTTGGTATAATACCCGCAACACTAAGGAAAGGAACGAAATGAAAAGAATTGTCCTGGCAATGGCCGTCGCGACTGCGGCGATGTGCGCGGAAGCGAAGCTGACGATGGGAACCCCGTTCACGGACGGCATGGTGCTGCAACGCGAGCGCAGCGTGCCGGTGTGGGGGTGGGCCGATCCCGGAGAAGAGGTGACGGTGGAGTTCGCGGGGCAGAAGCTCAAGGCAACCGCCGGCAAAGACGGCAAGTGGCGCGTGAACCTTGCGCCAATGGACGCGTCGAAAGAAGGCCGCACGATGACCGTCAGCGCCTGGAACGGCGAGAACGCCAGCTGGCTGAACCTGTGGGGCCTGTTCGCCACGATTCCGGAAGAAGACGTTGCTGCGATCAAGGACGTGCTTGTGGGCGAGGTTTGGTACTGCTGCGGGCAGTCGAACACCGAGCTTCCGCTCGTAGGCAGCAATCCGCGCTTCCGCGACAGGCAGGGAGCCATGGTCGCGCAGATGACGCATCGCCCCTACGTGCGCTACGCCTATTGCTCGAACTACAAGACGTCGGCAAAGCCTAAGGCCCGCGCCGACTACAACGTCACATGGAGGGCGTTCTCCCCTGAAACGCTTGCGGAGAAGGGAACCTTCTCCGCAATGGGAGTCTACTACGCGCTGGAGCTTTACGCTGCGCTCGAGATCCCGATAGGCATCGTCGGCAGCTACTGGGGCGGAACGCGAGCCGAGCCCTGGACCCCGCGCGAGGGCTTCGCCGAAACCAGGGGCTGCGAGCCGGAGGCCACATACCAGCCGAACGTGACCAGCTTCAATCCTGAAATGACGAAGTCGCTGCCAAAGCAGCTCAGCAGGGTACACGACCAGCCGATGGTGCTCTGGAACGAGATGATCGAGCCGTGGACGCCCTACGCCATGCGCGGCTTCATCTGGTACCAGGGCTGCAGCAACTCCGGCCAGCACGAACGCTATGCGACCGTGATGCACGCTCTCTACAACGGCTGGTCGAAGCGCTTCGAGAACCCAGACCTCAAGCTCTACTTCGTGCAGCTTGCGCCGTGGGGCACCCCCATAATCCCCTACATCCAGGAGGCGCAGGCCAAGTTCGCCGCTGAAGAGAAAAACTCCGCCATGGCAGTCATCAACGACCTCGGAAACCTGTACGACATCCACCCGAACGAAAAGGAACTGGTGGCCAAGCGCCTCGCGCTCCACGCGCTCAAGCGCGACTACGGCTTCGACAACATCGAAGACTGCTCGCCGACGCTGAAAAGCTGGAAGGTCGAAGGCGACAAGTTCGTGCTGACCTTCGACCATGCCAAGGAGTTCTACGTCTACAACACGGACCGGTCGCTGTCCAACGGGTTCGAGCTGGCCGGAGCGGACGGAGTGTTCAAGCCAGCCAAGATAGTGAACGCCCGCCCCAGCAAGCGCAAGAAACAGACAGTCTTCAACGGAGACCTGGAAGGCTCGCAGATAGTGCTTGCGGCGGAGGGCGTCGCGGAGCCGAAGAAGCTGCGCTACCTCCACTCCTCGCCGTGGTTCGGCTCGGTCTACAACGAGGTCAACCTGCCGATAGGGGCCTTCCACATCGGCGACTGACCTCGCCGCTGCGGATCACTACGCCCTGCCGACGGAGCCGAACAGCCGCAGCTTCTCCGCGACGACGGCCCTGATGGCCTCGACCTTCGCCTTGCGAGTGTCGAGGTAGTCCCATGTGACGATCTTCTCGCGGTTGTGCGCGTCGCACTGCTCGTACATGGCGCGCATTCCTGCGCAGACCATGTCGGTGTGGATGTTCATCTTCGCGACGCCGCGCGCGATCGCGTTCTTGAAATCGTCCGCGGAAAGGCCTGACCCGCCGTGCATGACGAGAGGACACTTCACCGCCGCGTTCAGCTCGGCGATGCGGTCGAGCTGTATGCACGGCTTCGACTTATAGACGCCGTGGGCGTTGCCGACCGCGACGGCAAGCGCATCCACGCCCGTCTTGGTCTGGAAGTCGACCGCCTCCTCTACCGTCGTGTACATCCCGTTCTTGTCGTCGCCGGCCTGTGCGCTGCCGACATGGCCGATCTCGCCTTCGATCGTGGCGCCGAAAGCATGGGCGATCTTCGTGACCTCCGCCGTCTCGGCGATGTTCGTCTCGTAGTCCTTGGCCGACGCATCGTACATGACAGACGAGAAGCCCTCCTTAAGCGCCTCCATCGTCTTCTCGAACGTAAGGCCGTGATCGTAGTGCACGACTACCGGCACGCTCGCCCGCTTGGCCGCCGCGACGAGCGCAGGCGCGATGAGCGGCAGGTTTCCGTACGGAAGAAGCACCTCGGCAGTGCCGATGATTATCGGGCTCCTCAGCTCCTCGGCTGCCGAGATCGCCGCCTCCAGCATGTCGGTGTCGTGAGTGTTGAACAGGCCGACGGCATAGTGCTCCGCCTTGGCCTTCTTCAGTACGTCGTCAAGATTGACTAGCATGTTCCTTTCCTTTCTGTGTCGCTATTATACCACAAAACCATTCGCCGGGCGAACCGCCGCAGCCACGCTGACCGCAAAGACCGCTGCCGTCTCCGCGCGAAGCACGGTCGGCCCGAAGCTGGCCGGTGTCGCAATGTCAAGCAGGGCCGACAGCTCCTCGGGCGTGAAGTCGCCCTCCGGCCCGACGTAGACGGCCACCGGGCGCGACCGCGGAATCTCAGCCGCGAGAAGCGCCGCGAGAAGCGGCTGCGGAGGAGGCTCGGTCAGCGCACCGACGAAACATGTCGTCTCGCGCACGAGAGGAAGCGAGTCCCGGAAGTCTACGGCCTCGTCGATCCGCGGCAGCCACCTCGCGTCCGACTGGCGCGCAGCGTCCTCGGCGATCCGCAGCCAGCGTTCGCGCTTCGCCGCGCGCTCGCCGCGGGGGATCCTGACTATCGTGCGGTCGGAGAGGACCGGCACGATCCTCGTCACGCCAAGCTCCGTCGCCTTGGCTATGGTCCAGTCCCAGCGCGAACCCTTCGTGACGCACGCGAACAGCACGAGCGGAGCCGGCGGATCCGCATCGCGCCGAACGTCGCCTGCGGCATGCAGCCCGTTGCGCCAGGCATAGACGCGCCAGGCCCCCTTCCCGTCAAAAAGCTCCAGCTCCTCGCCCGGCTCGGGACGCAACACCTTGAGATGGCGCGCTGCGGCAGGAGGCAAGACCGGCGCATCGGCTAAAAGCAACGACGTCTCTACAAGAAGCCTGTGCATGGCCGTTACGGACCGTCGAACGCGCCTTCGGCCTCCATGGCCTCCAGCGCGGCGGCGACGCCGTCCTCGTCGTTGGAGAGCGTGACGCGGTTCGCCGCCGCCGTGACCTCAGGCATGGCGTTAGCCATCGCGACGCCGATCCCAGCCGCCTCTATCATCGAAAGGTCGTTCAGCCCGTCGCCGAACGAAACGCAGTTCGCAAGCGCAAGCCCGAGATGTTCGGCGAAACGCTTGAGCGAATTGCCCTTCGTGGCCGCGTTGGAGTTCAGCTCCAGGTCGTTCCAGGTTGACGCCGTGACCCGTATAGACGGGAAGCGCTCCGCTACCTCACGCCTGATCGCGGCAAGCGCAGTGGCGGAAGGATCGTCGTTGCGGGAGAAGAGCATCACCTTCTGGACGCCCCCTTCCGCCGCGGTCTCGCGCAAGTGCGCCTTCAGCTCCGGCACGGGGCGGCGGAACTCTCGTACGACCTTCAAGTAGTGTTCGTCGGGCACGTATTCCGCAGCCTTGGCCTGCAATGCGGCGGTCATCCACCCCCAGTTGTTGCGGTAGCAGTCGTATATGACGTCGAAGTCGTCGAGCGTCTCCATTATGCGAACGGCCTCATCGACAGGCATCTCCTCGCGCACGATCGCCTCGCCGGACTCGCGGTCGTAGACCTGCGCGCCGTTGATAGTGATCGCATAGCGCACGAACGGCAGGTCGCGCACCACCTCCGGCATCATGCCGAAGAAGCGCCCGGTGGTCGGAACGACGAGGACGCCGCGCGCGGCGATGCGCTCGAGCGCGGCGCGGTTGCGCGGCGACAAGCGCTTCTCGGAGTCGAGAAGCGTCCCGTCCAGGTCCAGCGCAACAATGCGAATCTTTCCTGCCGTTTGATGTTGCATCGCCGCGTATTATACCAAACCGCCCCCATGCGTGGCAAAGGCGGCGAACCCGAGGATTATCCCACTTATCTCGTGGTTTGGCGCTTGGAAACAACTTGGCTGCTTCCAATTTAATGAATCAGAATAAGTGGAGGTTAAAGGCTGGATGAGTCTTGCTCTCCGTCGAGCGCGGTAGCCTGAGGAACCACAACCGTCTTCTCATAGCAGGCGAACGAGCCGTCGACGAGGTCCTTCGGCGGCTTACGCGTGAAGAGGTTCACGACCGGCACGAGCACAAGCCCGCCGAGCATGGCAAGCGCCCCCGTGTTGATCGGCGACTTCAGCAGGGTCGGCATCGCGTCGCGGCAGAAGACGCCAACGAGCGTGAAGACCGGCGCAGCGACGAAGCAGACCCAACACGACGCGGCGGTAACCTTCCTCGAATACAGCGCATAGAGGAACGGAGCCAGGAACGCGCCGGCCATCGCCCCCCACGACACGCCCATCATCTGCGCGATGAAGGCGATGGGGCTTTCGCTCTTGTACTGCACGAGCGCAAGCGCGGCGGAGACCGCGATGAACGCCACTATCAGCACGCGGATGCAGAGGACCTGGCTCCGGTCCTTCATCTTCTTCACGACGGTGCCGTTTATGAAGTCGATCGTCAGCGTAGAGGACGAGGTGATGACAAGTGACGACAGCGTGCTCATCGAGGCCGAGAGCACCAGCACGACGACGAGCGCGATGAGCATCGGCGAGAGGCTTTCGAGCATCTTCGGTATGATGGCGTCGAAGCCACCGGCAGGCAGGCCGTTCGGACCCACGTTCAGAACGTCGGTGAAGAGCCGCCCGAACCCGCCGAGGAAGTAGCAGCCGCCCGCGACCACGAACGCGAAGAGAGTGGAAATGATGGTGCCCTTTTTTATGGAGCCCTCGTTCTTGATGGCATAGAACTTCTGCACCATCTGCGGCAGCCCCCATGTGCCGAGCGAGGTGAGAATGACAACGAAGAGGAGGTTCAGCGGATCCGGTCCCAAGAACGAGGTGAAGATGCCTGGCGTCGGCTCCCCGCCGGGAATCATCGCAGGGCCGGGTATGCGCGCAAGGCCGTCAAGCGCCGCTATGAGGCCGCCCTTGGACTCCAGGATCGCCCATATGACGGCCGATATGCCGACAAGCATCACAACGCCCTGGATGAAGTCGTTGATAGCCGTGGCCATGTATCCGCCGGCTATCACGTAGACGGCGGTAAGGACTGACATCAGCACTATGCACCAGGCGTAGTCTATCGAGAACGCCATGCCGAACAGGCGCGACAAGCCGTTGTAAAGCGACGCCGTGTACGGGATGAGGAACACGAATATGATGACGGACGCCATTAGCTTCAGTCCCGGGCTACCGAAGCGCTTTGCGAAGAAGTCGGGCATTGTGGCGGAGTCCAGGTGTTGCGTCATGATGCGGGTGCGGCGTCCGAGAACCGCCCACGCCAGCAGCGAGCCGATGAGCGCGTTGCCTATGCCGGCCCACGTGGCGGAAAGGCCGTAGCGCCAGCCGAACTGGCCGGCATAGCCGACGAACACGACGGCCGAGAAGTAAGAAGTGCCGAACGCAAAGGCCGTAAGCCACGGTCCGACGGCACGCCCGCCCAGGACGAAGCCGTTTACGTCAGTCGCACGCTTCCGGCACATGAGCCCTATCGCAACGAGAACGGTGAAGTAGACGCCGAGCAAGAGCGAATTCACTAGTATCTGGTTCATTCTTGTTCTTTCCGTGTTTTATTCTGCAAAAAGCCTGCGTATGGCCTTGACGGCATCCTGGCGCGTGCCACACGCGATGCCGCCGGGCGGCAGCAGCGAACGGCCATCCTTGAAGCCGAGCACCTTGCCGCCGCGCGAGACGAAGTCGGACAGCTCGCTGGCGAACACCTTGTCCTTTGCAAGCCTGTTGCTCGGAATCACAAGCACGTCAACGTGGTCAAGCCGCCTCTGGCGCACGCCGTCCGCATCGATGAGAACGACGTCGAAGTCCTTCTCCGCCGCGAGCGCAAGCAACGTTTCGGCGGTGTCCACGCCGCTGATTCCGCCTGCGACGAAGCCGACCGACAGCGCATGCGGCGTGCGCGGACGCAGCGGGAACGTCACGTCGCGCCCGGTCACGTACTTGAACGCGCCCTTCACGACGTAGAGCGTGCTGCTGAAGTATTCAGGATGCGCGGAAGTGACGAACACGCGGCCCTTGCCGTAGGTGCCTCCGAGAACGGCTGCCGCGCCGTGCATGCGCGTCTTCAGCTTTCCCTTCATGGCCACCTCGGCGTCAAACGTGCCCCACAGCTCGAACTTGGCGTCGGCGATCACGTTCGTGGTCGGCCACATGCACGGTCCTCCGTGGTAGCGCATCACGTGCGGCCCTTCCTTCACGCCGAGGGCGGCCGCGCCCTTCTCGTTGATCTGGAACGTCGGGAAGAACGTGACGTCCACGTTTCCGCAGGTGTTCCATGGCATCATGCGCGCGCGGCGGCCTTCGCCGTCCATGAGCAGGCAGCAGCCGGCGCACGTTCCGATGTAGCCGCCGCCGTTGCGGACAAAAGACTTCAGCTTCTTCACGCCGTTGGTGCCGAGCGTCTCGAACTCGGTCTTGCTGCTGCCGCCGGGCATCACGAGGAGGTCGAGCCCCTCCAACGCCCCGGCGCGGACCGCCTCGCCGTCCACGAGATGGAGCTCCATCTCCGGCGACTCGTTCACGAGCCTGAACCACTCGGCGGCTCCGATGCCGCTCGGCCCCGCGTCCGCATACACCGCGACCTTGAGCGGAGGCTTGCAACAAGCCTGAGCCTTCGGACAGGCCGGAGCCGTACGCGCGGCCGGAGCCGTGGCGCAGCCGCATACGGCCGCCGCGGACACGATGACGAACGTCGCGCGCAAAAACACTTTCGCAGGCATTCCAAATGTCCTTTCCCTATGCGTTGTAGGTGGCGGCCGAGGTGGTGCCGCCGTGCCCGGTCCAGTTCGTATGGAAGAACTGCCCGCGCGGAGCGTCCAGCCTCTCGTAGGTGTGAGCGCCGAAGTAGTCGCGCTGCGCCTGCAGGAGGTTCGCCGGCAGCCGCTCCGTCGTGTAGCCGTCGAAATACGAGAGCGCCGAAGTCATCGCAGGCGCGGGCACGCCGTACTGGAGCGCGGCCGACGCCACCTTGCGCCACGCCGGCACCAGCTTCTCGACGGTTGACTTGAAGTACGGGTCCAGCAGCAGGTTCGACAGCTGCGGGTTCTTGTCGTAAGCCTCCTTGATCTTGCCGAGGAACACGGAGCGTATGATGCAGCCGCCGCGCCACATGAGCGCGATGCCGCCGTAGTTGAGGTTCCACCCGTATGTCTTCGCGGCGGTGCGCATAAGCGTGTAGCCCTGCGCATACGAGATGATCTTGGACGCGTAGAGCGCCTGTCGTATCGCTTCCACAAACTCCGCCTTGTCGCCTGAAAACGCCGGCATGCTACGCCCGTACGCCTTAGCCGCATCCACGCGGTCGGCCTTCATCGCCGAGAGGCAGCGAGCGAACACCGCCTCGCCGATCAGCGTGAGCGGCACACCCTCGTCCAGCGCGGCGATGCCGGTCCACTTGCCGGTGCCCTTCTGTCCGGCCGTATCGAGTATCTTCTCTACGATCGGCGAGCCGTCAGCGTCCTTGAACGCCAGTATGTCGCGAGTGATCTCGACGAGGTAGCTGTCAAGCTCGGTCGTGTTCCACCGCTTGAACACCTCGTGCATCTCGTCGTCGGACATCCCCAGGAGGTCGCGCATGAGCTGGTAGCTCTCGCAGATAAGCTGCATGTCGCCATACTCGATGCCGTTGTGCACCATCTTCACGAAGTGGCCGGCGCCGTTCTCGCCGACCCAGTCGCAGCACGCCTGACCGTCCTCGACCTTTGCGCATATTCCCTGGAAGATGGGCTTCACGAACGGCCATGCGGCGGGAGAGCCGCCCGGCATCATCGACGGGCCCTTGAGAGCGCCTTCCTCGCCGCCCGAGACGCCCGTGCCGACATAGAGAAGGCCCTTGGACTCGACGTACTTGGTGCGACGGATGGTGTCCGGGAAATGGCTGTTTCCGCCGTCAATGATGATGTCTCCCGGCTCGAGGACCTTCAGGAGCTCCTCGATCATCGCGTCCACCGCCGCGCCGGCCTTGACCATGCAGAAGACCTTGCGGGGCTTCTCGAGGCTGTCGGCAAGCTCCCGTATCGAATGGCAGCCGATTATGTTCTTGCCCTTGGCCCGTCCGTTCACGAACGCATCGACCTTCTCCACCGTGCGGTTGAAGCACGCCACGGTGAAGCCCTTCGACTCCATGTTCATGATGAGGTTCTCACCCATGACGGCGAGACCGATAAGGCCGATGTCAGCTTTCTTCATATTGCATTCTCCCTATAGTTTTCCCCGGCGCATTCAGCGCTGGACGCGGGCGTTGCCGGCATAGACGTCCCACACCTGCTTCTCGTCCGCCGGCTCGGCGTAGTCGTTGAGCGAACTCGCGGCCATCACGCCGGATGCCCAGCCGAACTGCAGGCACTTTTCGGCGTCCCATCCCTTCAGGACGCCGTACAGGAGCCCGCCCGTGAAACCGTCGCCGCCGCCTATGCGGTCCAGCACGTCGATCTCGCGCGGCTCCTCCACGAACCACTTGCCCTTCGACCAGAGGATCGCGCCCCACAGGTGCCGTGACGCGGAAACCACCTGACGGAGCGTGGTGCCGCACATCTGCGCGTTCGGATACTTCTTCGTCACCTAGACGATCATCTCCTTGAAGCGCCCGATCTTGCCGCCCAGGTCCTTGCCGCCCGCCTCGGGACCCTTGAACCCAAGGCACAGCTGGAAGTCCTCCTCGTTTCCGACGAGAATGTCGGCGCACGACGCGATCTTGTGGAACGCTTTGGAAAGCTCGGCCTCGCGGCCCTTCCAGAACGTCGCCCGGTAGTTGAGGTCGAAGCTTACGAGGACCCCGTGCTTCTTCGCATCGGCAGCGAGCTTCAGGCAGCATTTGGTGGTCTCGGGCGACATCGCGGCGATGAGGCCGGAAAGGTGGAGGATTCCCACGCCGTCCTTGCCGAATATCTTCGCAGTGTCGTAGTCCTTGGCGTCAAGCGTCCGGCCGACCTCGCCGGCGCGGTCGTTCCACACGCGCGGCGCACGGAGGCCGAAGCCGGAATCGGCGATGTTGAACTGGTGGCGGTAGCCCCACGGGCCGCCCTGCGGAACGTCCGGCCCGACATACGAGATGTTGCGCGCGCGGAGCTGCGCCTTGATGAACGCCGCCATCGGCGAGCCCGCGACGAAGCGCGTCATCACGAGGCATTCCGGCCCGAGTGAGCTTGTCACGTTCAGGACGTTCGTTTCGGCGCTCGTCGCCTGCAGGAGGAATCGGTTCGAGTTCTGAACCGCCATGCGGTTCTCCGGCGTGATGCGAAGCCCCATGCTCGACAGGCACGCAACGGCGTACCTGGCGTTCTTCTTTACCTTCATGTTCTGTCCTTTTGTTGACACGATTGAAATGTTTTCATTATAGCAAAACTCCCCCGCCATTGGCAAATGGCGAGGGAGCCTTCCGCCGGGCGGCGGGACTGACGCGCCGCGTCAGCCCAGCAGCGTCAGCACTACGCTCATCGAGAGACTGACCATGGCGCCGATCACGCCGCCCCAGAGAGTGATGCCCCGCAGCTCGCGGTTGGCGACCTGCCGCGTAAGGAATTCCATCTCCGCTTCGTCAAGCTCCATGATCGAATCGTAGATGATGTTCCACACGTGCGTCTCGTCTATGAGATGAGGGAGCCGGCGGGAGAGATAGTCGGTAATCCTTCTCGCACACGACTTCGCCACCACCGACCGGGTCTCCGCGCCTAACGCCGCGCCCGCCTTGCGGACGGCATCCGCCTCCACCCGCAGGAATTCGGGGAGGAGCGGTCGCAGCCCCTCGGCAATGCCGTCCGCAAGCGAGACCGCCCGAGAGAATGCAGAATCAAGCTCGCCGCGCAACTCGCGCTCGATGGCCTCGCGGACCTCCGGACGCGAAAACTGCGCGACGATCTTCTCCGAAGACATCAGTTCGTGGCTCACTACCTCCTGCACGGACTCGGCGATGGCCTTCTTCTTCTTCGTGAAGACGGTAGCGAAAAGCCACCGTATCGCGAGGTCGTTGGTGCCCGCGCCTATCGCGAACCCCACAGTCCCCTGAATGACGGCCTGGAGGATAAACGTCATTTCCCGGCGTCTGCCACAGCGTCGGCCGAAGCCTCGGCGAAGCCAAGGGCCTTGGCAGCCTTGACGAGCGTTGCATCGTCGCTGGCGATCGCGCACTTGACGCCGTGGACGGCCTCAAGCTCCTGCATCGTCGCGAGGTGAATGGACTGCAGCGTGCCGACGGCAACCGGCCATGCGTCCGCAGCTCGGCGCATCACCGACTCGGTGACAGGCACCTGCACCGTCGACGAGCAGACGGTCTCGATCCACGAGCCAAGCCTTGCCCTGCCGTCGTCGTCGATCTTGCCTTCAAGCCGCAACAGGTTCGCCGCGCGGAAGCATTCCGTGCGCATGAGCGTGCTGGCATACGCCTTATCCCACTTGCCCCAGACGCCTGAATCGGAACCGGCGCCAAGAAGACGGCGAATGACGAAAGTAGAGTCCAGATAGACTGTCATCTCGCTTTCCTTTCCTTTGCGATGTCCTTCAGCGGATCGTCCTTGAAGTCGAAGCCGCCGATGTCCTTGAGGGCCGACACGGGAACAGTCGGCTCGCGGAGCGGAAGGCGACCTGCGCCGTCCTCTTCGCCAAGCAGCCTGGCGACGATGCGCCGATGGCTGGTGATCAGCACCTCCTTCCCTTGGCGGGCCAGGCCAAGGTAGTGGCAGAGCTGCTGCTTCAGTGTGGCCGTATTGACTTTCTCAATCATGATGGACATATTATAGACCCAATGTGTCCATTTTGTCAAGTGCCTACCTTCTCGCATGCGGACGGCGCGATGGTCACGGCCACGGCCTGACCTAGAATCTCCACGTTGAGGACGATCGACACCCCGCCTTCGTCGCGCCGTATGTAGCCCTCAACGCCGTAAAAAGGGCCCTCCGTGACGCGCACCAGGTCGCCGACCTTGTACACCGGCACCTTCCTGACCTCAGGCGCGGCACGCCCCGCACGGGCTATCTGCCGCAGCTGATGAATCAATTCGCGCTCGCGCGCCACCGGAATCACCCTGACGATCAGGTTCGTCTTCAGCATCGCAAGGCGCGACTCGGCGTCAAGGCGTGCGAAGACATAGCCCGGAAAGAGCGGAACCTCCGTCCGGACCTTCCGCCGCTGCACGCGGCGGACCTTCACCAGCAAAGGCAGATAGTGCCAAAGGCGGTCGTGCGCCAGAAAGGCCACCATCTTCTTCTCGGTGCGAGGCTTCACGTGCAGCACGCACCAGCGCCTGGCCCTGACAGGCTCGTCTTCCACGGCAGCAGCGGGGCAAGGGACGGTCATGCGGCAAAAATCGCCTCATGCAGCCGGGCTGCCAGGCGATCCGGGTCGCAGGCGTCGAGTCGCCTCAGGGCGCACGCCCAGCGATAAGCGCCGGAGCCGTTTGTGTCGTAAGGCCGGTCGACGAAGAGCCCGTCGAACGCATTGCGACGCGCACGGTAGGCGGCCTGCGTCTCGGCTAGGCGGCGGCGGAAGCCTGCCACGTAGGCTTCGGCAAACGCATTGAAGTCCGCCACGAAGCTGCGGCGGCGCAGCACCGGCTGCGCATAGTCGGCCACCATGTCGGACAAGTCGCGCTCGTACTCGGTGAAGCTTCCGGCGTGATCGGTGACCATCAGTTCGGCAGGCAGGCCGTCTGCGCCAAGGCGCACCACCTCGTAGTTCTGGTCGAACATCAGCTCGCGGGTGGAGGAACTGCGCCGCCCGACCGCCATGTCGAGCGCGGCGGCGGCGCCCATCAGGTCGGCGAAGCGCAGCGCGAACGCCGGATTGCGGAACTTCGCCGGCGGAATCTTGTCCGAGGCGATCCCCGGCACGTAGGTGCGGATGAAGTACGCGGTGCGCACGGCGACGCCGTTGTACTGGTTGTTGCCGCGGTACTTTTCTGTGAAATGCCCGTAGCCGAGGCGGCGAGGCAGGTTCATTCCGAGCTGGCGGCACATTAGCCGGCGGTCCAGTATGTAGTCGGAGTACTCGTCCGTCTCGATGATCGACTGCAAAAGGCTCTTGCCTTCGTCCAGGCGTTCGGCCACCCCCCACTTCTGGAGGCGGATCATCATTACCTTCGCTTCCGCCGCGCCGGACTCGCGATACTGCATTATGTAGACGTTGCCGCGGCGGCTGCCCGATTTCGGGTGCCTCGCAAGCGAACGCACGATGCGGCCGATGTTGATGTAGTCGAGCTGCCCGAACAGCCTCGTCGTGTTGAAGAGGAAGCTCTTGACCCGGTTGTCGCACATCGCCAGCAACTCAGGGTCCTGCGTGCGCACCGCCTCGTCGTAGACCACGTCGAAGATGACCTCGCCGCCGTCGATGCGCGCGCCAGGCAGCCATTCTATCTGCCTGTAGAACTCCGGCGCTATGCCGGCAACAAGCTCCTGCTCCTCGGCGGCCGTCTCGTTTGGCCCGCGCGTCAGGGCATGGCACATCGCGTTGCGCCACTCGAAGTTCTCGCAGGTCTCTTCGCGCAGGTCCGCCGGAAGCGCCATGCGCCATTCGAGCGACACGTTCCGGCAGAACTCCTTCAGCGCGGCATCGTCCATCTCCTCCGGCTTAAGGCCTTTGAGCGCCGCCTTGACCTCTATCGGGGTCGATGGCGGGAAAAGGTCCACCTCGGGATGCCCCGTGCGGTTGCGCGCCTTCAGTCCGGCGACGATCTCCACGATCTGCCTGCGGAACGCATCGGGGGGCAACCCCGCTATCTCGTTGTACGTGCCGGCGGTTATGAACCGAGTGCCGGAAAGGTGGTTGTAGTAGTATATCGGGTGCTCGCCCACCGGAACCTTGGACGCCTTGATCAGGTTCGCCATGTCCTCCTGAGAGATGGGCTGCCGCGCCATGCGCCAGTTTTCGCCGCGTTCGCGCAACGCGGCCCTGACCTTCGCCGAACTGGTGTTGAGGAAGCGTATCACCCGTTTGGATACAAGCTGCTGCAACTCTTCGTCAGCGCGGAGCGCAAGGTCCATGCGGTCCGGGTTCGGACGTATCAGCACCAGGTTCTCGGTGAAGATAAGGTCCACGGACTCCGAGACTTCCGCCTCCTCCTCGGACATGGTCATCGGCGGCTGGCCTGCCGCCTCGCGCCCGGCGTTGATCTCCTCGATCCACATCAGCCGCTGCATCGCATGCACGCCTTTCCTGGTGACCAGTCCAGGCGTACGGAAGAACATCGTGCCTATGCGGCTGAGCAGCCGCCCCTCGGCATCGTGCGCAAATATGGGATTTCCTAGTATTTTCATGACGAGGTATTATACCATAAAATACCCCCTTGCGTCGCCGCACGGGGATTTGCTATAATACGCGTCAATTGACCGTTCGGGCGTGGCGCAGTGGTAGCGCAGTTGACTGTTAATCAATTGGTCGCTGGTTCGAATCCAGCCGCCCGAGCCAATTTACAGGTACGGGCCGGTCAGTTCCGCTAGAAAAGGATCCTTCTCCCTAAGCTCTTCGGCCGTCAATCCGTCCATTTCGTGGGGAAACACTATCCAGTCCGCAGGAAGCCGCCGCACAAAGTAGTCCGGCTCGAACGACGTCTGGTTCGCCTCGGGCTTCCAGTACACAGCCGCAAGCCGAAGCTCGATGCCGCGTCCGCCGAGAACATCATGTACGGCCGCCGCCGTCTTGCCAGTATCGAATACGTCATCGACAACCAGCACACGCTCTCCGGGCACAAGGGAATCGAACACGCCGTCAGCATGCTCGAAAACCACGTCGCCAGGATTCTCGCCTATGCCGGAATAGCTCGCGCTCTTTACCACGCTGTGCCGCACTGGCCAGCCGGTCGTCTTCAGGAACTCGTGCACCGCCGCACCGACCGGTGCCCCGCCGCGCCAAAGCGCAATCAGCCTGTCGGGTCGCCAACCGCCGGATCGGATCGCCGCCGCCAGCCGCCAGATGTCGCGAAGGAACTCGTCTGCACCGAGATACCGCTTGGCGTCCGCCATGTTCCGCCCGTCACTTCCCCTTGAGCGAACGCTTAAGGATCGCGAGAAGAGACTTGCGCTCGTCCTTGGTCAGGGCGGAGATCCGCTCCTCCCATTCGCGTTCGAACGCACTTTTCTCGTCTCCCATAGCAAGGAAATGCGCCTTGAGCACGCGTCGCGCGGCGTCAAGGTACTGACGCACCTCCGGGTTCAGCTCGTCCATCACAAGCGCGTTCTCGGCGGCAAGCGCAGGGAAGCGCGGCGAAACCAGGTATGCGGTGAACGAAATGCCAAGGCCGGAACGCACGCCCGCAGCCTGCTCATGCAGGCGGAAGCCGCCGGGATCAGCGAAGACCAGCCTCCCGGACCCGACGAACTTGCGCTTCCACTCGATTACCTCAAGCTTCGCCGTCGCGCCGCCCTCAAGCGTAAGCTTGTAGTCGGTCGTGCGGCGCTGGACTATGACCGGAGTCACCGGCAGGCCGTTGAAGTATATGCGTATGTCGGGATAGCTCTTGAGATGAAGTGCGAAGCGCGCCGCAAGGCCCTGAACCGTCTCGCCCGCGTCAAGGAGCGAGTCCACCGTGGCGCGGACGTTCGAGACATAGACCTCCGTGCCCGGCGCCACGCCGGCCGGAGAGTCCTCAAGATCGAACACGCCGGGGCGGTCTGCCGTTCCCGACAGGCGGTACGACAGCAACTCGCTTCCGATGCGCACCGTAGTGCGCCATTCGACGTCGGTTCCCAGCGCGAACGCCTTGAACCGTCCGCGCCCGTGCCGTCCGTGCAGAAGACGGGCCTCCGAGCCAGAACCCTTGAACGTGCGCTTCCAGCTCCCGCCGAGATTGCCGAAGAGCCGGTCGGCCTGACGCGCGTCGATGCCGGTGCCGTCGTCCGTCACGCGCACCGCCTCGACTGCGCCGAGCGGATTGGTTATGAGGTCTATCCTGACCTCCCTCGCGTTCGCGTCCAGCGCGTTCCAGACCAGCTCCTCGATTGCCGCCAGCGGCGAACTCCTGAAGAGCGACTCGATGTGGTCGGCCTGCGCCTGGACATATATCTGCTTGCTCATGCGACTGCTGGCCCCTGTTGTTTCATTTGAATCGGCTCTCAGACGTCAAGCGGCTCGGTAGCGCCGGACTGCGTCACCTTTTCGATGCGCTGGCGTATCGACGCCAGGTCGTCCTGGCACGCCTTGACGAGCCGACGGCCCTCCTCGAACGACTTGATCATGTCGTCCAGGCCCAGCTCGCCAGACTCCATCTTCGCCACCAGCGCCTCAAGCCGCTTGAGATTGTCTTCGAACTTCATGGCCGTATTATACCATATTCATTCCGGCGCTTGTCCCAAGACGCGTCGCGCCGGCGGCGAGCATCGCCTCGGCCGTCTCACGGTCGCGGATCCCGCCTGCGGCCTTTACGCCCATTTCACGGCCGACGGTGCGGCGCATGAGCGCGACGTCCCCGACCGTAGCGCCGCCAGGGCCGAAGCCAGTGGACGTCTTCACGAAGTCGAATCCGACGCGGCGGGCGATCCGGCAGCCGCGCACGATCTCAGCCCTAGTCAGGTTGCAGCATTCGAGTATGAGCTTCAGCACAAGATCGCTGCGCAGCGTGCGGCAGGTGCGCACCCACTGCAGCAGATCGGACTCGCACTTCCGCGGCGCGTACTTGAGAAGCCTCTGGTTGACGACAACGTCCAGCTCGTCGGCCCCTGCCTGTATGGCGTCGAGCGCCTCAAAGCACATCGCCCTGTTCGTGTTTTGCCCAAGCGGGAAGCCGATCACCGTGCAGACCTTGACGCCGCTTCCGCGCAACGCCCGTGCGCAGGCGGCGACCTCGCAAGGATTGACGCAGACCGACGCGAAGCGAGCGCGGCGCGCTTCCCGGCAGAGGCGGCGCACCGCGTCCCTGTCGCCCGCCGGTTTCAGGAAGGTGTGGTCGATGAATCCCGCCAGGTCCTTCTTCTCGGCAACAGTCACGCTCATGCCTCGCCTCCGTGCCGGTAAGACGGCTCCAGCGGCGTCCAGAACGGACGGTATACCTTCAGGTTCGAATATTCGGCTTGCGACTCGTAGATGCCGAAACCAAAGTGTCCGGGGCCGTTCTTCGGATAGTGCGAATCCGCAAAGTACGTAACGAGCCGCCCGTCAGCAAAGATGAAGTGGATTCCGTCCACGGATCCGGAAACCACGTGGTACGTCCGGCCCGGCTGCGTCGGAAACGACGGAGCGATGGCCGACACGCCGTAGTCCGGAAGTTTCTCTATTCCAGCCATGTCGGCGAACCAGCCTCCCAGGCAGCCGAGATAGCCCTGTCCCCACGGCTTGGCGTCTAGCCGGGTGTTCCAGAACCAGACGAGGTCGTGGTCGCACGGCGGCACTATCTTCGCGTCGAACGACATCACCACGTCGCCCTCGACCGGTGTTGCAAAGAATATCTGGCCGTGAGTGCGCTCGTCTTGTCCGCCGCCCACGATCCTGTCGGGCAGAACGGTCCACTTCGGCGTACCGACGACTATCGACCATTCGGAGGGGTCGAACGTCGTGAAGTCGCGGACGACCTCGCTCCTCGACAGGTCGATCCTTTTGAACACAAGGTCATAGACAGCTTGCTCCGCCATGTTTCTCCCCTTTTCCGTTCACCTTCTCCTGCCGGGCTTCAGCGCGGCGACCCGGTTCCCCGGCAGGAACCGCACGAATCCCTTGATGCGCAAGCCCATCACTAAAGCATTCACCCGATCCGCCGGAAGTCGGGTCTTCCTCACCAGCTCGTCAACGGACACGCCGTCGTCGTCCACGTGAAGCATCACGAGGGACTCTTCTACCGAATACGGCGGAACCTCCGGGTCTGCCGCTGGAGCCCTTGGAGATTCGACCCCGGCCGGACGCGGCGACGACGCAGGAATCAGTTCGCTCAGCGCCTCCAGCACGTCGTCGACGTTGCGGACGAGAACAGCCCCGTCGCGTATGAGCTGAAGGCAGCCTGCAGACTGACGGCTGTCGACGCGAGCCGGCACGGCCATCACGGTGCGGCCGAGGTCGGCGGCTATCGAGGCCGTTATGAGCGTTCCGCTCTTCAGAGGCGCCTCTACCGCGACTACGCCCTGCGCAAGCGCGGCAACGACATGATTGCGGATAGGAAACGTCTCCCGGTCCGGCGGACGCCCGAACGGGAACTCGCTCACCACAGCACCACCGTGACTTGCGATTTCCCTGGCAAGCTCACGATTCTCTTCCGGATAGAACTGGTCCAGGCCCGAACCGATGATTCCGACGGTAACGCCAGCGGCGTCAAGCGCTCCCCTATGGGACTCGGCATCAATGCCGACGGCCAGACCGGACACCACCGCCCAGCCAGCCTTGGCCAGGTCGAACGCCAGGCGATTCGCCATGTCGAGTCCGTAGGAGGTGGCGCGGCGCGTCCCGACCAAGGCCACGGACGGCGCCGAAAGAGCGGCGACGTCGCCCTTGACGTGGAGCGCTAGCGGACGCCCGGGCGCATTCTTGAGACGAGCCGGATAGCCCGCGTCGGCCGGGGTAAGGATCGTTACGCCGAACCTGGCGGCCAGGTCGAATTCACGCTTCCATTCGATTGCGCCGCCGGCGCGCGACACCTTCTTCGGGTAGGCGTCCCAGGCGGCAGTCACCGAGCCTGCCGAATCCGCAAGTTCCGATACCGTGGCGAAACCGACCTTGTCCGTGAGGTTGAACGCAACATATGCTTGACTTTCGGTCATCGCTTTTGATATACTGCGCCCCGTTTTGGCCCCATCGTCTATCGGCTAGGACACGAGCTTTTCATGCTTGGTAGAGGAGTTCGACTCTCCTTGGGGCTGCCATCTCACCCCTTCGCCTTAAGCGCATGGCTGACGGCAAGCATACGCTCCGAAAGGTCCTCGAAACCGACGTCGGACGAGTAGACGTCCTTGTAGTACTGGTACGCCTTCTCGAGGTCTCCCGCCGACTCGGCGCAAAGGCCGAGCTGGTAGACGACCTTCTTCTTGAGATCGTCCATCGTCGGCAGCGCGTCGCGAGCGGCTTCGAGCTGCATGACGGCCATGTCGTTCTGTCCCTGGCTGAGGAAGCACATCGCGAGATAGTAGAGGGCCCACAGGCGGTCCTTCGGGCTCTTCTGGGCGAGCTGCAGGTGGGTGAGCGCGTCATCGTAGTAGCCGTAGGTGTAGTACTGCTTGCCAAGCTCGAACCTGAGGTGCAGGTCGTTGGGGTAGCGCTCGACGCGCTGCGCAAGGTCGTCGAACACGAACTGGTTCTTCTCGCCCTCCATTGCAGCGGCCTCGTCTTCGCGGCCCTCGGCGCGCAACGCATCGATCTGCTGGTCGTAGTACTGGATCTTCGTCTGGGACAGCATGCGGTCCAGCTCAGGATCCATCGTGCCCGACGCCTCCACCGCCTGCTGCAGCACCTCGATCGCCTCGTAGAAGCGCTTGCCCTGAATGTAGATGCGGGCGAGGGCGCGGCGTGCGTTCATGTTCTTCGGCTCGGCCTCGATCTGCTTGAGCTTCTCCTGGATGAGCAGCTCGGCGTCATCGCCGGAGACGACCGCCTTGTTGGCGGCGTCGAGCTTCGCCGCCTGCTCCTTGTTGGCGATCAGGTTCTGGAAGCCGCCCTTCTTGCCGGCCGTCTGCTCCCAGCCGGCGTTCATCGTAGCCTGAGCCTCCGCGTTCTTCAGAAGCTGCATCACCCGCTGGTCGCCGGGCTTCATCGAGGCGAGCTTTCCGTAAGCGTCGCGCGCCTTGTCCCAACGCTTGGCTATGGCGTAGTAGTTGGCGACGCGCTCCAGCAGCGACGGATCCTTGTTCGAGCACTCGTATGCCGCCTCGATCGTTATCGCCGCATGGTCCGGCTTCCCGGCAGCCTCCGCGGCCTTGACCGCCGCCTCGATGTTGTCGGCGTCCAGCGGATTCTGGCAAAGCAGCTTCTCGGCCTCGGCCATCGCCTCGACTCCCTTGCCCTTCTTCACCATCCCCATGATCTTCTGCCGCGCCATCATTCCGCCGATCTTGGCGCCGAAGCCGACCTTGCCGCTCTTGCGGAAGTTGGCTATCTGCGCGGCGCGCAGCAGCTTGCGGGTCTCAAGGATGTCGGGGGCTGCGGAAACAGCCTCCATAAGCATGTCCACGGCCAGCTCGTAACGCCCGGTCTCAAGGGCCTGACGGCCGCGGTTCGTGAAGTTCTGCGCCTTCTGCGCGAGATTGACTGCCATTTTACGATACCTCCAATCGTTCGTCATCAAGTTTTCCAAGCACGTTGCCGGACTTGTACGTCTTAAGCATGAAATGCGTGGCCGTGGAAAGGACCCCGTCGATCGTCGCAAGATCCTGCGCGACGAACTGCGCGACGTCCTGAAGGCTCTCTCCGCGGACGAACACGAGCAGGTCGTACGCGCCGCTCATGAGAAAGCACGCCTCCACCTGCTCGAAGTGCGACACGCGTTCGGCGATCCTGCCGAAGCCGGCCTCCCTCTGCGGCGTAATCTTCAGCTCGATTACAGCATGAACTTCGCTATTCATACCATTCTTCCCTCATTCGAACTTCAAGTTCAGCATGTCGTCCACCACCTGCGCGGCAAGGTTCTCCATCAGCCTGCCGGAGGCGTCGCGGCGCGACGTCACCATGTCCTGCGACGACGTGACCGGCGCCGATGCGATGTAGCGGCGGCCGTCGATCAGGATCTTGCGCGTGCGCCGGTCGATGACAGAGACCTCGACCGCAGCACTCAGCGTGTACGACGCGTAACGCATGCCGGCATGACGGTCGTAGGCAGCTCCGCCGGCCCTCACCCTCTTCACAACGCCCTGCACCTCAAGGGCCGCGTCGCCGCCGGACGCCACCTTGAACGTGCCTTCGCGCTGGATTTCGCGCAGCACCTGACGCGCCGCCACGGCCCCAAGGCCTGTCACGTCGGACTCGTTGCCGAACGTCGGGACCGTCACCGTCCTCGCGGACACCGGCACAGAGGAACGCCAGCTGTAGGACGTGCCGCACCCGGCAACGGAAACCGCCAGCGCCAGAAGCGCGGCGCCGCGCACAAAACCCATCGTCATCGCCCTGCTCCTTTCAGCTCGTCAAGGCGCGCCCGAACCTCGTCGGCATGGGCGCTGTCAGGATACTCCGCAAGAAAACGCTCGTAGGCGTTAATCGCGCTGCGGACTGTCCGCGTCGGCGAATCGTAGAAGCGGGCGCCGCGGTACGCCTCCTCTTCCGTCATGGAACGGACCTCGTCCTGATACCCCTTAAGCTTCTCGGTGTCGCCAGGCCGGCACGTGCGCAAAGCCATCGCAAGGAAATCCGCCGTCTCGCGGCAGCGGGCGCGGTTGTAGGACCTCTCGCGCAGGACAAGCATCCGGGCGTCAGCCTCGCGGACGAGCGCGACGGCGGCTTCGGGCGAGTCTGGATGGATGTTGCGCAGGTTCTCGTAGACCTTGATGGCCTCATCGTACTTTCCCTCGTCCTCTCGCAGGATGCCGATCGTCAGCATAGCCTCGGGAACCCACGACGCCCCAGGCGCGTGCAGCACGCACGCCTCGTAGGCCCGGCGCACGTCCACCGTGTTCGCGAAGCGAATGAACATGATTTCCTTGCCTTCCTGCCTCATGAGGCCGGCGACCTGGTAGAGCCTGTCCGCCATGCGGTTGTAGTCGCACTGCAGCGAGTAGAAGTCAAGAAGATAGCGGTACTCGGCGAAGGCGTCTTCGTAGTCCAGCAGGTTCTCAAGGCATACGTCGGCCAGCGCCTGCTGCGCCTTCGACGCCTCCGGCGAGGTCGGCCACTCGCGCACGAGCGCGTCCAGCTGCTTGCGGGCCTTCTTGTAGTCGCGTTCCGCCATAAGTTCGGCGCAGTATTCGATCTGCTCCCTGGCGTTGTCGCGCTTCGGCCCGTTGATGAACGCGAACCAGCGGGGCTCCTTGCGCTCCGGCTTTACGGTCTCCTTCACGTCATCGAAGCCAGGGTAGGCGTCAGTCGCATAGCGCGCGCCGGTCCCGACCCCGGGCATAGGGTGGTTGTCGTCCGCCAGGAGCGCGCAAGCGGCGCATATCGCCGCCATGCACGCGGCAATGGCATGCTGTACGTCTTTTACGTTCACGCTGGACATTATACCATTATCAGGACAGATTGCCAATCACCGCCTTGATGCGGCGGACCCCGGCGGACGAGCTCTGCTCCTTCTGGATCTTGAACGATCCGAGTTCGCTCGTGTTCTCCACGTGCGGCCCGCAGCATATCTCCTTCGAGACGTCGCCGATGGAATAAAGCGAAACCTGGTCGCCGTACTTCGCGCCAAAGAGCGCCATCGCCCCCTCTGCCTTTGCCTCCTCGACAGTCGTCAGCTTCTTCGTTACGGGAATTCCCTCCTGGATCCACCCGTTCACCAGCCGCTCGACCTCGGCGACCTGCGCGTCCGTCATCTTCTCGGGCCAGGTGAAGTCGAAGCGCAGCCGCTCGGCCGTGATGTTGGAACCCTTCTGGTTGGCCGTCGGACCCAGCACCCTGTGGAGCGCTGCGTGGAGGAGGTGCGTAGCGGTGTGCATGCGCGTGACGACTGCGGAATTGTCCTGCAGGCCCGCCTTGAACGAGCCCGCCGACGTCGTGCGCGACAGCTCCTGATGCTTGCGGTTCGCCTCCTCGAAGCCCTCCTTGTCTACCGTAAGGCCGTCCTTCGCCGCCATCTCGCACGTCATCTCGAACGGAAAGCCGAACGTATCGTAGAGCTTGAAGGCGGTCTTGCCGCTTATCTGCGACTGGCCGTGCGCCTTGAGCTGTTCCGCGACCTTGAGATACATCGCCTCGCCCTTGTCGAGAGTTGCGTTAAAGCGCTTCTCCTCGGCCTCGAGGTCGAGCCTGCACTGCGCGAGATTGACGCCAAGCTCAGGATACACGTGGCGGTACTTCTCGCAGATGACCTCCGCAAGCCTGACCGTGAAGCCAGGGCCGATCCCCAGCATGCGCGCGTACCTCACGGCGCGGCGTATAAGCCGCCTCAGCACGTAGTTGGCGCCGATGTTGCCGGGCTTCACGCCTCCCTTCGGATCGCAGAGTATGAACGTCGCAGTGCGCATGTGGTCCGCGACGATTCGCTTGGCGCGAAGCCTTTCCTCGGCGGCGGACGCACCCGCAGCCCCGCCTCCCGACGAAGCCGCCAGCTCCTCTATCGCCGCCATGATCGGTGCGAATATCTCCGTGTCATAGACCGTCGGCGCGCCGCTGAGCATGCAGACGGTGCGTTCCACGCCCATGCCGGTGTCGACGTTGTGACGCCCGAGCGGAACGAACCTGCCTTCCTCGTTCTTGTTGTACTGCATGAAGACATCGTTCCATATCTCAATGTACTTCCCGCAGTGACAGCCCGGACGGCACCCGTCGCCGCACTTGGCCTTGCCTGTGTCGATGAACATCTCGGTGTCAGGTCCGCACGGCCCAGTCGTGCCCGCAGGGCCCCACCAGTTGTCCTCGCGCGGCAAGCGGAAGATTCGATCTTCGGGAATGCCAACCGACTTCCATATCTCAACGGCTTCCTCATCGGCTGGTATGTAGCCGTCCTCGCCCTCCTTGCCTTCGCCGCGGAAGACCGTTACGTTCAGCTGCTCCGGACTGAAGCCGAGGTGCTTGGTGAGGAACTCGAAGCTCCACGAGATCGCTTCCTTCTTGAAGTAGTCGTTGAGCGACCAGTTGCCCAGCATCTCGAAGAACGTGAGATGCGCGGCGTCGCCGACTTCGTCTATGTCGCCAGTGCGCACGCACTTCTGGACGTCCGTTAGGCGTGTTCCCGCCGGATGCGGCATCTCGCCCATCAGGTACGGGACGAGCGGGTGCATTCCCGCCGTCGTGAACAGAACCGTGGGGTCGTTCTCGGGAATCACCGACGCTCCGGATATCCTTGCGTGGCCCTTCGACTCGAAGAACCTCAGATACTCTTCCCTTAGCTCGTCTGCTGTAAGATTTCTCATGTCATCCGCCCGTTACCTGTTTATCCCCTTGTGGTTCATGAACTCCCAGATGCGGCCCAACCACGTGTAGCTGCCGGTTCCCGGCGACGCCTTGAACTGGAAGCAGTGCGGCCTCAGGCACAGCGTGTGCAGGTCGCTCCCGATGCCCATGCGGCGCATCTGCTCCCATGCCTTAACCGAGTTCATCGCCGCCCAGCCGTCCGCGTCGCCGTGTATGAACACCATCGGGCACGTGTCCGGGTCGAACGCGAATTCCGGCACGAGCCGCGCGGAATCGTCGTTCCCGCCGCCCGTGTTGCACTTTTCGCTCCCGTCGGTGAGCGAGTACGCCGGATAGATGCCGACGCCCCACTGGACGTTGCACGGCAGCTTGTCGATGTCGTCGACGTTCCAGTATGCGCGGCTGCGCGAACTGGTCACGCCCATGAGCGTCAGGTGCCCGCCGGCCGAAGACCCCATGATGCCGATGCGGTTCGGGTCAAGCCCCTTCGCCGCCGCCTTCGAGCGGACGATGCGGATGCAGCGCTGCAGGTCCTGCCATGCCGTCGTGTGCTTTGCGAGCGGCGGGGCGGGGCGGGGCGTGCGGTATTTCATCGTGACGACCGCCATCCCCTTCTCGTTCAGAAAGCGCCTCGCGGGCGCGACTTCGGCGCCAGCCGGCCCGTTGCCCATGTACGAGCCGCCGGAGTAGATTATCTGCACCGCCTTCGTCGTAAGGTTGGATGGAATGTACCACTCGATGTATGGAACGCACTGATTCTCCTGGAAGTCCGGCGTCTTCCCCTCTGGCCAGAGGTTCTCCTTCACGTACTTCGCCGGGTCGTGGAAGTCCTTCGCATACCGCGCCATGATTTCCTCTTCCGGAGCCAGCTGGCCGAGGAACCCCAACTGCGCGAGAAACTCCATCGCACGGTCGAACCAGTTGTCGTAAGCGGCCGCCGCATCGCCCTTGCCGTCCCGCCCCCAGAAGCCGTGGGGACGGTCCGCGAAGAGGTGCAGCTCGGCCGGAACCTTGCGCTTTCTCAGCTCGCGGTACACGAACGTAGACGCCGTCGGGGAATAGATGTCGGCGCTGCCGTGGAACATACACATCGGCGCGGTTTTTGCGTCAAACTTGAAGATGTCGTCGAGCTTGGCGTCGATAGCCTGTCCATTGCGCGTGTTCGGCACGCCTATCCCGTCCGTCACGGCGTAGGCAATGGCACCCGTGATCGCCCAGGCGATGTGGCACGGCAGGTCGTCGATCCCGTCGATGCGTCCGTACGCCGGCGTGAGGGCGCTCGTCGCCAGGAGCGTTGCCAGATGCGAGCCTGCGGACATCGAGATCGTGCCTATCCTCTCGGGGTCGAAGCCTCGCTCCGCGGCCGCCGCACGCACGAGGCGTACGGCGCGCTGGCCGTCTTCCCACGCCGTCTGGTGGATTGGAACCCCCTTCGGCCGCGGCGTGCGGTAGACGAAGTTCACGCACTGGAACCCGGCGGCAGTGAACTTCTCGCCCCACATCTTCACGAGTCCGACGTCGCAGCAGCTCTTGTAGCCGCCGCCGGATATGAGTATCATGCAGCAGCCGTTGGGCTTTGCCGGCTTTTCAAGCCATTCGAGATACGGGTCGCGATGCTCCACCGCCACGAACCCCGGGGCCTTGGCCTCGTCGGTCATCGCCGCAATCTGATGCTCCTGCGCGTCGGGCATCTTGCCCTCCGGCCATATCTTCACGCGCTCGCCAGCCCCTGCGGCGAACGCCAACGCGAGAAGAATCGCGCACAGCAACCTTTCCTTCATCATTTGCTCCTTTTGTTTTGCTTATTATACCATACTTTGCGCAGTCACGGACAGGCCTGGCGTAACCACCGCAGTCATGCGCACGTCATGCGGCTCTGCCGGAATGCAGGGCACGAGCTGAAAGTCATATGCGATGCCAAGCTTCGCAGCACCCAGGGCGGACTCCGCAAGCAGCCGGTCGTACCAGCCGCCGCCTTGTCCGAGACGGATCCCGTCCGCCGTAAACGCCAGCCCCGGCACGATCCAGACGGCAATTGAGGCCGGATCGACCGCCGGCGCCGACGGACCCGGCTCGCGGATTCCAAGCGGACCTGAGGCCATCGGCCCGTCAGGCTCGCGGACCGCAGCCAATTCGTATGCCGTGCCGTTCCAGCGTGGCACGGCGAGCAACGCCCCCGGCCGACGTGCGGCAGAGAAGATAAACCCATCCACTGAAAGTTCACTGCCGGCGGCAAGATATGCCGCAATCGGACGCCTCTCCGCAATCGCGCGGCGAATTTCCTCCCGGTCCGCCAGCCTGCGGCACACCGCGTCTGACGCGGCGGCGCGCGCAGCGGCCGGCTCGGCGCGGCGATACGCCCGCATCGCGTCGCGCAACTCGCCTTTGTCAACCATCATACTGCAGCCTCCGCCGCAGAAATGCGCGGTACGGCGTCGAGAAGCCGCCTCGTATAGGCGCTCGTCGGCGAAGCGAATACGGATTCCGGATTGCCCTCGTCCACAAAGACACCCTTCTCCATCACGCATATCCGGTCGCAGACGTTCTTCACTACGGCCAAGTCATGGGCTATGAGAAGGATCGCAAGCCCCAGGTCACGCCGCAAGTCGCGCAGCAGGTTCAGGACGCGCGCCTGCACCGACACGTCAAGGGCGCTCACCGGCTCGTCGGCTACGAGAACCTGCGGCTCGCAGGCAAGCGCCCTGGCAACGCTGACGCGCTGGCACTGTCCGCCGGACATCTCGCGAGGATACTGGTCCAGCACGGCTTCGCTAAGGCCGACAAGGGAAAGCAATCCGGCTGGCGACTGGCTTCCGCGCCCCCTGACCCGCAGCACCTCTGCGAGAGCCTGCCTTACGGTCATGCGCGGATTGAGAGAGCCTACGGCGTCCTGGAAGATCATCTGCACCGACGCATTCACGCGCACCGAACCGGAACTCGCCCGCTCCAGTCCCATGACCGTCTTCGCTATCGTCGACTTTCCGCTGCCTGACTCCCCGACGATTCCTAGGATTTCGCCTGCGCCGAGCGCGAACGACACTCCGCGCACGGCCTCGAAGTCGCCGTACCTTACGTGCAGGTCGCGCACTTCGACTAGCGAGCCGGACATTCCGGAACCAGACTGAGTCATTCGCCTTTTCCGAGCCGAACCGTACCTGCGGCAAGTTCCGCCCGGTAGCTCGCCACTGTCATCGCGAGACCCTCCCTGAGCGAAATGCGCGGCTTCCAACCAAGCGAACGGATAAGGGAAGTGTCGCAAAGCTTGCGCGGCGTGCCGTCCGGCTTGGATGAGTCCCATGTGATCTGCGCCGTAGAACCTGTCGCCTCCCTTACGGCCTCGGCAAGCTCGCGGATCGTAACCTCTTCGCCAGAACCAACGTTCATGAGATCCGGCGGCTCGTCGAGCGAAAGCGCGAAAAGGCATGCGGAAGCGAGGTCGTCCACGTGCAGGAACTCGCGTATGGCCGAGCCGGTGCCCCAGAGGGGAACGACGTCCTTCATCGTCTCGAACTTGCGGATCAGCGTCGGCAGGACGTGTCCGCCGGCTATGTCGTAGTTGTCGCCCGGTCCGTAGAGGTTCGTAGGCATGAGCGAATGATAGAGAAGCCCCCTTTCCCGGCGAAGGAACTCGCAAAGCTTGAGGCCCGATATCTTGGCGAGCGCATATCCCTCGTTGGTCTTCTCAAGCGGACCCGAAAGCAGCGCGTCCTCGGGAATCGGCTGCGGCGCGAGACGCGGGTAGATGCAAGTGGACCCGAGGAAGAGAAGCCGCCCGACCCCGGCCTCAGCCGCACCCCAGACCGTGTTCATCGCTATCATCTCGTTCTCGTAGAGGAAGCGAGAGTTCGCGGCGGAATTGGCGCCTATGCCGCCGACGCGCGCAGCAGCGATCACGGCGACGTCGGGACGCTCCGCCTCGTAGAAACGCCTGACTGAGGCAGGATCCAGCAGGTCCAGCTCCGAATGCGTCCTGACTACAAGCTCGACTGGGCCAAGCGGCGAATCCGGCGACGAAAGCGCACGGCACACGGCGGAGCCGACCATGCCGCGGTGCCCGGCTACGTAGACTTTCTTCATCGTCACGCCTCCTTCGCTGCCCGTTCCTTGCGGGCGAGCTCAAGGTCGGCATCGACCATCATCGCCACAAGGTCGGGAAACTTCACCTTCGGCTCCCAGCCCAGTTCGCGGCGTGCCTTGGTCGCATCGCCAAGAAGCTGGTCTACCTCGGTCGGACGCAGGTAGCGCCTGTCGCATTCCACGTACTTCTCCCAATCGAGACCTACGCGGCCGAAAGCCGCCTCAAGGAATTCCTTTACGGAGTGCATTTCGCCCGTGGCAAGCACGAACTCGTCGGGGCGGTCGTGCTGGAGGATGCGCCACATTCCCTCCACATAGTCGCCGGCGAATCCCCAGTCGCGCAAGGAGTTTATGTTGCCCATGTACAGCTTTTGCTGAAGGCCCATCTTGATGCGTCCGACGGCGCGCGTTATCTTGCGCGTCACAAACGTTTCGCCGCGACGCGGCGACTCGTGGTTGAAGAGTATCCCGTTCGAGGCGAAGATTCCATAGGCTTCGCGGTAGTTCCTGACGGCCCAGTAGGCGTACAGCTTCGCCACGGCATACGGCGACCTCGGATAGAACGGCGTCGTCTCTTTCTGCGGAACCTCCTGCACAAGGCCGAACAGCTCAGAGGTCGAGGCCTGGTAGAACTTTGTCTTCTTGTCAAGTCCGGTGAGGTGTATCGCCTCCAGCAGCCGCATCGCGCCAAGCGCATCGACGTCGCCGGTGAATTCGGGGGAGTCGAACGAGACGCGCACATGGCTCTGCGCGGCAAGGTTGTATATCTCGTCGGGCTGGATCTCGTACACGAGCTTGATGAGGCTCGAGCTGTCGCTCAGGTCGCCGTAGTGAAGGAAGAGCGTCTGCCCGTTCACGTGCGGATCCTGGTAAAGATGGTCGATTCTCTCGGTGTTGAACGAGCTGGAGCGCCGGATTATGCCATGCACCTCATAGCCCTTCGCAAGCAGCAGCTCGGCCAGGTAGCTGCCGTCCTGCCCCGTGATTCCCGTTATCAGAGCCTTCTTCATCGTGTTTCCTCGCATCCTTCTCAGATGGCTTTTCTTTCGGTATATTATACCATAATCCGCCACGTTCACGTGCAGCTTTATGCGGAAAACAGGTCAGACCCGTTTTCCCAATTTCAGCGCCAGAGGGCGGAGAGATGCTCCAGCCCCTTGCGGAGGTCGGATTCGGAGATGGCGGAGTTCGGCTCAAAGACGACGTGGCGCACACGCTCCGCGAGCGGCTTAAGCGCGGCAAAGTCGACCTTGCCCATGCCGGGGGCGAGGTGATCGTCGTTCTTGTCCACCACGTCGTTTATGTGCATGCCTACGGGCACGAGCGACGGCTTGTCTGGCGCCTGCGGCGTCTCGTCCTGGGCTGCCCAGCCGCAACATCTCCGCACGCGGTCATGTCCAGTGTCAAACCAAGGCCTCACCCATTCGCCGACGACGTCGCCGATTTCCCATTCCGCCGGGAAACCTTCCAGATACGGCAGGTTCTCGAGCCCGAGAATCACGCGGTTGCGCTCCAGCACCGGCAACAGGGCGTCAAGCTCGCGGCGGAACGGATCGAGCATCTTGCGGCCGCGGCGCACGCGGCGCGACATGTCCCATCTCTTTATCCAGCCCCGGCACATCACGCGCCCGGCGTGCAGCACTACGGCGTCGGCGCCGATGGATGCGGCAAATTCCACGTTTCGCCGCACCTGGAAGTTCGCCATCTTCCGAGTCTCCTCGTCGAAGGACGCCAGCTGGTACAGCTCCGGGTAGCCTTGCGGGGCGGAAAGCGGAACGGGGCAGAACGCATGTACGCTACCCACGGGAATCCTGTCGAGCATGCGCTTGAAGCCCGGCACCTGCTCGGGCGTGGTGTTGTAGCCAAGTTCCAGCTCGGCAAAGCCGAGCGAGAGCGCCAGCTCGGCGATGGCCTCGCCGTCGTTCAGCCGCCTGTTGCACCAGTTCGTGGAGAGAGAAAATTTCACGGCAACGCAATCCGGTCAAGCATCAGCGACAGCACGGCCTCGTCGCCTATCGCCTTTTCCGACTGGCGGTAGGCGTCCTCGACGGCATCCACGTTCCTGAACGCCTTGTAGCGCGGCAACTTTCCGTCCAGCATCAGTTCGCGCACGAATCCCATGAGGGTCTGGTAGAACGACTTGCGCACTTGCGGAATGTCGGGGTCGTCCGCCTCCTTCTTTAGCGCGGCAAGCTGCGCGGCGAGGGCGGCGGCGTCCCTGGCGTAGAACGCCTTCCGGGCCGACTCAAGGTCCTCGCCTTCCAGGAGTCCTGGCGAAATTGGCAGGTCTATGCGCTGCGTACGCGAGATGATCGTCGGCAGGATGGCGTCCGGCCTGTCCGTCAGCAAAAGGTAAAGCGTGTTCGGACCCGGTTCCTCCAGAGACTTCAAGAAGGCGTTGGCGGCTTCCGGCTGCATCCTGTCGGCGCCGACGACGATGCCGACCTTCCATCCTCCAGAGAAGGACGTCGCTGACATCGGCTCTATCATGCCGTCGCGCATGCCGGGGCCGTCGTCGTCCTTGCCGCGCTGGACCTTGATGGTGCGGCTGCGGCCCTGCGGCTCGAGGCGCACCACGTCCGGATGGTCGCCTGACGCGGCCTGTTCCGGCGCGTCTGGGAAAAGGTGGCGGAGCAATAGCCCCACCAGTTCCTCGCAGCTGCCGCGCAGGTCGCCGGTTATCAGGTAGCCGTGCGCGACACGCCCCGCATCAATGGCGCGGACGATCAGGTCAAAGGCTGCACCAGGTTCCATATCCGCTCCCACACCTCGTCGGCCGGTCCGTCCGCATCCACCACCTTTATGCGGTCCGGCTCCGCCGCTGCAAGTTCCGCAAAACCGTCGCGCAACCTTGCATGAAAATCTTCGCCGGCGCACTCGATCCTGTCGGCCGAAGTGTTGGTGGCGGCCTCGCGTCCGAGCCGCCGCGCACGGGCGACTTCGGGAGCGACGTCAAGAAGCAGCGTCAGGTCCGGCGAGAGCCCGCCGCAGGCAAGGTTGTTGGCGCGGCGCACCTCGTCCAGCGGCAGGCCGCGCCCGTAGCCCTGGTAGGCCAGAGTCGAATCGCTGAACCGGTCTGAGACCACCCACGTGCCAGCCTCAAGTGCGGGGCGTATCACGCGCCGCACGAGCTGCGCCCTGGCTGACAGGAACAGAAGCAATTCGCTTACGTCGCACGGCGCCTCTCCTGAGCGATCCTTAATGAGCCGGCGAATCTCCTCGGCTAGCGGCGTTCCGCCCGGCTCCCGTGTCAGCAGCGTCTGGATGCCGCGCCGCTGAAGCACGTCTCGAAGCCTGTGCGCCTGCGTCGACTTGCCGCAGCCCTCGCCGCCCTCGAAAGTTATGAACCTGCCGCGTGACATGCCCTTACCCGCGTCAGTTCTGCGGAGGAGGCTCCGGCGGACGTTCAGGCGCACGGCCGCCGCGGCGCCCGTGCGGAGGACCGAAGCCCGAGCTGGTTGCCTGTATCACGTCCTGTATGGTCGCGGCAACGTCCTTTGCGTCGTCGCCCTCGAAGCCAAGGACCCTCGCGGTCTCAGCAATGAGGTTGCGCCGCTCCTCGCCGTTCAGGCGCATCATCTCGCCATGCGTCTGGCGCATCTCATGAAAGAGCCGTTCGCGCTCCTCTGCCGACAGGTCCTCCCTGTGGAGCCGCTCCTCAAGCTCTTCGCGGCGAGCTATAAGGTTCTGGAGGTCCGCATGGGTCTTCTGCGCCTCAGGACTCATTTGCGAGGTGTCTACGGACGAGAGAAAGTCGATCGCAGAACGTGCGTGCTCGGCACGGTTCCGGCGCCAGCGGGCGAACCGGTTGGTCATCTGCGCGTAGCGCTCCGGGTCGATCTTGCGCAGGTTCTCCAGCCAAGCGCGCGGGTCGCGGCGGTCGCGCCCCTCCGGGACAAGCCTAGCCACCTCGGCTACGGCGTTCGACATGTTGACGCCCTTCTCCGCAAGCCGACGCTCCAGCTCGGCTATCCGGCGGCGGAGGGCGGCGACGCTCGCCTTGTGGCCTTCGTCAGCGACCGGTCCGCGTCGTCTGGCGGGCGCAGCGGTGACAGCTGCCGGGGCCTCGGCGGGGGCGCGTTCGCCGCGCATGAAGTAGCCGACGGCAACGCCGACTAGAAGCGCAAGTCCTATGAGCAGCTGACACCTTATCATCAGAGCAGGTTCCTCTGTATTTTCCCGCTCACCGTCTTCGGAAGCTCGTCGCGGAAGACGACGATGCGCGGATACTTGTATGGGGCGGTATGGGTCTTGACGTAATCCTGGATCTCCTTCTTGAGCTCCTCGGTGCCCTCCTTGCCCTTGACGAGCTTGATGGTGGCCTTCACCACCTGTCCGCGCACGGGGTCCGGCGCGGCGGAGACGCCGCACTCGACGACATACGGAAGCTCCATGATGACGTTCTCTATCTCGAACGGTCCGATGCGGTAGCCTGACGACTTTATGACGTCGTCGGCGCGGCCGACGTAGTGGTAGTAGCCGTCCTCGTCCTTCCAGGCGACGTCGCCCGTGTGGTAGCAGCCGTTCCGCCAAGCCTCTGCGGTCTTCTCCTCGTCCTTGTAGTAGCCGATGAAGATGCCGGGGTGCGGCGCGGAACGCGGCGTCCTGACGACGATCTCGCCGTGCTCGCCTGCCGGGACGGAATGCCCCTCGGCGTCCACGAGGTCGATGCCGTAGTCGGGAACCGGCTTGCCCATCGCGCCGGGCTTTATCTCGTCGCCAAGGAGCGTTCCGAGCGCGCACGTGGTCTCGGTCTGGCCGAAGCCCTCGTAGATGGAAAGGCCCGTGGCGCGCTTGAACTGCGTGAACACCTCGGGGTTAAGCGCCTCGCCGGCAGTCGTCGCATGCCTGACGGACGAGAAGTCGTACTTCGAGATGTCCTCCTTTATCAGCATGCGGTACATCGTAGGCGGAGCGCAGAACGTGGTTATTCGGTACTTCGCGAACATCGGCAGGATCGTCTCGGCGTGGAAGCGGTCGAAGTCGTAGACGAACAGCGCGCCCTCGCACATCCACTGGCCGTACAGCTTGCCCCAGCTCGCCTTCGCCCAGCCCGTCTCGGAAATCGTGAAGTGCAACCCGTCGCGCTCCACCTGATGCCAGTACTTGGCGGTCACGAAGTGGCCTAGGCCGTAGAGATGGCAGTGCAGCGCCATCTTCGGGTAGCCAGTGGTGCCGGAGGTGAAGAACATGAGCATCGGGTCCTTGCCGCCGGGCGCGTCCGGTCCGCGCCCGTACACGCGCGAAAAGCCGACGTACTCCTTGTCGAAGCTGCGCCATCCCTCGCGGTCGCCGTTCACGACCATCTTGATCAGGGGAGCGCGGCCATGGTCCTCCTTCGCCAGCTCCGCCTCGGCGAGCTCCGCCTCGTGCGCGACGTCGCCGTCGGCCGTGCAGACAAGGGCCTTCACGTCCGCCGACCTGAAGCGGTAGACGAGGTCGTGGTCCTTCAGCTGGCTCACCGCCGGTATGACCACCGCGCCGACCTTGTGGAGCGCAAGCACAGCCGGCCAGTACTGGTAGTGGCGCTTCAGAATGAACATCACCTTGTCGCCGCGGCCGATGCCGACGGAACGGAAGTAGTTCGCCATCTGGTTCGACATCTCGCTGATCTCGCGGAACGTGAAGCGGCGTTCCGTGAGATGGTCGCTCACGTGAAGCAGGGCAAGCTTGTCGGGGTATTTCGCGGCAATCGCGTCCACCACGTCATAGGCGAAATTGAAACGCTCGATGTTCTTGAAGCGGACGTGCTCGAGATGTCCGGACTCGTTCTCCTCGCACTCGACGAACCGGTCCACGACGAGCGGCACCTTCTCGTGGCGGGGGCGCACCGTCTCAAGGCCGAGGTGGCTGTCGCCGTCCTCTCCAGCCATCACCATCGCGAGGAACGTCACCCCGGCGGGGTCGGTCGCCGCCATGCCGTGCGGCGTAGACGAGCGGTAGTAGATGGAATCGCCTTCGTTAAGCTCCTCGACGTGCTCTCCTACACGAACCTTCATCGAGCCTTTCAGCACGATGTCGAACTCCTGCCCGGCGTGGGTCGTGGTCTGTATCGGCTTCTCGAGCAGCTCAGGATCGTACTTGTACGTGACCCAATAAGGCGTGCCAAGGCGGTGGCGGAACATGGCCGCCTGGTTGCGGATGTCCATGTGCGACTCGTGCGCTGTAAGCGGACCCTGCCCCGCCCGCGTCACCTCGTAGCCCGAGAGGTGGGCGCTATGCCCCTTCAGGAGCGCGTTTATGTCGACGCCGAAAGTTATGGCGCACTGGTGGAGGAAATTGAACGTCGGGTCGCGGCGGCCGGCCTCGACCGCCTCGTATTCTGCGACCGAGACCTCCGTCTTCTCGGCCATCTGTTCCACTGAATAGCCGATTATCTCGCGCATCTCCCTGATGCGCGCGGCCATCTCGCTCAGATTAGCATTGCTGTCTTCGCTCATCGCTGTGATTCCAAGTTTTCCGTATATTATACCATAATTCGCATCAGTCCCCGTCTTTGTCACGGTCTCTTTTCAGCGTTGCGATAGTCAAGCCGGAGAGGTCGCGACCGCGCTCTGGAACCACGAACGACAGCAGCCAGGCCGACAAGACGCAGAGCGTGAAGCCGATTCCGCCCACAAGAAAGACGTGGGGACGCTCGAACGGCAGCGGCGCGTACCTGAGCGCGAAGCAGACGACATAGTTGATCACAAGCCCGGCGACAGCCGCGCGTCCGCCAACGCGACGGACGAACACGCCAAGGAAGAAAAGCCCCGCAAGACCGGCTGTCAGCACCGAGATGAACTCCTTGAACTTGTCGAAGAGCGAACGCGTCTCGGTGTGCGCCAGGACGAGTGCCGCCGCAACGCCCAGCACGCCCGCGGCGAAGGTGAAGGCGCGCCCCCAACGCATCTGCGCGTCCGGCGGCGTGGACGGGCGGAACTTCAGCACGAAGTCCGCGGTGAGCGCAGTCGCCGCGCTGGAGAGGTTGGCGGAGAGCGTCGATATCGTGGCCGCGAAGAGCGCCGCGGCGACAAGTCCGGCGAGCGCGGGCGGCAGCCCCGACACGATGAAGTACGGCAATATGCTGTCCGCCTTCGGAAGCGACGGGTCCAGCATCTCCGGGTGCGACCGGTAGTACGTCCAGAGCGCAGTGCCGATCGCGCTGAAGACAGCGCTCACCGCAACGGTGAACACGCCGTTGAACCAGATGGAGCGCGCGGCGGACTTCTCGTCCTTGACGGACAGGTAGCGCTGGATCACGCACTGGTCGCTAGTGTAGGACGAGAGGTTCTCGATCACGGCCAGCACAAGCACCACCCACAGCACCGGCTCGGTGGAGAGGAACCTGAGGTCTATGAGCGTCGTCTTTCCGTGGGAGGATGCGAGCGACCACGCCCCGGCGATTCCGCCGTCCGTTCCGTGCACAAGCGCGAAGAATATGGCGAGCGCACCGGAGACCAGCACGATGCCCTGCACGAAGTCGCTCCACACAACAGCCTCGAACCCGCCGAACGCGCAGTACAGGATTGTCGCCGTGCCGCACACGAGTATGCAGCCGTCGATAGAGACACCTGTCATGGCGTTGAGCGCGAGCGACGGCAGGAGCGTCACTATCGCCACGCGCGAAATCATGAACACCACGTATGCGCCTGACGCGAACAGGCGCACTGCGGCGTTGAAGCGGCGCTCGAGGTACTCGTAGGCGCTTGCGACCTTCAGGCGCCTGAAGAACGGCAGGTAGAAGCATATCACAACAGGCGCAAGGGCGAAGATGCCGAACGTCATCGGGAAGTACCGCCAGTCGGAGATATAGAACTGCGCCGGCACCGCGAGGAACGAAATGGACGAAAGCATCGTGGCGAAGATGCTCATGCCAGCCACGTACCACGGTATCTTGCCGCCGCCGGTGAAGTAGTCGTCGGCGCGCTTCTTCTTGCGTATGAAGTGCCATGCCATGCCCGCCATCAGCAGGAAGTACGCCGCAAGCACGCTCCATGCCACCGTGCCAAAGCCTTTGCCGACCTTCACCTTGTCCGCCGGCACCCAGCGGTCCGTGACGAGATGGTAGTAGCAGAGCGGGCGTCCGTCCGCGTCCTTCAGCACGATATGCTGGTCGCCTACCGGCTCAAGCGTTGCGCCCGCAGGCGGCACGACCGGAAGCGCCTCGCAGGGCGTAGGCGACATGTCGGCTGCCCGCCCGGCAAGCCGAGACCAGCAGTTGGTGCCTTCGACTGTTATCACATACCGCTTCTTCTGGCTGCCGTTCTGCTCGGCGGCGAGCGGCGTTGCGGAGGAAGCGAAGGTTTTCCCCTGTTGCCTGCGCCGCTCCACCGTCCACATGCGGAACGCGCTCGGCCACGGCGCAAGTATGTCGCTCATGTACCCCGCTTCGATCACAGGCCGGTACTTCGTGAACCGCGCCTGGAAGCACGCCTCGCTTTGCGAACCGATCGGACGCTGCTGGCCATGGTAGAACTCGCCGAGGCGCGTCGTTATGCACTGCATGGCGTTCGCCCACATGAGACCCGCGATTCGCCGCCACTTTGCGTCGCCCGTCAGGCTGGAGAGCTCTTCGAGATCTGGCACTGCGATCGACCCCCACGAATCGATTCCATGATGCTCGGCGCTCACCGCCGTTCCGCCCGTCATGTGCCAGTCGTGCCTTGCGATGTCCGTCTCCGCCCCGTACACGCCGTCGAAGAAGAACATCCAGCTCGTGAAATACGCCGCCGCCTTTTCCGCGCGCTCCAGGTGCTTCGCGTCACCCGTGATGCGATAGAGCGAAAGCGAGCCGTTCAGGAACGGCCAGGCCGTCTCCTTGTCGATGCAATGGCAGTCTATGGCGCCTGCAGTGCACTCGAAGCGGTCAAGGTCTCGCTTGAAGTAGAAGTCGCTCGCCCTCAGCGCAGCATCGAGATACTTGCGCTCCTTCGTCTCGCCGTACAGCTCGACAAGCGCCGGAATGAGGAAACCGCCAATAGTCCCGGCGCTTGCGGCGGGCCGCCCGTCCACGCGCCAGCTCTTTCCGAAGCCCCACTCGTCCGACCAGTGCTCTACGAAGAAGTCGCAGATGCCGCGCGCGAACTTGACGTATTCGGCCTTGTCCGTTCCATGCGCCGCAAGGAGCCGCTTCATCCGCACCGCCTCCGCCGCGGCCCAGCCCATGTTGCAGGCGTCTGCCGGACGGCGTTCGACACGGTCGGCGTCAAAGTTGTAGTTGTAGCAGGTGTGGAGGAGCCCGCTCGGATGCTGCGTGGCGACAAAGGCGTCGAACACTCCGACCGCCTTTTCAAGAAGCGCACCGTCTCCAGTTGCGAACGCCTTGACCGCGAGCATCCGCGCATTCAGGAAGTTCTGCCCCGCCCAGCCGACCTCGAACGTCTGGCAGAACGTGCCGAGATCCGTCCAGTACTCCCACTTCATGCGCTCGGCCATCTCCTCGCGCGTGATGCGCATCGCCGCGCAATCGTGAGCCATTCGGTTCGTGACATGTTCGTTCACGAGCCATTTGCCTCTGTAAAGATAGAGCAAGGAATGGATGTAGCGTATGCCAAGATCGAACACTTCTCCGTCCGTCAGGCACGGCTTCAGCCGAGGATCGAGCAACCTGAGCGCATGGTCGATGAGCGCGGCATACGCATAGCCCGTCCACTTCGGACGGCAGACGCACACATGACTCTTCGCCGTGAACGTCTCGCCCGCGCCGAGCGTAACGTAAGCGTCGTGGCGCGGACCGAACACGCCCTTCGATTCGTAGGTGTACGGCGCTTCGGTGACGGGACGGCATATCACGTGCTCGTAGCGCCCTTCCTTGAGCTCCAGCGAACACGCGCTGACCAGCGACTCCTTGGTGTCGTTCGCGGCAAAGACGGCGATGCCGACAGAACCGTTTTCAGTCAAGGTGCAGCTCGGGACGCCAGTGCGTTCGTACGAGAACACCCACGGCTGCCCTTCGCAGGACAACCCCTTCGGCGTCTTCAGCGCGCCGAACTTGTTGCCGTTGTAGTTGACGCATGGTATCAGGTAGCGATCCGCCGCGAAGCAGTCGCGCACCCGCAGCTCGTCCTTGAACGTCACCGGTTCTCCGCTGGCGTTCTTCACCGTGCGCGTGACGGCGTACGCTCCGTCGCCGAGATGTTCGACCTTCTCGTCCGTGAGTTTGAGCGCCGCGTTCGGCGCCGTCCACGGCACCAGTTCCGCAAGCGCGGCAGAACGCTCCTCCACAAGCCCCGTCTCGCCGAACAGCACGATTCTTTCGGCATGTGCGCAAAACGAAAGCGCAGCGGCCGCTGCACACGCCGCAACGGTTCTTCCGCACAAGTTTACCGCCGCAGCATTGGCGAAGGTGGTTCCGTTGCTCAAAGGCTACTCCTTGTCCCTTTCAAAAAAGAAGATCCGTGCGATGCCGATCGCCGCCGCACCGGCAAGGGCAAACGCCGAGAGCGAGGCGATTCCCGCGCTCATTGAGAAATGCGCGTTCATCCAGCCGAGGACGGCGGGACCGGATGCCCCGATGACGCTGCCGCCGCATCCGAACACGCCGACAGCCGCCGCGCGGTAGCGCGGCTTCACGACCTCGAAGAGCGAGGCATAGATGTTCGAGTCGTATACGCCCGTCGCAAAGCCAAGCAACGCAGTGCCGAAGATGCAAAAGGCAGCCGACGGGGCGAACGCCGAAACCAGGAGACCGGGAACGCAAAGCGCAAGGCCGGCGACGTTCACGTCGAACCTGACCTGCGGACGCAACGCGGCGAAACGGTCTGAAACGCGTCCGCCCGCAAAAACGCCGACGACCGCACCGAGGTAGAACCAGAAGACGGCGTGAAAAGCGGCCGCAGCCGGCGAGAGCGACGGGAACGTGCGCAGGAGATAGGCGACGATCCACGTGTTGAAACCGTATTTGGCGTAGAAGTAAAAGCCAAGCCCGGCCATGAGCAGCAGCGCGGACGGTTTGCGCACGACCGCTCCAAGAGCCTCGCGGACCGTAGCCCTGTCGGAGGGGGCGCCTGCCGGATCGCCCTCCGCAGCCTTGGCCAAGGAAGGCTGCGGCGTGTCGCGAAGAAAAAACACAAGGGCGAACGCCCACGCTGCCGAAACTGCACCGAAGAGAAAGAACGCCTTTCGCCATCCGCCAGCGCCAAGGCCCGAAAGCCAGCCGGACACGCAACTGCACACCACGATGCCGACATAGAAGACGATCTGGTATATGGAGAACGCCGTCGCCCGCGTCTCGACGTGAAACTGCCCGATGAGCGACGAGTTGGACGGAGGGAGGAGCGCCTGCCCCGCCGCATTCACGATGCCGTATGCGACAACGAGAAGTCCCACGCCGGATGCCATGCCAGACGTGAAGATGCCGACGGAAAAGAGCAGCGTGCCGATGACTATCATCCACTTGCGGCTGAAGAAGTCCGCAAGGATGCCTCCAAAAGGAATGGCAAGGCCGAACACGAGCGTGAACATGCTTCCCACAAGGCCAAGCTGGGCGTCGCTCAAGCCAGCTCCGGCAAAGTCAGCCTTTATCTGAGGGAGCACGGCATTGAATATCTGCCGCGATCCCTGCGCAAGGAAATAAGTCGCGGAAAGAACCGCCAGCACAATCCACTTGTAGTTCTTTGAAAGCTCTTTGCTCATTGTGCCGTGTATTATACCATATGTATCACGACAACAAGTCATCATGAGGACAACGCGATGTCAGCATGGCGAAGGGCTCTCATCCCTCCACCCTGTCCCTCTTGAAGAACCATAGCATCGCCGGGAGAAGCACCACTGCGCCGACGAGGTAGAACGCGCCGAGCGAAGCAATCCCCGTCCGCATCGACATGCGGTCGCTCATCCAGCCGAGAACGACGGGCGCAAGCGAACCCATCAGGAACGCCATGCAACCCGTGATGCCCGTCGCTGCGCTTCTGTAGCGCGGCGCGATGCAGTCGAACATCGCCGGATAGTGCGCCGCGTCATAAACGCCCACCGTAAGGCCGAGGGCGGACAGCGCCATGCAGCACGACCCGAAACTACCCGCCTTCGCGACCCAGACGACAGGCGCGATGCAGAGGAGAAAGCCGAGCGCCGACACTTCAAGGCGGATTCGCGGCCTCTTTGCACCGACCCGATCTATCGCCCTAGCCGTCAAGATGCAGCTTGCGAGCGCGAACAGGTTGAGCCACAACACGCCATGCAGCGCCGCCTTTGCCGTTCCAACGCCTTCGAAGCTGCGCGTCATGAACATCGGCATCCACAGCCGCAAGCCGAAGTTGCCATACATGAAGAACCCGAACGCAACTGCAATCAGCACGGCTGTCGGTTTTTTGAGAAGAGCGAAAAACGCCTCCTTGATCGAGGCCTCGTCCTTCTCCGTGTCAGACGCTTCGGCGACAGGCTCCGGACGCATCCCAAACTGCATCGCAACCGCCCACGCCACGCCGCCAGCGCCCATGATCCAGAACGCCCAGCGCCACACGCCTTCGCCCTGCTCTGCTAGAATGCCGCCGAACAGGCTTGAAAGGATGATGCCCGAGTACACCGCACCCTGAAACACCGCCATCGCCGTGGAGCGCGTCTCCACATGATACTTCGATATGAGCGCATAGCTCGCCGGAGCAATGCAGCACTGCCCTATCGCGTTCAGGACGCCGTAGAACAACATCATGCCGCCGATGCCCTTCGCGAAGCCGCTGCCGAGTATGCCGATTGAGAAGAGAAGCGTTCCCGCCACCAGGACGCGCTTCCGCCCGAGCAGGTCGGCGGCAAGGCCAGACGCCATGAGCGCAAGCCCGAACACCGCCCCGAACACGGTGCCGACAGCACCCAACTGCGCATCCGTTACGCCATACTTCAGGAACTCAAGGCGAATCTGCGGCAACGCCGCGCTATAAAGCTGGCGCGACCCCAGCTCAATGAAGAACGCCACGAACAGAAACGCCAAGAGCCGCCACTTGTAGCCGGGGCACCTCATACCGTCATCACGATCTTGCCACGGTTCTCGCCCGCGACCATGATGCGGTGCGCTTCTGCAGCCTCCGTGATCGGCAGGACCTTGTGGATGAACGGCGCAAACTTGCCGATCTCGAACGCCGGCCACACGTCGCGCACAAGGCCACCCAATATCTGCGCCTTCTCCGCACTCGTGCGCGACCTGAGCGTAGAGCCGATGACACGGAGGTTCTTCCGCCACAGGAGGTTGACGTCAAGCGTCGTCTCTCCGCCGGCCATGGACGCAAGGGAAATCCAGCGACCGCGATACGGCATCGTCGCGATGCACTTGCCCATGAGCGGCCCGCCGACGGGGTCTATCGCCACATTCGGCGGATTCGCCGCAAGCGTCGCCACGAGGTCGCCCGTGAAGCGGTTGACCGTGATGTCCGCGCCGACGCCACGGCAGAACTCGCCGTTTTCGTCGCTCGCCACCTGCGCGATCACCTTAGCGCCGAACACGTGCTTTGCGAGCTGGATCGTGGCGATGCCCAATCCACCTTCGCCGCCGTTGATGAAGAACGTCTCGCCCCTCTGGATCTCGCCGACAAGCCGCAGGTTCAGGTAGGCCGTGGCATACACCTCGGGAATGCCGGCGGCCTGCTCGAACGAAAACCCCTTCGGGAGAGGCATGCACATTCCCTCCGGCACGACGACCTGCTCCGCATAGCCTCCGCCGCCAAGGAGGGCGCAAACCGCATCGCCCGGCTTGAAGCGTCCGCCCGACGGAGCCTCTGCGACTACGCCCGCGCATTCCAGCCCGGGCCACGTCGGCCACTCCGGCGGCGGCGCATAGGTGCCGGCGCGCTGCATCACGTCCGCACGATTGAGCGCACACGCCTTGATCGCTATCTTTACGTCAAACTCATCGTGACAAACCGGATCGGGCACTTCCTGCCAGACCAGGTTCCTGCTTTCGTCTATGACTATCGCTTTCATCAGCGGAGAATGACCAGAGTGCCCTTCAAGCAGTGGAGATAGGCTCCGGTGGCCGAGTACTCGACCAGCCATTCTTTCGGCCAGTCTGCGGGAAGGTTGAACTTGCCTGAGTAGCTGGCGGCAGACGCCACCTTGAGAATCTGGTAATAGCCCGCTCCCATTGAAGCGCTGAACTTCGCCTTGCCGGCGTCGAAGGTCGAGAAGTCCGCGACCTTCAGCGTCAGCTTCGTGAGGTCAAGCGTGTCGCGTTGGCTGTAGATTTTGCCGCACCCTTCCGCATTGCCCTGAATCTCAAAGTCGCCGTTGATGTCGCACGCCCACTCGAAGTGGATTTGCCCGTTCACGCTCGGCGCAATGGACTCCGTGACACGTACGTTTTTGCTGTAGTTGATCCTCCCGTTACCCTCGATACGTTTGAACGTCTGTTCGGTGTGCGTGTAGGTCTCCCAATTTCCGGTTTCATACAGCGAGAACGCTGCGATACCGCCGTTCTCCAGCTTCAGCGTCGTCTGCGGCAGCAGGTTGTGGCCGCGCATCTGCATCGTGCCGCCCGACACAGTCGTCGATCCATTGTAGGCCAAGTTCGTCTGAACCACAAGCACTCCCGCGCCTGTCTTGCATAAGCCGGCGTCCTGCGCCGCCGCGCTCTGAAGCGGCAGTTTCACCCAAAGGTTATTGCTCGGGACGTCAAATGTGACGCCTCCCTCTTTCACGAAGACATCCACGCCCGTCCACCGTGCAGCGCCGCCATCCAAGCCAAACGCAACATCTTGCTTGCTGCCATGCCTCCCAATCACGCCGCCGTCGATGTTGACGGTACATTCCGCACCGTTGCACCAGAACTCGCTCGTTGTCAGCCGTCCGCCGCTCTTGAGGTCAACAGTGCAGTTCGTCGTAGCATTGGCGAACTGGAAGGTCACCACTTTCATCTCGCCGCCGTCGGCAATCGTAAGCGACGCCGGAGATTGGAGGCCGTTTACGTAACAGGCGTTGGGCATATCGATCTTGCCGCCGTTCGTGATCTCCGTCTGCGCATACTGCTTCGCAATCAGGAAACGATTATCCTCCGAAGCCTGCGGAACCGTAATCAATGTGCCGCCGTTGACGATCAGATGCCCGCGGTAGTCGTTGAGCGACGAGTTGTTGCCGCTCGTGTACAAGAGCGCAGTGCCATCGCCGGTACCACTCGACGAAGACACGACCCGCGTGACGCCGCTCGTGACCTCAAGGCGTCCGTAGTTGACGAGATGCCCTACGTCGTTCGTATGTCCTGCTCCTGGATCAAGGACCGTCGTGCCATTCCAATCTCCCCTTACATGAAGCGCCGTACCCGTCGGCTCGGCGTTTCCTGCAGCAATCTCGCCATGAATCTCGCCGGTAAAGACAAGACGGTTCTTCGAGCCTGTGCGCAGCCTAACGCCATTCTTGATGAAGACCATGCGATTCGAATGAATGGTCACCACGTTCCCCTCGTTGTACAAGGTGTGGTTGCTGCCCGTCACCCAGATATTGGTCGTCGGCTGGGCCGGAATAGCGCCAAGCGCCGTGTCCCCCGCCCTAACGTCCAGAATGCCACCACCGGTAGATTCAAGCCACGTGCCGCCATTGTAGGAGTTGTCGCCGTACCAGCGAATCAAGTTGCCACTCATGAAGTGCGCACCGCCGTCATGCTCCGCACCGCTATCAAACCCAACGCTAATGGTCGTTTCGCCGACCGTATACAGATAGAATCCGCCCTCAAGGATGGTGGGGACGGTCTGCTTTTTCACCCAACCATCACGCTCCGTATCCGCGTTGAAAAGGCGTCCGGCCGCAGTCTCCGTCCTGTAAAGATGCCCGCCATCGAAGTAGATGCGCCCATAGCGATTGTTGCCGACACCATCGACAAAGAAGTTCTTCAGGCGCAGTTCACCACCCCTGTTCAACCGGACTCCCACGCGATCTTTCATGGCGGCGGTAGCCGTTCCGGTCGGGCGCAAGACATTGGTTTTCAACACACCATTTGTCTCGATGACAATCCAGCAGTCGGAGTTGTTGCCGCTGAAAGCGTTCATTACGTGTCCACTGATTCCCGTCGCATCAAAGGTCGCGTTCGTGACGGTGAACGTACCGTTGTTGACATCAACATAGGACCCATCCTTCGCCGTGACAACCGCGCCGTCCGCGATAATGGTGTTGCCGCCATTTTGCACGAACATGGCATCGCTGTATGCCGTTGTCGCCGTGGAGTCCGCAATCGTCGCCGTTCCACCGCTGAACTTCAGCGTGCCTGCCGAAACCGTCATGCGCTTGAAGGAGCTGCTGCCGTTGACGACCAGCGTACCGTCGCCCTGCTTGTACGTGCGATCCGTCTCGTTCAACCCCGTCTGCGTATCGGTCGTTCCCGACGGCACGTTGAACGTGCTGGCATATACGGAAAACAGAGCTGCGGCAACAAGAAAGGAAAGTGAAAGTTCACCCCATCTCTGACGGTTTCCCACAACTTTCATGTATTGTTCCTTTGCTATTCAATCAAATTTGGCACAAGTATAGCCTAACTACCGTCCAAAGTCAATGCTGAACACATCCCGATGCGAACCGGGCTGGGACACATCAGGTTTTCAAGAATCAACCAGGTCAGTGAACTGTTACCGACATTCCTCTAGGAATGCGCCGGCACCGAACGATGACAATGCCGCTGCCGCCGTTGCCACCATTGCTGCCACTCCATTGCTGTCCGCTAGGATTGTAGCGGGAACCACCACCGCCGCCACCGCCGCCGGTGTTGGCCTCTCCATCGCCGCCGGCAGCCAGTCCGATGCCTTCATACGTCTGGTAGCCGCCGCTTCCGCCACCTCCCTGTCCGCCAGCCGCGCCCGCGACGGAGATGCAGACTCCACCGCCGCCACCGCCGCCATAATACTTCTCCGTGCCGCTGATCGCACAGGCGAAACCGATACCGCCAACGCCGTAAGGTGACGTTGTGGAAGCATTGGCTCCAGCACCGCCTGCGCCGCCGCCACCAGCGCCGAAACAGTCAGCAGGGCTGCTTCGTGACATGGCATTGCCGCCGGCGTAACCCTGACCTTCCGTTCCCGCGCCGCCAGAAGCCGCACTGCCAGTTCCTGACCCGCCGCCGCCACAGCCGCCAGGCCGGCCTCTTGAGTCGATGGTGATAACCCCACCGCAGCCACCACCCTTCGCGACAAAATCGAATACGACCGAATCTTCGCCGTTCGTGGCATCAATACCAAATCCCCACGCACTCGTCATTCGTCCACCTGCGCCACCCGCGCCGACCGTCACCTGATAGACGCCTGCCGTGACAGCAACGTTCTGCCTGTAGATGACGCCACCGCCGCCGCCGCCGCCGGCACCGGAGTGCGACATGCCGCCGCCACCGCCTCCACCAACGACAAGAACATCCATAAGGCTCTGCCCTTCGACTGTCAACGTGCCGTTCGCGGTGAAGGTATGCACTTCATAGTCGCCGTCTATGCTTCTTCTTCCGCCAGAAATCCTCTCGAAGAATTCATCGGTTTCCATCGCATAGCGGATGATGACAATGCCGCTGCCGCCATTGCCGCCGCTCGAACCGCTCCATTGCTGTCCACTGCAGTTGTAGCGGGAACCACCGCCGCCACCACCACCACCAGTGTTGGCCTCACCATTGCCGCCGACGGCAAGACCAATCCCTTCACTCGTCTGATAGCCACCGCTTCCGCCGCCGCCTTGTCCGCCAGCTGCGCCCGCGCCAGAGATGCAGACACCACCGCCACCGCCGCCACCATAGTACTTCTCCATGCCGCTGATCGCACAGGCGAAACCGATACCGCCAACGCCGTAAGGTGACGTTGTGGAAGCATTGGCTCCCGCGCCACCCGCACCACCGCCACCAGCACCGTAGCAATCGGAAGCACTGCCTCTTGACAGCGAACGTCCGCCAGCATATCCTTGGCCTTCCGTCCCCAAGCCGCCATCATACGCAGCACCAGTTCCAGAGCCGCCACCACCGCTGCCGCCGTCTTTGCCTCTCCCTGTTCCCGCAAGCGTGCCGCCACAACCGCCACCTTTCGCAATAAGACCGAAAACAGAAGAATCGCCGCCATTTGTGGAATCGGCAGAAAAACCCCATGCGCGCGTCACCAAGCCACCTGAACCGCCCTCACCGACCGTCACCTGATAGGAGCCGGCCTTGACGACAAAATTCTCCCGGTAGATGACGCCGCCGCCGCCACCACCGCCAGCTCCGGAGTGAGACGCGCCACCGCCACCGCCGCCGCCCACGATGAGCACCTGCACCGTACAGTTCTTCGACACCGTGAAAGTGCCGTTGTTGGTGAACGTGTGGATCATGTCACGGTCTGTGCGCGTCACCGTCCCGCCGGAAGCCTCCAAGCGCCTGGCTTCTTCCGTCTCAACGGCGACATAACGGACAATGACAATGCCGCTACCGCCATTGCCACCGCTCCTCAACGCAGTGCCTGTCTTATTGTTGCCGCCACTGCCGCCGCCACCGCTGCCTGTGTTGGCAAGGCCATTGCCGCCCGCCGTGCCAGTCGTGATGCCAGAATCATAGTATCCGCCGTCGCCGCCGTTACCGTTCCCGCCAACGCCCGCATCAACGCTGCTCGTCGTCATCACGCCGCCGCCGCCACCACAGCCATAGAACGCTTCCGCTCCGCTGATCTGGGAGTAGAATCCGTTGCCGCCCATGCCTCCGCCACCGGCGGCACCGACGCCTCCGGCCGCACCGGCACCGGCTCCGCCGCCAGCGTAATTGATGATGCCGTTGCCGCCATTGTATCCCTGACTGCCCGTTCCTCCTGCGTAGCCGGTGCCTTGCCCGCCTGCGCCGCCACCGCCGTTGCCGCCATCGCCGCCGGCCTTATTGTAGCCGCCGCCAGCCCCACCGCCTCCCGCGACAAGGTTAACGTTCGCGGCAAGATTGACGAAAGAGGAATCGCCGCCATTGCTTCCGGACTCCTTGGCACCGCCTCCAACGCCACCTGCACCGACCGTCACCGCATAGGAACCCGGCTCGACAGAAAGGCTGTCATTATAGATGACGCCGCCTCCCGCGCCGCCGCCGCCGCCGTAATAGCCGCTTCCGCCGCCGCCGCCGCCACCCACGACGAGAATCTCAAGTGTGCCGCCCTGCGTCACTTCAAGCGTTCCGCTTTCGGTGAACGTATGCACCCAGTCGTTGCCCACGCGCGTCACAACTCCTCCAGACGCATCGACGCCGCCGTACGCGGTGGAAAGCGTACAAAAAGCCGCTGCAGCAGCTGCAAGCAGATTACTTGGTTTCATTGCTGTTTCTCCTTGGCGTTAGATTGTTGACTGGGGGTGAATTCAATCTGCGCAATGCGCACTTCGTTCTCCGCCTTGCTGCCAGGATGGTGGCGCGGACCGGTGAACTTCGCGCAGACGCGCATCGTGCAGTTTGTGTCGTTGAGGCCAGGACGGCACAGCACCATGTTGGGCTTCCAGGCGTCCGAGATGTAGAAGATGTTGTTGCCGGTCTTCGGCGTCTTCACGTCCTTGAACTCGAACCATTCGTAGTCCTCGCCCTTCGCGGACGGGAACTCGCCCTTCCAGGTGTGCTTCGCTGACGGGCGGTCGTAGATGCCGAACTTGAGCGGCGGGCCGAACGGGCCGGCGTTCGCCTCGTCCACGGGGATCCGCACGGCCTCGCCGCACGGGCTTTCCGCGTCCTTCACAAGCTCGGCAGGGCCCTTTCCGCAGTCTAAAGCCTTGGCGTCGAAGATGAAATTGCCGTCCGCCTCTCGCGGCGTATTCAAGCGGAAGCGCATCATGGAGTCCTGCGACCTGCGCGCGCGGCGGACGCGATCCAACCGCTTCTTGTCGTCCTTCACCGCCGCCTCAGCCTCGTCCCAGAGCTCAGCCATCTTCACAAGGTCCGGCATGGTGATGAAGTCGAACTTCTCCGCTTGCGGCATAAACGTCAAGAACGCGCCCTGCGCCTTGCGGATCGCGTCAAGATGACGCCTCGCCTTGAAAATCGGTTTCGCCGCCGCTCCGAAGTAATGCTTCATGAAGTCCACGATGAGCGCGGCCCCGTCCTGGTAAGGATCCTCAAAAAGCTTCGATTCAAGATAATACTTTAGCTCGTACATGTCGGTGTATGGATACTCGTGCTCCATGAACACGCCGAACACGTTATTCTCGTGGAACGTCCTGAACGTATCGGCATACGCGAACTCGCTCGCGAACGGGAAGAAAACCGACGGGTTGACGAAGGAGATGGCGTAGTCCCATATTATCAGGTTCTTCGCAATGGCACGCCAGGACTTCAGGAAATCCAGGAACTCGCCGTTGCACGGGTCGGTAAGCGGCGCGGCCTGGTTGGAGTGCGTGTCGCAAAGCTTCACGATCACGTTGTCGCGCGGCTTCACCCCTCCTTTCGGAGGCGGCTCGGTGTAGAGATAGGTAAGCATGGAGATGTACAGTTCCGGACGCGTCCGCGCGATTTCATCCGCAACTTCGTTAACGAAGTTCAGGTGGAAGCCGGAGTGCCCGTACTTCTCCACCTCGGCCATGCACGCCTCGCACTGGCAATATTTCTTCGTATCGTTCATCGAAAGCTCGTACACGCGCGGCGCAGGCACGCCCGCCGCCTTCGCCGCCGCGTCGCCCCTGGCGATGTTTTCGCGAAGGATCTTCAGCAGCAGCGCGCGCACCTCGGGATTCGCGAGGCAGAGCTGGCCTCCCTCCACGCCTCCGACGCGCTTGCCTTCCCACAGGGAGAACCATTCCGGATGGTCCTTGCCGTACTTCGCCCACGGGATCATGCGGTCGAACGTGTGGCAGTGGTATGGCGGCCCGTAAGTGAACTCGCCGCCCCATTCCTGCGGAACCTTCGCGTCACCGTTCCGGTTCAGGCGTCGCATGATCGCAAAGCGCGGCGTGGCCTTCGCAGGGTCGCCGCAACGGAAGATGTCACGATAGCGAAAGACGGGGCGGCCCTTAGCGTTCAGCGCTGGCAACGCCAGCGCCTTCGCCTCCGGCACGTCCGTATCGGAGTCGTTCCAAAAGCGGACTCCAACGAAGTCTTCGAGAAAATGACTCACGGCATAAATCGCGCCGTGCGAGCCGCCGCCGTTCAGAACGACGTCGCGGCCGAACGACCTGACGCACCATTCCTCGTCCTGAAGCGCGTCCCCCGATAGCCCATTCTCCTTCGCAAGCGCAGTGTCGCCTACGTGGAACATGGCGTTGGCGCAACCGTCCACCGACACCGCACCGTCCTTCGCCGCCTGACTGAGCCATGTCTCCAGCTCCTTCGCCGCCGTGCACTCCCACGGCTTGGGCTCCGGCGGCAGCACGACGGAATACGCGGCAGACGCCTTGTGCGCGCAAAGCGCCGCGCACAAGGCCGCCAGAAACGGAAGTCCTTCAAGAAACGCTTTCATGCGTTCATGCCATTCGTCGGTTCCTTCGGCTCGGCTGCCCTCAACTGCCTCGGATGTTCTCGGTTTTCAAGACAAGCGTATGCGAGACTGATTCGCCGGGCTTCAGCACCGAGTACTCCAGTTCGCCGTCAAGCCAACATGTGCAAGGCTCAAGGCCGACTACGAAATCGCCGCTCGCCCGGCTCTTCCACTGCACGAACTTGCGGAGGGAGGTCGCCACAGTGAACCGCTTGCCGATACGCGGATTCTCGACCGACATCTTCCCGTCCTTCGTCATGTGGAAGTAGCACGTCTCCTCCGCATTGTCCTTGGGCGGCTCGACCTTGAGCATCTTCTCCATCTCGTGCTTGGCCCACTGGGTGCGCGGCCTTGACTCTGCGAACTTGCCGACGATCTTCGCGCCGGCATCGACGATCGGGTAGCCGACGTTCACATGATAGAGCATGCAGTACTTCTCGTCACGGAACGCACGGTTCGCGAGCCGGTCTTCGATCTTGATCTCGTCGGACCCCGCAGCCGTCGAAACCGTCCGCGTCAGGACCATGTTCTGTCCGAAGAGAGCGGTGTCACGGACCTCGGCGACGATCTTGACGCCGTTTTCGCCGGCCGACAGCTCCAGGATCTGCGCGGGAATGGAATGTATGCGGCCGTGTACGGCATGGCCTTCCATGCCGCCTATCGCATCGAGTCCGCACGTATAGAGCATTCCGGCGGGGAACGTGCCAAGGAAGTCGGCCGGCGCGGTGTAAAGCCCGTTCTTCGAGACGAACCCGACGTTGGTTCCCTCGTGCCACAGCCGCAGAATGTCCAGGGCGTTAGATTCGGAAAGCACGAAGTTGAGCTTTCCGTTAGCTACGTATATCTGACGCGCCCCGTTGCCGCGCCCGTCCGTTACCTGCACTCGCTGCGCCATGCACAGCTGCTCGACGCTCCCGACCTTCGCAAGCCTGCGGTCGGCGCAGGGCCTTTCCTCGCTCATGACTTCGACCTCTATGTGTGTTCCGGTTCTTTCGTCCGACGGCAATCCGCCCAACGGCTTATAGTATAGCACACCCCTTGCGGCCGCGTCCAGCGCAACGCGCATCAAGGCGAATGTCCGAGCGGCAGACGCACGGATCAGAAGCCGAAGTAACGCTTGGCGTTGTTGTAGGAGATGTCCTCGACTATCTGCCCAAGCCACTTCATGTCGGCTGGAATCTCACCGTTCTCGACCTCCTTGCCGAGCTTCTGGCAAAGGATGCGGCGGAAATACTCGTGCCGCGTGTAGCTGAGGAAGCTGCGCGAGTCCGTAAGCATGCCGACGAAGTTGCCGAGGCAGCCGAGCGCGGAGAGCGCCTCAAGCTGCTTGCGCATGCCGTCCTTCTGGTCGAGGAACCACCAGCCGCTGCCGAGCTGAATCTTTCCGACGTCCGGCCCTTTCTGAAAGCAGCCCATGATCGTCGCAAGCATCTCGGTGTCGCGCGGGTTGAGGGAGTAGAGGATGCAGCGCGGCAGCGCGTCCGCCCGCTCCAGCCTGTCGAAAAGTTTCGCCAGGCCCAGCCCCGAGTCAGCGCATCCGATCGCGTCGAACCCGGTGTCGGGGCCAAGCTTCTTGAACATGCGCGTGTTCAGGTTCCGTATGCAGTTGAAGTGCAGCTGCGTCGTCCAGCCTGCCTTCGCATCCATCTTCAGGCACTCGAAAAGCAGATCTGCGTAAAGGCCCTTCTCGGGAATGTCGACAAGGCCGTAGTCGGAAAGCACGCACCCGTTCGCCTCGAAGTGCTTGTGGCGCTCGGCGAGGTGCTTCATAGGGTCCTTCTTCTTCGCAACGGCCTCCTTGAGGATGCGGTCCGGGCGCCATGCGGGCAGTATCTTCACTCCGAACGGCTTCGCGGCGATCTGCCGGTGCCATTCGAGAGAGTCGTCGGGGTCGTCGGTCGTGCAGACGACCTTGACGTTCGACTTCTTCATGAGGCCCTGCGCGGAGAACCCCTTCTGGGCTAGCTTCGCGTTGCATTTCTTCCAGATGCGCTCGGCGGACTCCCCGCACAGGCGCTCGTTCACGCCGAAGTAGCGCGACAGCTCCAGGTGCGACCAGTCGAAGAGCGGATTCTTGACGAGTTTCTCCATCGTCTCGGCGAACTTGACGAACTTGTCGTGCCAGCTGGCGTCGCCGGTCACGTACCGTTCGTCCACGCCGTTGGAGCGCATCTGCCGCCACTTGTAGTGGTCGCCGCCGAGCCAGACCTGCGCGATGTCTGTCCAGCGCTGGTCGCAGGCGATCTCCTTCGGCGGCAGGTGGCAATGGTAGTCGATGATCGGCATCTTCTCCGCATGCCGGTGGTAGAGCTCCCGCGCCGCATCGGTATCAAGCAGGAAGTCCTTGTCCATGTAAGTCGCTTTAGTTTTCATGGCATGTATCATGTATTGTGTCAAAAAGGCTTCAGGCGAGGTTCTTGAGGTACTGTCCGTAGGACGACTTGCCGTAGCCGTCGGCAAGCTTCTTGAGCTGGGCGTCGTCGATCCAGCCGCGGCACCAGGCGATTTCCTCGATGCAGCTCATCTGCAAGCCCTGACGCTCGATGATGGCGCGCACGAAGTTGGTGGCGTCGGCAAGCGACTGGTGCGTGCCGGTGTCGAGCCAGGCGAATCCCCGGCTCATTACCTCCACCTTCAGCTCGCCTCGTCGCAGGTATTCGCGGTTGACGTCGGTTATCTCGTATTCGCCGCGTGCGGACGGCTTCAGGTTCGCCGCGATTTCCACGACCGAGTTCGGGTAGAAATAGAGACCGACGACGGCGTAGTTCGACTTCGGCTTCTGCGGCTTCTCCTCCAGCGAAACGGCTTTGCCGGCCGCGTCGAACTCGACGACGCCGTAGCGCTCCGGATCTGCCACGCGGTATCCGAACACCGTCGGCGACGGCGATGCGCTTGCCGCCTTAAGCAGCTTCGGCAGGTTGGCCCCGTAGAAGATGTTGTCCCCCAGGACAAGGCACACGTCGTCGCCGCCTATGAACTCGCGTCCGATGACGAACGCCTGGGCAAGGCCGTTCGGCACCTCCTGCACCTTGTACGAGAAGCGCATGCCGATGTCGGAGCCGTCGCCCAAGAGCCGCTCGAACATCGGCAGGTCGGTCGGCGTAGATATTATCAGCACGTCGCGAATGCCGGCGAGCATCAGCGTCGAAAGCGGATAGAAGATCATCGGCTTGTCGTAGACTGGCAGAAGCTGCTTCGACACGACACGGGTGAGCGGATGCAGCCGCGTGCCCGCTCCGCCCGCAAGTATGATTCCCTTCCTCATTTGTTCTCCCTTTCTTGTTGGCCGCCGTCACCGCAACTGCGTCAGAAGAGGCTCCGGACGGCATCAGGTATGCCGCCGACGTCGATGACCGCCTTCTGCGCCACCGGAAGCGCATCCAGCCCGCGCACGCACGGCGGCGGATCGTCCAGCACGTCCCCGCCGAACGCCCTGAGGCACGTCTCCGGGAACTTGTAGGGCGTGGCCGTCGCTGCCACGACGCACGGGACGCCGTCACGCGGATAGCCTAGGCGCCTGGCGACGAACGTCGCCACCGCAGTGTGCGGATCGACGAGACAGCCCGTCTCGTCCCGCATTCGGCGCATCTCCTCCTCCGTCTCCTCTGGCGTTGCCACGCCGCTTTCGAAGTCGGAGAAGAACCTCTCCTTCGCCGCGGCGTTCAGCTCGTAGCGTCCCTTCGTCTCCAGGTCGCCCATCAGCCGCGACACTTCTGCGCAGTCGCCGCCGTTCAGTATCCAAAGGAGCCGCTCGACGTTCGACGAGCGCCGTATGTCCATCGACGGCGAGTTCGTCACGGTGAAGACCGGGCCCGGATCGTAGACGCCAGTCTTGACGAAGCGGGCGAGCACGTCGTTCACGTTGGAGGCCACTACGAGCTTGCGCACAGGCGAGCCGAGCAGCTTCGCGTAATACGCCGCAAGGATGTTGCCGAAATTGCCGCTCGGCACCACGATGTCGAACGGTCCGCCGATCTTAGCCCCTGCAAGCACGTAGTAGGCGACCTGCGGCACGAGCCGGCCGGTGTTGATCGAATTTGCGGACGACAGGGTCACGCCATGCGCGGCGGCTTCGGCGGCGATGGCGGCGTCCGAAAAGACGCGCTTCACGGCGGACTGCGCGTCGTCGAAGTTGCCGCGAATGCCGACTGCGTGCACGTTGGCGTCCGCCGGCGTCGTCATCTGCAACCGCTGTATCCTGGACGTGCCGGACGCCGGATAAAACACGACTATCTCAGTTCCGTCGACGCCGGCGAAGCCATGCATCGCAGCGCTGCCGGTGTCGCCGCTCGTGGCCGTCAGCACCAGCACGCGCTTTCCGGCGGCCGCATGGCGCATGAACACGGGAAGCATCGACAGCGCAACGTCCTTGAACGCGCCAGTCCGGCCGTGGAACAGCTCCAGAAGATGCAGGTCGCCCCTCTTAACGAGCGGAACCGGGTCCTCGGCAGGGAAGCGGGACGCCAGGCGGTCCGCCGCCGCCGTACGGACTTCCGTAGGGAGGTCGTCGAAGAGACAGCCCATTACGGCCTCCTCGCATCCGCGAAGCGTAGCAGGCACTTTGTCCGGAAGGCGCACACCGCCAAGTTCAGGCACATACAGCCCGCCGTCAGGCGCAAGCCCCTTGAAAATCGTCTCGGCACTCGTCGCCGCAAGACCTTTTCTTGTCGATACGTACTTCATTGTCTCGTCATCATGTTGTCTGCAAGTCTTTCCCGTAGCGACGCGGCCCTCGCGCGGCCTGGAAACCGCAGAATGCCAATACGCCAAGCGTCGTCAGAACGGACAGCAATCCCAGTGCGACAGTCATCGGCCCCGGCGGACGCCTGACCGGACTGTCGAACGGGCGAAGCATCTCGACCAGGAAGTAGTCGGGGTGGCCCATGTAGTTCGCGAGGGACACTATGCGCCCGGCGCGCATCAGCTCCGCCACCTGCGGCTTCGCGAAGTCGGCCCGGCTGAGAATCGTCATCTCAGCCTTCAGCCCGGTGCGACGCGCCTCCCTGACGCTGAACGGGGCGCAGTAGAGCTTCGCGTTGGAAGCAAGCCCGAGCGTACCGAGCAGCACCACGCCCGCGACCGTACCGACGGCCATGCCGCGGCGCATCCCCCTTGCCGTCGCAAAACGCAGGACGGCGTCTATTCCGAAGGCCGCGAGAAATGCCAGGCTAAGCTCGGTCAGGTGGTGCCATTTCACCGGACACCGTATCAGGTCCCCGAACGGCATCGCAAAGACAATCCGATATGCTGGCGCGAAATAGCGCCCGAGCGACAGCGCAAAGAAGACCGCCGCCGCCACTGCAAAGAAGGCGGCGTCGTTGCGACGCATGGGCTCGGCGTCCCTCGCCCCGCTCCTTCCGACGAAGATGGAAACCAGTCCGGCGAGCGCCAACAGGCATGTGGCCCAGCCGACGTAAAGCGAATGCTGGCGGTAGTTGCCCTGCTTGGCGTTCAGCGGACGCCCCAGTGCGCCGGTGTACTGCTTCACGCCCTTCGCCCGATTGATGGAGAGGACGAACGGGCAGCTCGTGTCGCCGTGGACGCGCGGCACGAGAAACTCCAGCGCATCCTCTGGCGGCATCGACCAGTTGGTGACGAACTCCCAGCGCTTCTCGGCGTCCGACGCACCTCCACCAGTTACGTTCTCGCCGCGTTCGATCTGATTCTTGCGCCCCTTAAGCGTCTCGCCGAGCGATGACACGAAGTTCGGAGTCCCGACCGCCGCGAAGACCAGTCCGGCGACAAGAACGCCACGCCAGGGCAACCTGCGCTCGCGGACGCAGCACCAAATGAAATAGGCTGCGGTGAAGACAGTGAAGAGGAGCCACAGGTCCTGCTGGTTGAAGCTAGCCCAGGCGACGTCCGCGCCGAGGAGCAGCCAGTGGCGAAGCTTGCCCTTCCGCACGGCGCGGTCGGCCAGGCCGAAGGCGAAGACGCCGTAGGTCATCCACCTGAACCAGCCGAGGTGCCCGGCGGAATAAAGCGTCAGCCAGTAGCCGGAGAAAGCCAGGAGCAGCGCGGCGCCGTAACTTGCCGGACGCGACAGTCCGCGCCCCCGGCAGTAGTAGACGACGCCGAGCGCGGCGAAGTAGATGGCGAAGGCATACTGAAGCTCCTGCCAGACCCACGGGCCGCCAAGGAACGTCTTCAGGTCGTCGGGGATGAACCGTCCGCTCTCCCAAAAGCCGCGCAGCAGGTCGGAGAGCTGCGTCGCAGGGTAGGTCGTCCACGCGTCAGGCATGACCGGAGCCACGTCGGGCGACCATGTCCCCCAGAAGACGTAGCCGGCAAGCGCGGCGAACACCACGCTGAACGCGAGGAACCAGCCCGTCCTGTCGCCGATGCGCGGCATGAGAGCGTCAGACGATCTTGCCAAGTGCGATGATCGTGAACACCATCACGAAGATGGCGACCGTCTCCACGACGCCGAGCGCAATCACGTAGTTGGCCAGGCCCTGCCCGGTCTCCGCCTGCGCATCGCAGGCCGCCGCCGCCGCCCGGCCCTGGAACACGGCGGACGCGCCTATCCCAAGCCCTGCAAAAAGACCCAGAAGCAGCATCGCGAGCCCGGCGCCGGCAATCGCCGTCTTGCCGACCATCACGAACATCAGGATCATTCCGTAGAGCGTCTGCGAGAGCGGAAGCCCGACGAACGTGAGAAGCGTGAACGGCGCCGGCTTGCCGGCCGCATAGCACTTCTTCCATGACCCAACCGCGGAGGCAGCCGCAAGGCCCGTTCCGATGGCAGAGCCGACGGAGCTGAGGCTCAGGCAGGCGATAGCTCCTGAAACAACCATTGCATCCATTTGTCTTGTTCCTTTCCTTAATGTTTCCTGAACGGCGAATAGGCGTACCCAGACCAGGTAAGCCCCTTGTGGTTAGAGAACTCGAGAGTGTTTAGGCGCACGGCGTGCACGAGGATGGAAAGGCCCGCCAGCGCGAAGTTGATGCCATGGCCTATCAGCAGTATGGCGACCATCGGCACGATCTTCGCCCAGACCGGCAGGTTCAGCTCGAGCGCCATGCCATTGAAGTTGCGCGCGACCTGCAGCGACGCATACCCGACCGCAAAGAGACGCACGTAGGAGATGATGTCGCCCATCGCGCTCATCACGTTCAGCGGCAGCATGCCCAGGGCGACGCCGCGCGTACGGGACACAACGAGCACGAGCGACGCGCCGAACAGCCAGTACGACCACGTCGGCACCCCGGAGGATATCCCAACGATGGCGTTCACGACGAAGTACATGAACACAAGAATGCCCGCCCACCCGAACTCAGGAAGGCAATCCACGCCGTTTATGAGGCAGATGCCGTTCCAAAGCCGCGCCAGCACGAGATGGCTAGCGCCGATGGTGAAGCAGAGGAACATCATGTTGCCGTAAGTCGGGTCGCCCAGCCACTTCGCGGTAGGCCAGTCCTCCGCAAACGGCAGGCCCTCGCCAAACCAGGAGTTGGAGAGGAATCCCCACGCTATCGTCGCGAGCGAGAACACCGTCAGCAGCACGAGCCAGCTGCCAAGCAGCGGCGAGGGAGACTTTGCCGTCCGGTACTTCCGCCAGCCCCAGAGAGACATCGCCAGGATTATCGCCCCATAGCCGCCGTCGCCCACGAGCATCGCAAAGAACAGCGAGAAGTAGCACATGAACGGCACCGACACGTCAGACTCAGTGTAGGCCGGAGCGATGCCAAGCCCGGAAAACAAGGCGGTGACCGGACGGAACAGCCTTGGCGGCTCGATGAGCGTAGGAGGCGACTCGCCTTCCGCAGGGTCTCGCAACAAGACTCCCCAGCCGCATTCGCGCGCACCAGTGAGAACCGCCTTCGCCCCCGTCGCCGGCACCCAGCCCGAAATGAGGCTCACCGCACCGCGGTCTTCCAACAGCTCGCGCGCCTCGGCAAAGGCCACGCTGTCCGCCAGTTGCGGGAACTTACGGACTATCGCCGCGTCGTCCGACGCCGCCAGCTTCGCCTCGTCGACCCTGATCCGGTTGACGACGCGCTCCAGCTTCTCGCGCATCTTGGAAAGTCTCATCTCCGGCAGCCTGGCGGGCAGGATGTCCCCGATGCCTATGCCAAGGCCAAGCAACTTTCGCGCCAGCGCAGGATCGAAGTCACCATACGGCTCGTAAGTCTTGATTTCGCGCTCAAGCCTGTCCCTCTCGGCGCGCAGCACGTCGCAGTCGGCGGAAATCGCCAGCACCTCGCCGGCGTCGCGGACACGTATGTCAAGGCTGTCGCGCTTGACCTTGCCGCGAGCCTTGAGGATCAGGCGGACCGCCGCTTCAGCGGACGCGACGTCGCCCTTCGCGGACATGACGGCCTCCCCTCCGGCGGAAGCGAGGTCGAGGTGCACCACACCGAGGTCGCGCAGCTTCGCAACCGTGGCCTCCCGGTCGGCGGCGAGGCACACGAGGTCAAGATGCTTCATCGACACGATCATGCCGCTTCCTCCTCGCGCGGAGCGCGGCCCTTGGCTATCTTGCCGCGCGTGACCGCAGCCGTCTGCTCGTCGCCCAGCGCGATCTTTATCACGCGTATGGCTTCGCGGCATTCGGGAATCTTCACCTTCTCAAAGAGATTGACGCGCTGGCTGGTCTGCTGCAGCTCCTCCGCCACCAGCCGCCGCTGCTCCTCGTATACCGCACGCTCGCACTGCAGGGAAAACACCTCCTTCGCAGCCTTCACGGCATCGTCGACCCACGCCGGCGTCGCCCACCGGTCTATCTCCTTCACCTCAACTTCAACCGACTCGAACGTCGGAATCGTCACGCCTGCGATGTTGGCCGATCCCTTGCGCACATCAGTCACGCGGACAAGGCCCGAGAGCAGTTCCTCGTCCGTGGCGAAAAGCCCAGCCCAACGCCCCAGGGCGTCGCGTACCGCACGCTCCCTGGCGCCGACAGCCTCGGCCTTCGCCACAATGCCGGCGATCTCGCCTTGAAGCTGCTGCTTCTTCAGGAGCAACATCGGAAGAAAGCGCTGAAACCGCTTCAGCGCGTCCGTCTGAGCCTTTAGCTCCGTCTTAGTCAGCTTGACCCTTGCCATTGAACGTGTATTATATCATTTTTTCATCCAGATACCCACGCCGTTCTCTATGTGCGCCGCATCTATCTGGGTGCCGGGAATCACCTTCCCGCGCATTACGTAGTAGGTGTCGGCCGCATTCCACTTCGCCCCGGCGATCCGCGCGGCCGACACCGACTTCGACACCTGGCCTCGCAGCTGGTAACCCTGCGCCTTCAAGTCCGCCACGTTCGCAGGACGCCGCACAGCGGCCGGCGGCGGACTACTGCGAACCGCCTTAACGGGCTGCGTCACGGGGTGCCGCGCCGCCTGCACCGGCTGAGTGACAGGTCGTCGCGCCGCCTGCTGTACGGCCGGACGGCTCGGGCCAGCCGAACCGGCCGGACGGCTAGGGATCACCTGGCCCGCCGCCTTCACTACGGGGCGAACCGAAGGCTTGCCGCCGTATGCGGCGGCCATCGTGTCCACGCTCCCGTAGAGCACCTTGCGCAGGTATTCGTCGGCGTTGCGCAGACGGAACGCCCGCGTATCGGGGTCGAACGCGGGACGCGACATCAGACCCAGCCGGCGGCGGACGCTCGGCATCGCGAAGAGCATTCCGCAACGCTTGCGCCCGCGATGCTTGAACTTGTGCCACTTGTTCGGCGCCCCATAGGCGACGTGGCTGTGGCATACGACGCGCTCGTCCGGAATCCTGTACATGGCCTGAAGCTCCTTCACCAGAGCGCGGATGGAATTGAGCTGAATGTCGCCCATGCGCTTGTCGTGATGGCCAACGCACTCGATGCCGATGGAAAACTTGTCGACGTCCTCCTTGCCGTTCCACATCGAGCGCCCGGCATGGAACGCCTCGCGGTCGCGGTCGACGATGCGGTAGACCGAGCCGTCCTCCGTGACGCAGAAATGGCACTCGCCGCGGTCGCTCACCTTGTTGAGCGAACTCCGCGCCGGAGCCTCCGTGGTATGCAGCACTATCAGCTCGGTGGACGACCGGATCCGGCGCTCCGGGTTTCGCGGCGACCGGTAGCGGTTGGAGATCGGAACGGCCCCTGCGGCGTCCAAGGCAAGCAGGAATGCGAGGACCGCGACAATCCCCGACAGCTTTCCGCAAACTCCCCCTTGGGCCATATGCGAAAGTATACCATAAACGGAGCCCTTTCGGGGGAACCGCAACGCTACCAGCCGTGGCCCTCGGCGAAGTCCATGTAGCACCGCCAGTCGTAGCGCGTAATGTCATGCACTCCGGTGCGCAGATGATAGCCAAGGCAACCTGCGTTCAGCGGAACGTCCGGCTTCGGGAACCCGTGCGCCAGAAGCCCCCGTTTCCCATAAAGCCTCCACACGGGTGAAGCGAGCTCGAGAGCCGCGAACTCGCCCCTCGGCCCGGCCCATGCGTCCTCGGTCGCGCTCGACACGTACAGCAGTCTCGGCGCGACAAGGGCAAGCAGCCAATGCTGGTCGAAGTCCATCTGCCTGTCGCGCCCGACGTAGCCGGCGTAGTTCGGGCAGAACCACTTCCTGGCCACCATTATGTCCCTGATGCGCTCCGCCCCCGAGAGACCGATGTGGTTGAGCTTCGCGCCAGAGCAGCCCGAGCAGCACGACACCGTCATGGCGAAGCGTTCGTCAAAGGCCCCGGCGACGAGCGCGGCCTTGCCGTTGCGCGAAAGCCCTACCGCTGCAGCCTTCTTCGCGTCAAGGAGCGGCTCCGCCTCAACCCAGTCCAGCACGCGGCTCATCCCCCATGCCCAGGCGGAGAGTATTCCCCACTCCGTCGGCTTGCGCCCCAGGAGGCTCTGCGGACCGAACGCCTTGAACACTCCGCACGTCGCAACGTCGGCGCCGGTCCAGTCCTCGGCGACCTCCTGGTTGCAGTACGCGGCGACAGCGAACCCGCGCGACACGATGTCGCCGACGGGCAGCCAGTAGACCGGCCTCGGGCCGTTGACGTCGTCCGCAGTCTCCGCCGGACGCGGACTCGAATGAATGAACACCGGCGCAGGGTTCCCCGGTCCCGTCGGCTTCCATAAGCGGGTCTTTGGAATCCACACCGAGAAGTTCATCTCGCCGCTCCCGCCGGGGCCGGAATACGTCGCCCGGACGCGCTTGCGCACCGCCTGTCCGCCGTAGCACGCCTCAGGTGCGGCGACCTCGGCGAACGCAAGATCCGCCGGACGTTCCACGGGGCGGACCCCATACTCCTGCTCAAGGAGCGTCCTGACGATCTCGGGCCTGCGCACGCGCTCCCACTCCTCACTCGTCTCAATCGCCTGGCCCGAGCGAGAGACGAGGAGCGGCGGCGCGTTTTCAGGTTCCGGCAGCTTCGCGAACTCTGCAAACGCCGAACAGCAGAGGAACAGCGGCACGGTAGCCGCAAGCCCAATCCGTCCGGCGCCTTTCTGAAATTCCAGACTGCACATGTCTACTCGTTCCGTGACGGAATCAGGAGGCAGAAGCGTCCGTTACGGCGGGCAAGGCCGTCTTTCCCTCGACAAGGTCGGCGAGTTTCGCCGCAGCGTCCGGCGTTGCGAGGGAGCGCATGCGCTCGGCCATGCGCGCGAGGATATCGGGGTTGTCGTACCGGCCGACAAGATACCGGCACAGCTGCCGCGGCGAAAGGTTCGCCTGTATCCCTTCGTCCGCCGCGCCCTTCTGCGCGAATGCGTCCGCATTGAAGTGCTGATGGTTGCGCATCGCGGAAGGCAGCGGGACGAGGAGCGCGGGCTTGCCGCAGGCTGCGAGCTCGAAGCATGTCGACGCTCCGGCGCGCGCCACCACGACGTCCGCCGACGCGAATGCGTTTGCCATCTCCATCTCGAAGGCGTGTACGCGCGCAGGAATCGACGCTGCGGCGTAGGCTGCAATGACGCTTCCCTCGTCGGCCTCGCCCGTCTGGTGAATGACGTACAGCGGGCGCTTCGGCCCGTCGCGGCGGTCGAGCTCGTGCTTCATCTGCGTCAGTGCGTCCTTCATGAGCATGTTGACCGCATGCGCACCCTGCGACCCGCCGGTTACGAAGACGACGAAAGCGTCCGGCGGAATGAAGCCGAAACGCGAGCCCGACGCGATGCCGGCGCGTACCGGCAGCCCTGTCTTGACCGTTTTCACTCCAGGCAGATGCCGCGCCGTCATGTCAAAGCTGATGGCGACCGCCCTGGCGAAGCGCGCAAGGAACTCCACGGCCTTGCCGGGAACGGTGTTGGCCTCATGGAGGAATATCGGGACGCCGCAGCTGCGCGCCGCAAGAACTGGCGTCAGGGACGAATAGCTGCCCATGGCCAGCAGCGCGTCCGGACGCATCTGCTTCATCTTGCGCCTGCAGCGGAACATCGACCGCACCAGCGAAAATGCATTCGCCAGCCGCAGGGGACGCGCCCCAGTAGAGAATATCGGACCGTCCCAGCTCTTCATCACGCTCGACTCGATGTCGCGGCCCGAATCCCAGATCACTACCTCGTGCCCGCGCCGCCGCAGCTCAGCCGCCGCCGCAATCCCGGGAAAGGCGTGCCCTCCAGTCCCGCCGCACGCAACAACAACCTTCATCACCAGTCCCTTTCGTTCGGCGGCAGCGGAGCCTTCCTCATGCGAGCCTTCTTCTCCGCCTCATGCTCGTCGTTCCGTTCCTGCGCCTTCTTAAGCGTCGCCTCAAGCTCCTGGTCCTCTTCCTTCTTGTCCTCCTCGTCGCCGTCGGCCTCCTGCTGGTCCTTCTCCTGCTGGTCGGGATCCTGGTCCTGCGTCTGCTGCTGGTCCTGGTTCTGCTGCTGGTCTTGCTTGTCCTGATTCTGCTGCTGGTCCTGCTTATCCTGATTCTGCTGATCTTTGTTCTGATTGTCCGGCTGGTTCTGCTGGTTTTGCTGGTTCTGGCCCTGTCCGCCGCCGGAATCCTTCGGCATAAGCTCCCTTATCTGGCGTATGATGTCGAGAGCCTTCTCCTGACTGGGCGGCAGGGACTTCTCGACGCATTCCATCTGCACCTTCTCAAGTTCGGTAGCGAGCGCGGATATCTTCGCCTGGGTCTCGGCGGTGAACGGCGGCTTGTTCGTGTCTGCCTGCGTCTGCTGCTCGTAGGCGCGCGCCCACGCCGGGAACTTGGCGCGGAACGCGCGCGTGAAGTCCAGCGCGTCAGCCTGCCAGGAGCGTCCGTTAACCGCCTCTACGTCTTGCCAGGCGTTGGACTGCGACACCTCGTCCTCCTCGATGGCCGCAGGCGGCAGGACCGTCAGCTTTAGGAAGCGGGTGAAGTCGTGCTCAACGTCGCTCATCGTTCCGTAGGCGTCGCCGTCCAAGTCGCCCAGCTCGACAGCCGCCTTCTTCGTCTTCTCCTCAGCCTGCTGAATCTGCAGCAGGATCGTGGAAGCCTGTTCCTCGTTAGTGACCGACTGCGTGATCGCCTCGCGCACGGGAATCCACGTGTCGGCCAGCTTCTCGGCCCGGCGCGAAAGCGAATCGGCCATTGCCACAGCTCTCTCCGGCGCGTTCGTGCGGAACGTGCCGGCCTCGGCCATCAGGCTTCGCGCGTCGCGCGTCGCCGCAAGCATCAGCGCACCAGGGTCCTTGCCCTGCGAAGCCTGAAGTATCGCGTTCACCCGCTTGGTCTCGCGCATCTGCGGCAGGCCGTCCACCGCCCGCGTGAAGTTACGGTTGGCCTTCGCGTCCTGCGGAGCGGACCTAAGGGCGATCTGCGCGGCGGCGGCGGCCTCCTCCAGGTTGCCTCGCGAATGCTCAAGGCTTGCTACCGCCTCGGCGGCGCGCGCACCGTGCGTCTTGGAAAGCATCAGAGGTCGCAGCACACGCAACGCATTCGTCACGTCGCCAGCCTCATAGTACCCGACGCCCTCGTTCCATATCTCGCCGTCGGTGCGGACGGTTTCGTCGGCGCAGACGCCGGTCTCAGCAGCCAGCGCACAAAGGATTGCCGCAAATGCACTTCTCATTTTCTAGCCAGCTTTCCCAGCCATTCCTTGAAAAAGTAGCTGTTGCGCGCCAGCACGTCGGGACTCGGCGCTATCCAGTCCCACCAGTGCCAGGCCCTCAAATTCGTCGCGCTGAAGTCAGCGGCCGCCGGCACGACCTTGAGCGAGGTCTTCGAGAAGTTGCCGCACGCGCGCGTCATGTGCCAGGCGCTCGTCACGAGCAGCACGGAAGGCTGCGAATCCGCCGCCGCGCCCCTGCGCTCAAGCAGAAGCATCTCGGTGAAACGCGAGTTCTCGTATGTGTTACGCGATTTGTTGTCGACTACTATCGCCTCCCGCGGCACCCCGAAGTCCAGCAGGAGCGGAACCGTGGCCGACATCTCGCCCGTGCCGGACGCCACCACGATCGGCGCCTTGCCGGCCTTCCAGAGGCGGGCGGCGTGCCATACGCGGTCCGCCGCGTCGAACATCTCCGGATACGTCATGTCGGCGTTCTTCCCCATGCCGCCGCCAAGGACGACGATGGCGTCCGCCGACGGCAGGGAGTCCACCGACTGCGTCGCAAGGTACGGACGCTCCAGCGTGCGGCCCACGAGGCAAACGCACGGCATCGTCGACTCGAACCAGAGGAACGCCAGCGAAGCGAACAGCAGTAAGCCGCCGATGAAACGGCGAAAGCCGGACTTCCTCGCCAGCAGTACGCCGCCGACGACGGCACATACGAGCGGCAGCGTCAGCGGATTGAGGAAGAACCAGACGACCTTGTTCAACACGTACATGCCAAAGCCTTGAGCTCCCTTATCTGCCCGGCAACTTTCGCGGCGAGGTCGGCGTCAGGCATCACCAGGTCGGGCAAGCGCGAGAATGGAATCATCTCCACCGTGTAAGGTCCCGCGTAGCCTACCTTCGCGAAAGCGGCGAAAAGCCTCTTGAAGTCAACCATGCCCTTGAACAGGTCGTCGCCGAAGCCGTGAAGGCCGCCCGCCGAATCGCTCTCCTCGAAGTTCTTGAGATGCACCGCCTTGATGCGGTCTCCGAGTATCTCCGGAAAGTCCTCGGGGCGGCCGTTCAGGCAGCAGTTCCCGACGTCAAAATAAATTCCGATGCGCTTAGACCCGAACTGGTCCAAAAAATGCTTCCACTCCATCGGCGAAATGAGGAAACGGTTCCACACGTTCTCCAGCGCGAAGTTGACGCCAAGCGATTCTGCGACGGGCACCAGCTCGCGGATCGACGTCGTGGCGTTGTTCCAGGCGTCCAGGTACGAGACTTCGGCATGCGAGGCGTCCCATGCCACGCGCGTCGCGCCCGGCACCGTCAGCACCGTCTCCACGCCAAGCCACTTCGCCAGCTGAAGGTACTTCTTCGCGAAAGCGACTGCCTCGGCCCGTTCCGCAGGATCGCAGGAGGTAAGCCACTTCCCCCAGCCGAAGCCTGCGGAAAGCGTACGCAACCCCACGCCCTTCTCCCTGGCATAGGCGGCAAGCTCCTTCGCCTCCTGTTCGGACGTTTCGACCGGCAGGCAGTCGCCGACCGTCAGCTCGACGCCGTCAAGGCCCTGCTCCGCCGCCCAGTCTATGAATTCGCGCGGCTTCTTCTCGCCGCCGAACCCGCAGTATATCCACCCGTTCAGTGCAATGTAGTTTTTCATGGGTCGCTAGTTCACGTTGTCGCGCTGCCTTACAGCCGGACGGTCTTTCCGCTCCCGACGCTCTTCTCTTCCGCAAAGATGAGCCGCATTGTGTCCGCGACGGAGTCGATGGTCTGGTACTTGTCGGGCTTAACGCCCTTCGCCACGCAGCTGACAAAATACGCGAGCTCCTGGTGCCACCCCGTCGGCCCGGCCTTCGCGTCCACCTTCGGCGAGATCGGCTTGCCCTTCGTCGGATATATGTGATAGCCGGAGGCGTCAAGCTTCAGCGTCGCCTTCTCGCAGACGATCGTGAAGCTCATCTCGAAAGGCGTGCCCTTCGCCGCCGCCCAGCCGCCCTCGGCCATGACGAGCGTGCCGTTGCCGTAGTCGTACGTGGCTACCACATGGTCGACGCCGCCCTTCGAGACGATGCCGCGCGCACCGGCCGCCGTCACTGACTTTGGCATTCCGAAGAAGCAGTTGACCTGGTCGGCGTCATGCACGTGCAGGTCGAGGAGCGCGCCGCCCGACCTCGCGCCGTCCATGAACCAGTTCTGCCACGCATTGCCGTCCACTGAAGGCGAGATGCGCTTGAACGTGGCGGACCTCATCTTGCCGGCCTTGCCGCTCCTGTAGTACTCGCAGGCATGGCGGTACTCCGGCCACGCACGCACGCAGAGCCCCACGTTGAAGAACCCTTTCGCCTTCTTCGCGGCGGCCACGATCTTCTTCATCTGCACGGCGTCGCGGCAGAGCGGCTTCTCGCAGAACACGTGCTTTCCGGCGGCAAGCGCGGCACAGGCCAGGTCTGCGTGGTCAGGAGTCGGCACGCAGATGTCCACCACGTCCACGTCGGCGTTTGAGATGAGCGCAAAGCCGTTTTCGTAGACCGTGACTCCCGTAAGGTCGAGCGGCTTGGAGTTGTCTCCTCCGCCGATGTTCCCGACCACCGCCGAGACGTCGCCCCTGCGCTTCTTCGCGTCAACGTCGGCAAGCGCGACTATCTGCGCGTTCTTCAATCCCTTGTAGACGCCCCAGTGCGTAGTGCCCATGAAGCCAAGCCCGATGATGCCGATCCTTACCTTTTTCACGTTCTTCCTTTCTCGTTTCGAACTGCCATGTCCGTATTATACACTATATGCGTCCGTTTCGCCACCGGCCGCATCTCAATCACACAGGCGCGGAGCCGATCCGGAGGCGGGGGACGTGACAAGCCGGACTGGGCCGAGCAGCCCCGCTTCGTGGTAATGCGCATCCGGTTTCGGGCCGAACTTCGTCCACGTCCGGCGGTCTTTCTCCGGTAGTTTCGCGTCCTCCACGAGTGCATTGTACCATGTCGATGTGACTTCCACGCGAATGGAGGCGTCTCGTCCGGGCTTCACATGCGGCGATATGTCGCACGCATACGGCTCACACCACAGGTCGGCGACCTTTCGCCCGTTCACGTACACAGTCGCCCAGTCACGCACCCTGCCGAGATCAAGGCGAATCTCCGATGCCGCGTTCCCAATCTTGACCGTTCCCTCGTATATGCGCTTCGTCGCACGCATGGGATAGCTCCCGACGGGCTTAAGTTCTACTTGAATAGGCATTGCGGCGGGTTGAGGACATTCCGCCCTGCCGCTTGCCGACGCCTTTCCCGTGACAGGATCAAGCACCATGCAGACTCCATTTTTGACGCGATGGAACAAGGAGCGACCGT
>JAFWKK010000041.1 GCA_017514235.1 Kiritimatiellia bacterium | reverse complement strand
GGGCGGCGGTTCGGGCATCGCCGCCGGCGTTGCAGGCGCTGGGGCGTGAGTTGTCGTTTTGTCTTTGGAGAACCAGAGTTTCATCGTATCGCTCGCAATCTTTTGTTAGAAGTCTTCGCCCATGTCGATCCGCATCGTGCGTCCCTTCATCGCCTGAAGGAGCGTCGGGTCGGCGTTTGGCGAGCCGTGAAGTGTGTTGGAAGCCGATTCTGCCGGCACGAGGATCGGCGCACCGCAGTTCGGGCAGGCTGTCGTCTCGCCGGACATGTCGCGCGAGGCCTCGATCTCCTGCTTGCATTCGGGGCAGATGAACGAGACCATGTGTTCGGACGGCAAGTCCTCCGCCGGCTTTGGCGCTGTACCGAGTCCGAGCGCGTCCACGTCGATGTGAATCGTGAGGCCCTTGAGCTTTTCGGGGCTGATGGACTCCGCCTCCTGAGAGGAAACCACTGTCGGGTGAAGGATCGGCGGCGCGTCTTCGGCGGCTTCGTCCGTTGCGCCGCCGCCATGCAGAGTGCCGGGCTCGGACTGCGCCGGCACCGTTATGGGGTTGCCGCACGTCGGACACTCCGTCTCGAAGCCGATCATGTCGCCGGTGGCCTCGACCTCCTGCTGGCAGCGTGGGCACCGGAAGGAGATGAGGAGGTTCGGATCTCCGGCCGGCACAGTTGATTCGTCTTGTGCGACTTCCTGCGCGGCGACGGTTTCCTCGGCGATCGCCGCGGCTTCCTGCGGCGCGTCCTCAGGCTGCTCTTCTTCGGGCCCTATCGGCCTGGCGAAGACGAGCTTGAGCGAGCGGGGCGCGGTGATGCGCAGAGCCTCGCGCTCCGGCAGCATGATCGTATCTCCGGTTCTCGGGTTGCGCACCTTGCGCGGCTTCCTGCGCACGACGTCGAGCTTGCACAGGCCCGGCAGCACGAAAGTCGTCTTGGCCTCCCGGCGCGCAATCCCCACTAGCGCCTCCAAAAGGGCCTTTACCTTCGTCTGCGGCAGCTCACATGTCCAGGACAGCTCCTTTATGAGGCGCGACTTCGTGAACGACTTGCTTCCGGCGTTGCTTCTTTTCATCTCATTTCTCCTCTTTGGCGTCGGGCACAGGCTCGTCGCCCCATCCCTCAAGCGAAATCATGTTTCCTGCGGATTCGTTGCCGGCCAGGTATGCCTCTGCGACGTATTCGCGCTTCTTCTTCATCTGGGCCAGCAGCGAGCGTATCTCGATCACGGCGTCGTAGCACATGTCAAGCACGGCTTTGCGCGTCTCGGCGTCGGTCTCGGGCATGCGCAGGAGCTCGATTGACGACAGGAGAACGGTCGCCGGCTGCCCGAGGGCGTGGCAGAAGCCCGCGAGGGATTCCATGACCACCTTCGAGCGTTCGACCTGCATCTCCGCGATTGCAAGCCGCCGCGCCGTTTCGTCGTTTCTGTTGTCTTTTTCCGTCATGTCCGAGTCTAGGTTGCGAGGGAGCCCATGTTGAAGATCGGAAGGAACATGGCCAGCACTATCGTGCCGATGATCACGCCGAGGAAGACCATGAGGAACGGTTCCATCAGGGCCGTCAGGGTGGTCAGCATGGCCTCCACTTCCTCGTCGTAGCTGTCCGCCACCGAGTCGAGCATGTCCTCCAGCCGGCCGGCCTTTTCGCCGGTGGCGATCATGCGGATCATGATGAGCGGCATGTATGGCTTGCCGTCGAGCGCGATGTTCAGCTGGTTGCCCTGCTCCACCTCCTTGCGGGCCGCGAGTATCGACTCCTCAAGCACGCGGTTGCCGATCGACCTGGCGACGACCTCGAGCGACTTCAGTATCGGGACGCCTGCGTTGGTCATCTGCGCGAGAAGGCGGCAGAAGCGCCCGATGGAGCTCTTCAGGTTGAGCTGGCCGAAGACCGGCATGCGGAGCTTGATCTCGTCAAGCTGGTAGCGGCCTTTTCTTGTGGCGCGCCACCGCCTGAAGACGAATGTCGCCACGATGACCGCTCCGAGCACGAAGTACCAGTTGGCCTTGACGAAGTTAGAGATGTCCACGAGCGTCTGCGTGAGGGCGGGAAGGGGCTTGCCGAAGCCGGCGAACATCTCGGCGAAGACAGGCACCACGAACTGTATGAGGCCGCCGGCCAGCAGGAGCGCGATGGAGACGATCACCGTCGGGTAGGTCATGGCGCTCTTAACCTTCTTGCGCAGCCGCGAGGAGCTGCCGAGGATCGACGCCAGGCGCTTGAGTATGCCGGCGAACTCGCCGGACTGCTCGCCGGCGACGACCATGTTGACGTACATGTCGTCGAAGATCGCCGGGAACGCCGCGAGCGACTTGGAGATCGGGTCGCCGCCCTCGATAGTGGAGCGCATGTGGGTGAGAACCTTCTTGAACTCCTGGTTGTCGCACTGCTCCTCCAGCGTCTGCATCGTGGAGAGGATGGGCATGCCGGCGCCGATCATCGACGCCAGCTGGCGGGTGAAGGGGATCAGCTCCGTAGACACTATCTTCTTTACGCCGCGTATCTTTGGTGCGTCTGCCATCATTCGCCTCCCGTCACCTCGAAGGCTGCCTCAAGCGAGGTCTGCCCGTCGCGCACCTTGCGCATGCCGGCCTCCTTCAGCGAGACCATGCCCTCTTCCAGCGCCGCCTTCTTCAACAGCTCTGCGTTGCCGCCTTTCTCGACGATGGCGCGTATCTTTGCCGAGATGGGCAAAACCTCCATGAACGCGCCGCGCCCCTTGTAGCCGGATTCGTGGCACTTCGGGCACCCGCCGGGGCCGTATATCTGCACGCCCTCGAACGGCGCGGGATCGACGCCGTTAGCCTCCAGCAGGGGAAGGTTCACGTCGACAGGCTTGCGGCATGCCGGGCACAGCCGCCGGAAGAGCCGCTGCGCCTGGGCGAGTATCAGCGAGCTCGCCAGGAGGAACGGAGGCACCTCCATGTCGATGAGACGCGGTATGACGCCGCAGGCGTCGTTCGTATGGAGCGTGGAAAGCACGAGGTGGCCGGTAAGCGCGGCCTTGACGGCGATGTCGGCCGTCTCGTTGTCGCGTATCTCGCCGACCAGCACGATGTCGGGGTCCTGACGCAGGACCGACCGCAGGATTCCCGCGAAGGTGAGGCCCTGCGCCACGTTGACGTGGCACTGGTTGACGCCGGAAAGCTCGTATTCTACGGGATCCTCGGCCGTGACTATGTTGACGTTCGGCTTGTTGAGGTCCTGCAGGCAGGAGTAGAGGGTGGTGGTCTTGCCGGAGCCGGTCGGCCCCGTCACAAGTATGATGCCGTGCGGCTGGTCGATCGCGAACTTCATCGCCTTGTAGGCGTACTCGTCGAGACCGAGGGACGCGAGACCCGGCGCAAGGTTCGCCTTGTCAAGTATTCGCATCACGACCTTCTCGCCGTGGACGGTCGGCAGGATCGACACGCGGACGTCGACCTCCTTCTTCATCGCCTTGACCTTGAAGCGGCCGTCCTGCGGACGCCGACGCTCGGCGATGTCGAGGTTCGACATAATCTTGATGCGCGAAACGACGGCGTTGTGCAGCGCCTTCGGCGGCGCCGGACGGTCCACCAGTTCGCCGTCGATGCGGTAGCGGAGGCGAGACGTCTTCTCCATCGCCTCGAAATGGATGTCGGACGCCTTGGTCTTCAGCGCCTCGATCATGATGGTGTTCACCATCCTGATGACCGGCGCCTCGCCCGCTGCGTCCACGGAGGCGTCGATCTCGTCGGACTTCTGGTCGGCGACGGACGAAATCTCCACGTCCGCCTCGTCGCCCTTCATGATGTTTTCCATCGCGAGGGCGGGGTTGGAGGCGTCTTCGGCGTTCTTTAGGCGGGTCAGCACCTCCTGCAGCTCGGAGTCGACGACCACCAGCTGCCAGAGCCGTCCGCCGGACCACCGTGAGACCTCTTCCTTCGCAGGCAGGTCGAACGGGTCGGAGAACGCCACCGTCAGCCGCCCTGCGACCTTCGCCACCGGCAACGCCTTGACACGCGCCCACTGCTCCGCCCTTTTTCCGCACAGCAGTTCTTCGCTGGGCGTGAACGACGGCGGAACAGTGAAAGGCGAGATGCGCAGGTAGTCCGCCGCCGCGAACATGAACGCGCGGGGATCTTTGATCTCGCGAATCTCGTCAATCGAGCCGTGCTTGGCACGGAGCGACGGGTTTGTGCTGAGGATAGCCATGCAAAGTTTTTTCTAGCACAAACCATGCCAACGCCGATTTTCGCCGTCAGACCGCCTCTCTTTTCTCATTTCTGCACCTGCGGTTCTTGAAAAAAAGAACGTGAGGGGCTCAACAGCGGTTGCGGCGGTTGGAGGAGTGGGATGAAACGATGAAATGAGTTGCCCCGCGCCTGTTGACAACCTCAACATCGATTGTGTATAATTTTGTCAAAAACAATATGTATAAAGGAGGTGTGTGATGGCTGCTACCAGATTGTCTCTTAGTATGGACGAAAGCGTGGTTGAACGCGCCCGCAGGCTCGCTGATGCGCGGAATACAAGCATATCAAGGCTTTTCGTGTCTTTCGTGTGCCTGATGGAGCAGGCTAATGCGGTGACGGACGAACTGCCGCCGCTGACGAAACGAGCACTTGGACTTGCGAAGGGCTGTGTTTCTGACGATTGGGACTATCGCGACGCACTTGCCGATGCATTGGTGGAGAAGTATGGAGCGCAGTGATGAAGAAGCGGATATTTGTAGACACTAACATACTTCTTGATGTCCTTCTTGAACGTGAAGGCTTCTATTATGACGCGCTTAACATTTGGGCCAGTGCCGAAGCGGGGAATGTAGAGGCGTACGTCGCCGCGATTTCCGTCAACAACGTCCATTATGTGATAAGGCGACTTAAGAGTGAGACAACGGCGATGATTGCCGTACGGATAATCTTACGCATATTCAAGGTCGTCCCTGTCGACGCCGATATCCTTTCGCGGGCGGCAGATTTCCACGACAAGGACTACGAAGACGACATACAGCAGCAGTGTGCCATGAAAGCGAAATGTTCGCAGATATACACGCGCAACCCCACCCATTACGATTCGTCGCTTGTCGCCGTTTTGCCGCCATCGTCATTCATGCGGTAGGACTTGTTATTCTCTCTGGCCGAAATCTGCAAAGGCAGCTTTCTACAGGCGGGGCCCCAACAGCGGTTGCGGCGGTTGGGGAATTTTGGTATAATGCAAGCACCAAACGCGAATGATGCATATAGTGATAAAAACGCACATTTTGAGGGTCGGACCTCTCCTTGATGGCGTCCGACGCGATGGAAGTCTTCTTCAAACAGCCCAACACGACAACAACGAAAGGAATCTCAAGATGAGAACCGTATGCAAGGTAATCCTCGCGGCAGTCGCCGCGGTAGTTGGAATGGCTACGGCGCATGCCACTTCGACGACAATCGCAAGTACAAACTTGAACGGCGTGCTGGTCGTTGAAAGAGGCGACAGTTTTGAGGTGACAGGCAACATGTCAATTGCCACGACTGCCGGTGCGACTGGCAAAGTCGAAAACTACGGTACAATGAATGTCAAGGAGCTTGACCTAGGCAAGTACTCCGCCAGTAAGGGTGCGTTGGCGCAAGTTGACAACTATGGCACGCTGACAATCGGCACCCATCTCCGCATGGGCATCGTGGGTACGCCGAGCATCTTCTACAACCACGAGGGCGGCACCGTGAACAAGACGGGCGGCGGCGGCTACAACTTCTATCTGGGCGCGAATGCTGCTGGAACTGTGAGCACACTCATTTCTGAAGGGAATTTTACTTTCCCCTCTGGCGACCAGCTTCGTGCGGGCGCGAATTCCGGAACCACAAACCATATCGTGCTTGCAAAGTCCGGAACCTTTACGGCCAATGGCCACATTTATATGAGCGAAGCGAACAACACTCTCGGCACCCTTGTGATGAAGGACAATAGTCGCTTGACAGGTTCTGGAAACATCGTCGCCCCCGCCCGTGTGAACCAGAACAGCAGAGGTCCAAACTCATTGGCGTACATCATCCTTTCGAATGATGCGGCCATTGTGAAGACAAAAGGATACATCCATCTTGGAGCGAACACGAATTCATTCGGATGCCTGTCGCTGAACGACAACTCTCGTGTCGATCTTCCGAATGTTCTGTATGTAGGCGCAATGGGCCTAGGAGCAGGACGGGTGGAGCTGCACGACAATGCCAGTCTAAAAGCCGGTACGTATCTTTATGTGGGTGGAAGTGCCTCTTCCACGACGGGCGAATTGGTGGCGGCGGATTCGGCGCATGTTACGAATGACGTTTTTTGCGTCGGGTGCTACTCGAATGGTTTGGGAACGGCCACTTTCGGCGGCCAGTCGCATCTGGAGTGCACCTCGAATGGCTACATTGCCCACGGCAATGATGAAGACTATACTTCCACGGGGCATATGACGTTCGACGATTCTTCAACAGCCGTATTCAACAACTATCTCCAAATTTCCAGCGGACGGCAAGGTAAAGGTTCGCTTATGATCAAGGACAACGCCTCGGTTTCGGTGCTGCACCGGGAACTGCTGGTAGGCGCGTCGCGCGATACGACAGCTTCACTGACGGTTGCAGACAACGCCCGACTGTTAGTCTCCAAGATTGATCCAGCAGAGGCCGCGACCAATCTGCTGGCCATCGCGAGCAAATGGCTGTCATCAGGGCAGGTGACGGTCACAAACAGCGGCTATGTCCTCGCGCCGAGCATTACGGTGGCGGAGGGAAGCAGTTCGAAAGGCACCTTTAACGTGGCGGGCGGATGCGTGGTCTCATCGAACATCACGGTTTCTACGGGGAGCAGTTCGGCCGGCGAGTTTGTGGTGGCGGATGGCGGCGTGGTCTCGAATGTCTTTAACATCCAGATCGGCGCGGCTTATGACGCCAACACGGCGGCCGGGAAAGGCGGCTTGCTGAGGATGCGCGGCGGCACGATGCTGTTCAATATCGGGTATAGCAAGAACAGTGCCGTCATCTATCTCAATCCCTTGCGTGACAAGACGGCGGGCGCCATCAGCGGTTGGGGCAAGCTGGCGTTCACCGATCCAATCGCGATGGTCAGAGACATGAACTCCGAGAATCCGGGCGACTACGAAAAGCCAGGCGGCATTACACACTACGGACTGATCATTGCCGACGGCGAAGGGCAGATGCGCGACCTTGATTTCAGTCGGCTTGGTGTTTTGACCTACGATACCACGGATGCGAACCTCAACGGCAGCACGAACGGTTGGTACGCGGTGAACAAGGGACGGTTGAAACTGCCGCGCAGCCTGCCGCGCAAATCCGCGAGCCACCGTTGCGTGGGCGACTACTGGAAGGTTAGCCCTTCGAAGGCGAGGCGTCTCATGAATACGTTCAACTACACTCTTGAGGGCGCGGAGACGAATAACTACATGTTTGCGGAACTGTACGCAACCGACCGCGATGACATTCCGGCGGGGCTTGACGAAATTGATGCGGACAAGACGCTCGCCGTCTGGCGCGTCGGCCACTTCTCCGACGGGCCGGAGATTGACGAGCCGACGCATCCGGCGGCGTTCACCTCTGCCACGATTAGGTTCCGATACTGCCCTACAGGCGCAGAGGGCCTCAAATATGTCTACGTCTTCCGCCACGACGGCACGGCGAACGGGAAGTGGCACAAAGTCGGTTATCGCGAGCTTTCAGTGGACAACCCGATCATTGACACCCGGTCCCTCGCACCATGCTCGGAGAACTGGAATTTCGGCTGGTTTGCTGTCTTGGCGTGCGAAGAGCGGCTTGGCGGAATGATTATCACCGTTTTGTAACGCGAGACAGGACGGAAGGGGTGTGAGATAAATGAGAATCGCAGGAATTATTACTGCTGCGGCGGGGCTTGTCGTCGTCGTAGCCATGGGTGCCGAAGAGTTGCCGCTCATCGCATTCAGCAGCGAGCCGATTGCGAATATGGACAAGGCGAAGATGGAGGAAGTTCGCGATGCGGGCTTTACCGCTCTGGCACTCGTGCCCAGAAAAACGTCTCAGGCGCTTGCAGCTTTGGATATTGCGCAGAGCGCAGGCATCAAGGCTTCATTCTACACCGATCAGTACAAAACCAACCACATTGCGTTCGTTAACGCCATTAAGGATCATCCCGCATTGCTTTTTCATTATGCTTGGGATGAGCCGGACGTTTCGCTGTTGCCGAAAATAGGGCAGGTCGTACGTGACATCCAATCCATTGACTCCGTTCACCCCTGCGTGGTCAATCTTTTCGGGCGCGTGTACAAGATGAAGCGCTGGTACGGCGTGAATTCCTACGAAGAATACATTTCGCGCTTCCTGGAGCAGATTCCTACGCCTGTGTTGAGCTTCGACCAGTACCCAGTGTTGATCGAAGGGCGGTTTCCGTCGGTTCCGTTCCGCCCCGTGAATGGCGAATGCCTTGTCATGACGAACTGGTACCATGCGCTGGAGACCGTGCTTGATGCATCCAAGCGTAGCGGCAAGCCGTTCTGGGCGCATGCCTGCCTGTGCGCGATGCGCCATCAGCCCGACGGTGACAATCCCGTACCGGAAGAAGGCCATTTGCGTCTTCAGCAGTATGCGAATCTAGCATATGGCGCGCAGGGGCTTATCTACTACGACTACAGGACGAATCTTCGTGATGTCAACAAGTCGAAGATAATGATGCACGGTCTTGCGCTTGCAGTCGACGGGAGACGCACGACGGTGTACGAGAGAGTGCGGCGCGTCAATCTGGAACTGCAGCGCAGAGCTTTCGTGTTTCTTGGTTCCGATGTGAAGTCTGTCCGCCACACAGGCGAAAGCATCCCCCTGGGCGTAACTAGATTGTCGGAGAAGGATTTGCCAACGTGGGTCGCACAGCTGGAGACTCCCGATGGCGGCGCCGTCGTCTCTAGGCTTACGAACGGTGGCAAGGAATATCTGGTTGTCGTGAATAGGAGCGCTGAGCGGGAGCTCACGCTCAAGATAAAACTTGCCAGTGGGGTCAAGTATATCAGGGCTGACGGCACGATTCTGGACGCCGCCCTCTATACGGATGAATACTGGATAGACCCTGGCATGGCCGAGATATTTCAGGCGCCTTGAAAAAATAAAGGGACATGTAAAAATGAGAACACTAAGTGGAACAATTCTAGCGGCACTGGCGATGGTTTCCCTGTCATTGCTCGCCGCAAACGTCTCGTATACCCCGCAAGGCTCTGCGCCGTACTACTGGTCTAACGCCGCCGCCTGGGGTGGGACGTTGCCCACGACGGAAGATGCGGCTACGATTTCGCAGGCGGGCCTAAAGACAAGTCCGCTGATTGTGCAGTCTGGTGAGAGCGCGGTATCATCAAACCTGTGCGTCGATATAGGCACGCTCCATGTAGAGCATGGCGCGACGCTGACGGCGAAGAAGGGAAAAGCTGGCGGAATGTCGCTTGCCAAGTCTGGAAGCGCCATGGGTGTTGTGACAAACTATGGTTCGATAACGGCCTATAACCTGGACCTTGGCACATACAGCGCCTCAAAGGGTACGCTTGCGCAGTTTGACAACTTTGGAACGTTGACGGTTGAGAATGCGCTTCGGATGCAGATTAAGGGGACACCAAGCCTGTTCTATAACCATGCAGGCGCGACCGTGAGAAAGACCGGCGGAAATGAGTATACATTCTACTTTGGCGTAGATGGAAACTCGGCCAACAAGTTCAACGGAATAATCAACGAAGGCGATTTCTTCGACAACACAGGGGAAATCTGGATGGGGTTGTCGAGCAAAGTCTATTCCCAAAACGAAATCATCGTGAGAGGCAACGGGCGTTTCTTCGCGGGGCAACATGTAGCGCTCGGTCTCAGCAATGGTTCGCTTGGTATCATCACACTGAGCGACAATGGCTATCTCTCTGGTAATGCGGAATGGCATGTCGGCGGCTCATCGAAGGATAAGCGCTACACAGGCGCGGAAGGTCGTATCATTTTGAATGACAGTTCCATTTTCGCGGCATCGAACGCCGTGTATTTGGGGCAGCGTGAAAAGTGCATTGGATCGCTCACGCTCAACGATTCGTCTAAGATGATCGTGCCCACGAAGGCGATCTATGCCGGCAATGGCGTGTCTTCCTTTGGAACCATTACGATGGGTGGTAATAGCAGTATCGAACTCGGTACAGGATCAATGTATCTTGGTTGCGCATCGTCGTCCACAGGAACTGTAACAATGGGTAGCAACAGTAGCCTCAAACTCGGATACGCACTGCGGATCGGTCATGCAGCAAGCGCTGTCGGAATCATGACGATGACCAATTCAGCAGCGACCGTGGTCAAGGACAATGTGCAAATCGGTTATGGTTCCAACTCGACCGGAATGCTGACGCTCACAAATTCCGCGACAATGGACATGCAGTATTATGTCTATCTTGGCGTCGATGCGGGTGCGAAAGGAATCGTTTCCCTTGCAGGAGACTCCGCGTTGTATGTGACGAACAGTTCGTTTGTCGTTGGCTACAACGGCGGTGGCACTGGCGTTTTGAATGTTGCGGAAAACGCCCAGCTGCATGCGAATGATCTGTTCGTAGGGCAGACGAGTGTGGCAGGTACCACTGGTTTTGTGAAACTCTCCGATACGGCGACGCTCTTTTCGACGAATATCTGCGTTCCGCGCTGGGGCAGCCAAGGGGTTGGGACGCTTGAAGTGGGTGGCAACAGCGTTGTCACTAATGTGCATGATCTTAGAATCGCATACAACGCTACATCGACCACGGGTGTGGGGCAGTCGGGTACGGTTGCCATGCGCGGTGGTTCGATATTCTTCGACATCGATCCCGAGAATCCCAGTTACATTAGCAATGGTAGATACAACCCGATCAATTTGAATGGATACGTCAGCACGGTAAAAGGTCGCATACGCGGCTGGGGCAAGATTGCATTCTCCGATCCCAGGACATACGTGACGGAGGCAAACATACCTTCCGGCATAACGCACTACGGTCAGGTCATAGCCGATGGCGAGGGCGAGATGCGCGATCTCGACTTTGGCCGGTTCGGAGCGCTCAACTACGCCAACACCGATGCCAACCCATCCGGCACGAACGGCTGGTTCGCGGTGAACAAGGGGCGGCTTAAACTGCCGCGCAGTCTGCCGAACAGGAGTGGCTACAAGTGCGTGGGCGACTGCTTCGACGCCAAGGTGGACCTTGGCACTGGCAACCGCCGCCTCACTAACACGTTCAACTACGAGTTCACGGGTGCGGAGCTGAACCACTTCGTGTTCTCGGAGCTGTACGCGACCGACCGCGACGACATACCGGCTGGGCTGGACGGGCTTGGCGCGGACAAGGTGATCGCCGTGTGGCGCATCGGGTACTTCTCCGACGGGCCGGAGATCGACGAGCCGGTGAACCCCGTGACGTTTACGTCCGCGAAGTTGAAGTTCAAGTATTCGCCGCTCGGTCTTGAAGGGCTGAACTTCGTGCACGTCTACCGCCACGACGGCACGGCGAACGGCAAGTGGGAGCGCTGCGGCAAGTTGACCGAGCCAAACGCCTCGATGCCGGTTGTATCCTCTTGGACGTTTGCGCCGTCTTCCGAGAACTGGAACTTGGGCTGGTTTGCAATCGTCGGGCGCGTTGAAAGGCTTGCCGGCACGCTGATGCTCCTCAGATGAAGTTTGGCGGACATCTCTTGTGCGCCGCAATTCTGCTGGCGCTTTCCGCGGCGGGGGAGGACCCGGCAGAGACGCTGAAGAAGTTCCGCGCCTCTGCGAAAGAATGCCGCGAGGCGGCGAAGGGCTTCCTTTGGCTTGAGGCGGAGGAGTTCGCAGACTACGGCGGCTGGGAGATCGACACGCAGTTCGTCCACAAGATGGGGAGCGCGTATCTCATCTCCAAGGGTGTGCTGAAGCCGCTTGCTCCGGCGAAGACCGAGGTCACGTTACCGTCGTCCGGCACTTGGCGGGCGTGGGTGCGCACGAAGGACTGGCTGCCGGAGTTCTCGCCCGGACGATTCGCGCTTGAGGTCGGCGGCAAGCGTAGCGGAGTACTCGGCGTTTCAAAGAAGCCTGGCTGGCGCTGGGAGAATGCGGGCGACTTCACGCTCGCGGCAGGCAAGACGGAGGTTGCGCTTGTCGATCTTGCCGGCGGCTTCGCCCGCTGTGACGCGGTGCTTTTCACCACAGACCTTGGCTACGTTCCGCCGGAAGGCGGCGAGGCCCTTGCATCTGAGCGACGGAGACTTTCGGGCGCAGACCCGAAGATTGCGGATGGCGGCGAATACGACGTTGTGGTCGTTGGCGCAGGACCGGGCGGGCTCGGGGCGTCCATCGCCGCCGCGAGGCACGGCATGAAGACGCTCCTCGTACACGACCGCCCGGTCCTCGGCGGTAACAACAGCATCGAGCAACACACGAGCATCGGAGGCTCCGGCAACAACTACAAGGACGGCGTCGCCGATTCGCGCGAGGGCGGCATTTTGGAGGAGGCGCGGCTTCTGCGGCGCAGCAGGAAGTGCTCCGAGAGTGCGGCGTATCGCATGATGGTCGACGCCGAGCCGCTCATCACGGAAAAGTCTAACGAGCGCGTCCTTGCCGCCGAAAGGAAGGGCGACAGGATCGTGTCGGTGACGGCGAACAGCACGTTGACCGGGGGGCGGGTGAGCTATCGCGGCAAGGTGTTCATAGACGGCACGGGTGACGGATGGCTGGGATACTTCGTCGGCGCGTCACGGATGTTCGGGCGCGAGGCAAAGGGCGAGTTCGGCGAGAAGGACGCGCCGGACAAGGCCGACACGCTCACGATGAGCGGATGCATAGACGACTACTTGTACCACAGCACGGGCAAGGAGGAGCCGTTCGAGGTGCCCGAGTGGGCGAAAATCCTGCCGGAAGGCTTCAACCGTCCCGATGTCAACGGCATTCAGGCGCGTTGGTGGCTGGAGCATCCCGGCACGTTCGATGACCTCGACGACCCGGAGCGAGCGCGCGACGAGCTGATAAGGATACACCTTGACTACTGGGGCTGGCTCAGGAAGCACCCGACGTTCGGGGCGAAGGCCCGCACGAGCCGGCTTGACGAGATCAAGATCCACAACGGACGACGCGAGGGGTGGCGCCTGCTCGGCGACTACGTGCTCACCTCCACCGACTGCCGCGAGGGGAGGCGGTTTCCGGACGCGATAACGTGCGGCGGGTGGGCGCTCGACCTTCACGACCCGATGGGCGTCATGAACCCGAAGGGCAACGGCTGGTGGTCGGTGGACCAGACTCGCATCTACACGATTCCGTACCGCTGCATATACTCCAAGGACATGTCAAACCTCTATATGGCGGGACGCAACATTTCCGTCACTCACGCCGCCCTCGGCTCCACGCGCATCATGGGGACCATCTTCACCATCGGCCAGGCGGCCGGAACCGCCGCCGCGATCGCGGTGCGCGAGGGGCTGTCCGTGAGAGACGTGGGCGCGAAGCGCATCAAGGCGCTCCAGCAGGCGCTCTTGAAGGATGACCAGTTCATTCCCGGCGTGAAGAACGAGGATCCGCTTGACCTGGCGCGCACTGCGAAGGTCAAGGCGACGTCCACAATGCGGCGTATAGTTTACGGCGAAGACGACCTGGATTTCTGCGGAGTCAACTCCAACTGGGCGTTCGTCGAGTCGCTGTGGCTTGAGCTCGCGGCGTGCTTCCCCCGTGGAGACGTTGACAGGCTCGACGAGGTTAACTGCTACATGCGCAACCGCAACGGCACGGCGCAGAGCCTTGTGATGGACGTGATGGAGAGCGACGATATCGCAGTGGACAATGCCACGCGGACGCCGCTCGGCACGATGACGGCAACGATCGAGCCGAAGGGCGGCTCTGCACAGTTCGTGCGGTTTGCCTCGTCCGCTCCGCTTAAGCCGACTAAAAAGTACGTGTGGCTGAAGGTGCGGATATGCAAGGGCGTGGACTGGTTCCGTCGCATCCACGTCTATCCAGAAGGCGGATGCATGGCATATGTGAGGGCCGGCGGCAAGTTCGACATCCGGAACTTCTACCAGCTCGCGTTCTACACGAAGCCCGCTCTGACTGGGAGCGTGGACGCCAAGCCGGAGTATGTGATTGACGGCTTGTCGCGTCCGGAGATATACGCGGCAGAGGACGGCTCTTGCACCCATGCCTGGCGGTCGGACCCTGCCAAGCCTCTCCCCCAGGCGATACGGCTTGACTTTCCGAAGCCGGTGACGGCGAGCGAGGTGCGTATAGTGTTTGACTCGGGTCTGACGTTCGGGGGCGTCATGTGGCCGCAGCCGAAGATGCTGGTGAAGGACTATTCTGTCTGGGGCCTTGCCGATGGAAAGTGGCGCAAGTTGGCCGAGGTGAAGGACAACATGAAGCGCCTTCAGGTTCATCGGTTCGATCCGGTCAAGGTCGCGGCGGTCAACGTGAAGGTCGACGCGACGTGGGGCGCGCCTTACGCCTGCATCCAGGAAATCCGCGTCTACGAAGGAGGCGAAAAGGCGAAGGGGAAGGCGAAGGACGAGCCGCCGCCGCTGCCGAAGGCTACGTTCGACTCGGTGGCGTATGGCAAGCATCCGATGCAGAAGATGGACGTTTGGCTGCCCGAGAAGGGCCCTGCGACGCCTGCGATCATATTTGTGCATGGCGGCGGGTTCATGAACGGCGACAGGCGGGATTCGCGACTCGGAGGGCGCATACCGAAATGCATGGCGAAGCGCGTCGCGCTCGTTTCGGTGGAATACAGGCTCTTGAAGGATGCCGGGGACGTGAAACCGCCCGTGAGAGTGTGCATGGACGACGTCATGGCGGCGATAAGGTTCGTGCGGTCGAAGGCGGCGGAGTGGAACATCGATTTGTCGCGCATCGGTCTTACCGGAAGCAGCGCGGGAGCGCATGCGGTCCTCTACGCGTCGCTCGCCGGCGACAACGAATTCGGCATACGCGCCGTGTACACACAGTACCCGCAGACCTCCATCGACCCGAAGGAGATGCGCGAGTGGATTCCGAATTCCAAGTACGGTGCCCGCCTTTTCGGTTATCCTGACTTCCAGACGTGGTTCGACCACCGTGCGGAGGTTTTGCCGTGGATCGAGAAATATTCTCCGGCTGGCCTGCTCAGGCGTTGCACGCCGTCGCGCGCGCCGGCGTTCGTCCATGACGGCCCCGCCGCGCCGAAGCCGGGCGAGCTGGCGAAGGATCCCACGCATTCAGGTACGTTCCGGCATAAGTTCGCCGAGATATGCGACGCGCGCGGCATCGCCTGCCGCTACGGCCATCATGACGACCTGCTCGCCATCCTTACCGAAGGCGGAAAAAAGAGAGGACAGAATACGAAATGACAGACCTGAACAGAAGGGGATTCCTTGCGCTTGGCGCGATGGGAATGTTCGCGCCTGCTATGGCGGCGATATCCGACGCCACACAGCCGCTTGAACGCCAGAAGCGCCTCGACCTAAAGGCGCCGCTGGAGGACAATCTCATCAACCAGTATCTTCAGCCGAAGCAGATCAAGCTTTCGGTCGGGGCGAAGAAGCCGTTTGCGGCGTTGCATTTCTCGGATACGCATGTGAGCATGGCTGACGCCGCCGACATCCTTTCCTATGGCTCAAGGGACCTTCGCCTTTACGAGGCGCGGAACAACGGCATCTTCGGGCGCGGCGGCTTCCCGTTCGCAGTGCAGTCGCTTGCCGCCACTATCGCCTACGCCAAGCGGAAGAAAATCCCACTGCTCAACACGGGCGACCTCTTCGACTTCCGCAGCGAGGCGAACATCGCCTGCATCGAGCGGTCGTTCGCCGGGGTTGACGTCTTTTCGTCGCTCGGCAACCACGAGGGACACGGTCTCCATACGCCTGGCATGAACCCGCGCACGGCTGCGGCGGAAGATCAGCTGCGCGCCCGCTACGAGAAGGCCATAGGCAACCCGCTCGTAGTCGCGTCGCGTGTCATGAACGGCGTGAACTTCGTGGCGTTCGACAACTGCGAGATGTCGCGGTTCATCCGCGACAGGATGGTGCAGATGATCAAGGCCGAGTTCGCCAAGGGTCTGCCGACTGTGCTGATGTGCCACATGCCGCCGTTCTCGCGGGAGCTTCACGAGGCCGATCTCGAAATGCACCGCGAACGCAAGGCCAGCTACTTTCCTAAGCCCAACAACCTCGACAGCTACTACATGATGGGCGAGGACTATGAGAAAACCAAGGCTCCGAATGCGTTCAGGGATCTTTTCGCGTTCCTGGCGAAGCAGAGCAACTTCAAGGCGATGCTCTGCGGACATCTGCACTTCGAGTGGCAGGGCCTGTTCGCCGGCAGGGTGCCGGTGGTAATCGCCGGGCGCAACTTCAACGGCGAGTGCTACGAGATTTCATTCAGTTGAGAGGCTTGAGGAGTTTGAAAGGTTGAATGATGGTTAGAGAGAGTTTGTTTGGCTCTGCGCTCGTTGCGGCAGGGATGCTGTTCGCGGCGGATGAGCTGCCGATCATGGGCTACAGCGGCTTCAGCGCCGTGTCGCCTAATCTGGAAATGCGTTACCGCGAGGCGAAGGAGTGCGGACTTACCGCGCTCATGCAGGGCTTCGGAACCGCAGGAGAGGCGCGCAAGTGCCTTGACATCGCGCAGCGGACCGGCATCAGGCTGCTTCTCGCGAACCGCAAGCTGTTCGAAGCGGACGGCTCGCAGCTCGCTGCCGCCGTGAAGGATCATCCCGCGCTCATGGCATACTACGTTCGCGACGAGCCGAGCGTGAACGACTTTGACAACCTGGGGCGTGCCGTGCGCCTCATCCAGGCGGTTGATTCGGTCCATCCCTGCATCGTCAACTGGTTCGGGCGCGTGGACAGGATGCAGTACTGGTACAAGGTGCCGACGTTCGAGGAATACGTCGGCCAGTTCACCGAGAAGGTGCCAACGCCGGTACTGAGCTTCGACCAGTACCCGGTGCTGAATCCCGGCCTCTTTCCGACACCGACGTTCCGCCCGGCGACGGGCGACTGCCATCTCCAGACGAACTGGTACCATTCGCTTGAGACTGTGCTCGACACGTCGAAGCGGACGGGCAGGCCGTACTGGGCGTTCGCGATCTCCTGTGCGCTCCGTCACAAGCCCGGCAACGACTATCCGATCGCGACGGAGGGGCATCTGCGCCTTCAGCAGAACTCCAACCTCGCCTATGGTGCGCAGGGCCTGTGGTACTACAACTACTGCGTCGATCCGAAAGACCCCGGGAAGATGTTCTCGCACGGGCGTCCGCTTGCGTCGGACGGGAAGCGCTCCACTGTCTACGAACGGATGCGCCGCGTGAACAGGGAGCTTCAGGCCAGGGCCGTCGTCTTCCTGGGAGCGAAGGTTGAGAAGGTTCGGCATACCGGTGTTCCATGGCCGGGCGAAGGGACTCGGCTTACGGGCGAATTCCTGCCGCCTGGCACCGTGCGGCTTGCACAGGGGGACCTGCCCAAGTGGGTCAAGTCGCTTGAGACGCCGGACGGAGGAGCGGTCGTTTCGCTGCTCAGGAACGGCGGCAACGAATGCCTTGCGGTCGTCAATCGCAGCCCCGACAAGGAACTTACGCTGAAGATAGACCTCGCGCCTGGCGTGAAATACGTCCGTTCGGACGGCACGGTCGTGGCCGCTTCGCTCTATTCCAATGAGTATTGGATGGATCCAGGGGCGATGGAAATCTTTTGCTTCAGGAAATGAACGAAAAACCGAAACAAGAAGGGAATGGTAAAATGGAGAACATGAACAGGAGATCGTTCATTGGCTTGGGGGCGTCGGCGTTCGTGACGGCAGGGGCCTTGCCTCTTTTCGCGCTAGACGACAGGCAGCAGTGGTACGAGCCGGAGGTGACCGGCGAAGCGCTCCTTGACATGCCGATTATGGAGGGCTTCAAGCCGACGACGCTTGAGCTCAAGGTCGGCGCGAAGAAGCCGTTCGAGGTGCTGCACATCTCCGATTCGCACCTCGTGACGCTCGGTTCAGACGACTTCGCGAGGTCGGACAAGAAGGACATCGCCTATTTCCGCACGCGACTGAAGGTGTTCGGGCATCCCAAGAACGTCGAGATGTTCGCTGCCGCGCTCGCCTACGCGAAGGCGAAGAACTTGCCGATCCTGCACACGGGCGATCTCTTGGACTTCGTTACGGAGGGCGGCCTCGCCCAGGTTCGCCGCGACATGGCTGAGCTTAAATGGACATACGCCATCGGCAACCACGAGTACAGCGGCAGCGCCAAGCCGTCGCCGAAAAGCGAATGGCTGAAGGATGCGCGGGCGCGGATGGAGAAGACCTTTCCGAATGCCATCCCCTGTGCGGCGAAGGTGGTCAACGGCGTGAACATCGTCACGATCGACAACGTGGGGATGAGCAAGGACATGTTCGAGGCTCAGTTCTCCGCAATCAAGAAGGAGTTCGCGAAGGGTCTGCCGACCGTGCTCGCGTACCACATTCCGTTCTACACCCCCGAGCTTGCGCAGCATTCGGTGGACGTGATACAGTCGGTGCCGAACCACTGGGCGCGCAACGCGGTTAAGACCGTCGCCGACCTGCACAGCGGGTGGCTCGCGGCATGTCCCGGCAAGGGCGACCTCAAGATCAACAAGACTCTGGTCGAATGGCTGCCGAAGCAGAAGAACCTGAAGGCGCTTCTCTGCGGACACAAGCACTTCGAGTACCACTCGCAGTTCTGCGAGGGCGTCACTCAGTACGTCTGTGGCGCGACGTTCAACGGCAACGCATATCACATTAGGTTCGTGTAACACGTCCTTCCGGAGACTTTGTGGCACGCCTTCTGCTAAGTCGGTTCTGTCATGGCAGAACCTGCACCTAAATTCGACGCGCGCCTCGAAGAAGGCGTAAAGTACTTCGAGCAGATGCTCCAGCTGATGCCGGACGATCGCGTCACGCTGGAGTTCCTGGCTGTGGCGTACGATCAGCTCGGCGAGGTCGAGAAGGGCAAGAAGGCCGTCGTTTCGCTGGCGAACCTCCTGCTGAAACAGGGCGATTTGGCGGCAGCAGCGGATCTTCTGCCGCGATTGGAGACCGTTGATACGGACGAGGCGAAGATACTTGTGCTGAAGATTCGCCGCCTTACCGCTCCCGGTCCCGAGCTTGTTCCTGAGACTCCGAAGCCCCTTACGCCGGCCGAACTTGCGGTGGAGGAGACGCAAACCGCCGTAGATTCCGAGGTTGCGCTCGTGGAGCTGCTGTGGTCCAACGGGGTGATTGCTTCTGAAGAAGACGCCATGCATCTGCGCGACCAGATCGTCGCCTCGCCGTCCGATGGCCGCGTTTTTCTCGTTTCTGCACTTGCAATTCTCGAAAAAGAGAATTCCGAGCTGTGCGAGAAGTGCCTGGCGTTTCTCGCCGACCGGTTCGGGACTCCGCCGGTTCCGGTCTCGCCGTTCGAGCGCAATGCCGACTTGTTGGGCCGTTTTCCTGCGGAAACGCTGCGCATCCGCGGGGTCGTTCCGTTCGCCAGGATAGGCGAGGTCGCGCTGGTCGCGCTGACGAATCCGGCGGACGAGAAGTTGCGCGAGCGTCTTTCCGAGGTTATGAAGTGCCGGTTCTACGTGACGCTGCCCTCTGCGGCGGAGGCGTGGCTGGGCGCGGCGTTTCCGGGAGGGGGAGGGCCGTCGCCGTGACGAAAGGCATGAGAGGCGGCTTCACGCTCGTGGAGGTGATGCTGGCGGGCGCCATCGCCGTGCTCATGACGCTTGCGCTCATGGAGGGGCTGATCGTCTCCGCCAAGATTTCGCACGAGAACTCCGAGCTGTTGGCTGCGGACGCCTTTGCGTGGGACACGGCGTGGAAGTGGCTGAACAAGTCCTACGACGACCTGCCCGCGCAGGCGGACGGGCGTGTCTACGACTCGGCGACCGACACGGCTATGGCAATGACGACGAACGACTGTCCGGTGCTGAACTTCGAGCATGCCGGCGGCGATCCGCGTGTCGTCGTGCGGGTAGTCATGTGCGAAGGCACCGGAGCCATCGCCAGGCACGGTACGAACGTAAAGGTGAAGCGTATTGACGTGGACGTGGAGTGGGGGCCGGCCGGTGACCGCAAGTGCCTGAACGGACTCTGCGGAAGTGCGAACTACAGCCATCCGGTGTCCGTCTACAAGAGCCAGATCGACAGGGGGGTGCTGGAATGACGGCGGCCATAGGGAGAACGGCGCGTGGCCGGAAGGGCTTCACGCTTGTCGAGACGATGGTCACGGCGTCGATCGGCGTAATCGTGCTGGCGGCGGTTATGGCGTCGTTCGTTTCCGCGCAGCGCATGCTCCATACGGCAATGGCGGAGTCAGAGCTGTCGCTGGCCATGCGGGAGCTGCGCGACAAGCTTCTTTTCAAGGCGTCTCCCGACATTTCCGGCAACCATTACTCCGGGCTCCTGAGCGGAATGAGCCTGAACGAAAGCGACGTGCGCGGGTACAACTCGGTCGAGATGAGCGGGCATACGGTCGGCACGACGATCGGCAGCACGGCTGACTCGTCCATCCGCCTTCTCGTATGGCAGGTAGGCGACCGCAAGATGCTGATCAACGAGCGCACCCCCGACAAGGACAGCCACGTGCGCTGGCTGTGGCCCGGCGCACTGGCTCTTGCGGAGGACTGCACGGAGATGTCCGACATCATGGGCTACGACGCCAGGAGCCTGAACGGCTCGAACATATACCGGCTTCATTTCGACATAGGGCTTGAGGCGGACGTTAACCGCCTCAACGGCGACAAGATCGTGCGGCGGGAGCGCGTCGTTGTGCCGATCCTCGGCAAGATACAGCCGATGAAGGATGCAGGAAACAAGTACTGACTTAACTCCCTTGCTTGACAGGCGGCTGTTGCGAGTGAATCCGTGGTTGCGTTGGCTGGGGCGGATTTATGGTATAATACGCAGTCAATACGCGAAGGAGAGACATAAGGAATGGCTAAATTGACCTTCAGGGAAGACCTGTGCAAGGGATGCGGGCTGTGCGTGACCGCATGCCCCAAGAAGATTCTCGCCATCTCGAAGACGAAATTGAATCACAAGGGCCACGCGCCGGTGGAACTGACGAAGCCAGGCGAGTGCGTCGGCTGCGCGTCGTGCGCGATGATGTGCCCCGACTGCGTAATAACGGTGGAGAGGTGACGCAATGGGCGAAAAAGCACTGATGAAGGGCAACGAGGCGATCGCCGAGGCGGCGATACGCTGCGGCTGCCGTCACTATTTCGGGTATCCGATCACGCCGCAGACCGAGATCGCGGCGTACATGGCCAAGCGCATGCCGAAGATCGGCGGCACGTTTCTCCAGGCGGAGAGCGAGATCGCGGCGATAAACATGGTCTACGGGTGCGCCTCTACCGGGCGCCGCGCCATGACCAGCTCGAGCTCGCCCGGCATTTCGCTAAAGGCCGAAGGCATGTCGTACCTCGCTGGCGCCGACTTGCCCGCGCTGATCGTGAACGTGCAGCGCGGCGGCCCCGGCCTCGGCGGCATCCAGCCGTCGCAGTCCGACTACTTCTTCATGACGCGCGGCCCCGGCCACGGCGACTTCCACATCATCGTCCTCGCGCCGGCGACGGTGCAGGAGATGGCCGACCTTACGCGGCTTGCGTTCGAGCTGGGCGAGAAGTACCGCATGCCGGCGATGCTGCTTGCGGACGGCACGATGGGCCAGATGATGGAGCCGGTCGTGCTGCCGGCCGACGAGACCGATCCCGCGGATGTCATGAAGGGCAAGCCGTGGGCGACGACCGGCACGGAGATGAAACGGCCCCACAACATCATAAACTCCCTCTACCTTAAGCCGGACGAGCTGGAAAAGACTAACCTCTCCCGCTTCGAGCGCTACGCGCAACTGGAGAGGGAAGAGGCCCGCTGGGAGGATTACCTCATGGATGACGCGGAGATTTGCGTCGTCTCGACAGGCATAACGGCCCGCGTCTCGAAGAACGCGATCGCCGAGTGCCGCAAGCGCGGCATCAAGGTGGGCATGGTGCGTCCGATAACGCTCTACCCGTTCCCGAAGGAGGCGCTGGCTAAGGCGGCGGCTAAGGTCAGGAGCTTCCTGACCGTCGAGCTCAACATGGGCCAGATGCGCGAAGACGTGCTGCTTGCGACGGGCTGCACGCGCCCCGTGGCCATGTGCAACCGTGTCGGCGGCATGATACCGTCGACGGACGAGGTGGTCGCCGCTATTGAAAAGGAGGCGAAGTGATGTCTGTCGTGTTCCAGAAGCCGAAGTCCCTGACTGACGCGGTTCTCCACTACTGTCCGGGCTGCACGCACGGCATCGTACACCGCCTGGTGGCCGAGGCGATAGACGACCTTGGCATCGAAGGGCGCACGATAGGCATCGCGCCCGTCGGCTGCTCCGTGATGGCGTACGACTACTTCGCGTGCGACATGATCGAAGCGAGCCACGGCCGCGCTCCGGCGGTGGCGACAGGCGTCAAGCGTTCGCTGCCCGACCGCATCGTCTTCACCTACCAGGGCGACGGCGACCTCGCGTCCATCGGTCTGTGCGAGACGGTCTCGTGCGCATGCCGCGGCGAGAACGTTACGGTGATCTTCATCAACAACGCGATCTATGGCATGACCGGGGGCCAGATGGCGCCGACGTCGCTAATCGGCCAGGTCACGCAGACTTCGCCGTACGGGCGCGACCCTGCGACGCAGGGCATGCCGATACGCATCTGCGAGCTGCTTGCGGCGCTGGACGCACCGGCGTACCTCGAGCGCGTTGCGGTCAACAGCGTGGCGCACGTGCGGCAGGCGAAGAAGGCGATACGCAAGGCGTTCGCCAACCAGGTCGAAGGCAAGGGCTTTTCGCTGGTGGAGGTCGTCTCGACGTGCCCGACGAACTGGGGGCTCACGCCGGAGAAGGCTTGCCAGTGGGTCGACGAGAAGATGATTCCGTTCTATCCGCTTGGCGTGTACAGGGACAAGGGCGCCGAGGCGGCGAAGGAGGCGGCGAAATGACTAGCGAAGTTATCATGGCCGGTTTCGGCGGGCAGGGCCTGCTGTTCTCCGGCAAGGTGCTGGCGTATGCGGGGCTCCTGGAGGACCGCGAGCTTTCCTGGCTTCCTTCCTACGGACCGGAGATGCGCGGGGGCACGTGCAACTGCTCGGTTATAATCTCTGACGAGCCGGTGGGTTCGCCGATCATCGCGCACCCGAACGTCCTGATGGTGATGAACGAGCCTTCGCTCGACAAGTTCGAGGACACGGTCGCGCCCGGCGGCACGATCTTCGTCGACTCGTCGCTGATCTCGCGCGAGGTGCGCCACACCGACGTCGACGTCGTCTACATACCCGCCACCCAGATGGCCACCGCGATGGAGGCCGCCTCGCTCGCGAACATGATAATCCTCGGGGCGATAGTGGAGAAGCTGAAGGTCGTCAAGTCGGACACGGTGCTGGACGCCCTTAAGCATACCATCTCAGCGCGCAAGGCTAACCTTCTCGACCTCAACCTGAAGGCGGTCGAGGCCGGGCGCAACTTCATCGCTGCGAAGTGACGGCCGGAGTTTTATGGTATAATTCAACTTATGCGTAAATTAATCAAACTGCTGTCGGTCGCCGCGCTCGTTGTCGCGGCCGGGTGCCATTATGACAATGTCAGGTACGGACGCATCGACCGCGATCGCGTCGGCATCTGCAGCTGGAGCTGGCGGCTCCCGATGAAGGGCGTTGCGGAGGAGATGGAAAAGGCCGGCGTAAAGGGCATACAGCTCGCGCTGGGGCCGTTCATCGCGCCGGACGAGCGTCACGGAGCGGCCGAAGGGGCGGAGACGCTGGAGTTCGTGAAGGCAAAGATAGCCTCCGGCGAGTGGAAGCTGATGTCGACGATGGTTGCGGCCGTCGGCGAAGACTATACCACGCTTGATACGATCCGCAAGACGGGCGGCATCGTTCCGGACCAGAACTGGGAGGCGAACAAGAAGATCGTCTCCGCTGGTGCGAAGCTCACGCAGGAGCTGGGTTGCAAGTACATGCTGATGCACGCGGGCTTCCTTAACGAGAGCGACCCCAAGGCGCTGGAGAAGTATGTGGAGCGGGTTTCGTGGATGCGCGACGAGTGCCGCAAGTACGACGTGAAGCTGATTCTCGAGTCCGGACAGGAGACCGCCGAAGACCTTGCCAAGTTCATGGCCAGGGTTCCCGGCCTCGGCATAAACCTTGACCCGGCGAACATGATACTCTACGGGAAGGGCAAGCCTCTTGAGGCGTTGCGCATCCTTCGTCCGTGGATACGCCAGATCCATGTGAAGGACGCCCGGTTCACCAAGGTCCCCGGCACATGGGGCGACGAGGTTCCGTGGGGCGAAGGCGAGGTCGGCGGCAAGGAGTTCGTCAAGGCGCTTGAGAGAGGCGGGTTCCGCGGGAACTACGTCGTGGAGCGCGAGGGCGGCGATGACCGCCCCGGCGACATAGCCCGCGCGGTTAAAAGCCTTACCGAGTAAGGCTAGGGGAAATGCCATGAAAATGACGAGACGAGAGATGCTGAAGGCGTCCGCCGCGATCGGGGCCTTCAACATCATTCCGGCGAAGACTCTGTGGGGTGCGGACGCGCCCTCGAACCAGCTTGCCCGCGCAATCATCGGCTGCGGAGCGATATCACACAGCGCCAACCACCTGCCGTTCAAGGGGTCGAGGCTCGTCGGCCTTACGGACTGCTATGCGCCTAGGGCGGCGGCGGCCGTCGCCAAGGCGGAGAAGCTCGGCTGGGGCAAGGTCAAGGCGTACGGGAACTTCATTGAACTGCTGGCCGATCCGGGCGTGGACATCGTGCACATCTGCACTCCGCCGCACTGGCACGGCTGCATGAGCGTGATGGCGGCGAGGGCCGGCAAGGACGTCTGGTGCGAGAAGCCGATGACGCGCACCGTAGGCGAGGGCAAGCGCGTGATGGAAGTCGTGAAGGCCGAGAAGCGCATGTTCCGCCTCAACACGTGGTTCCGGTTCAAGGACACGTTCTACGGCTTCGGCACGACAGTCGAGCCGATCCGCCAGATCGTGGAGAACGGGCTCCTGGGCAAGGGTCCGCTCAAGTGCGTCTTCGGCGAAGGCCAGGGCTTCACGTGGAAGTTCGGCTGGTCCGGGCGCGTTCAGGACAAGGCTCAGGTCGTTCCCGACGGGCTTGACTGGGACATGTGGCTGGGCCCGGCGCCATGGAAGCCGTACACCGACCATCGCTTCGGCACGTCCTTCCGCGGCTACTGGGACTATGACTCCGGCGGTCTGGGCGACATGGCTCAGCATTACCTCGATCCGCTTCAGTACCTCCTCTGCAAGGACGAAACGAGCCCCGTGAAAATCGACTACAAGGGGCTGAAGCAGCACCCCGAGGCGGTCGGCAGCTTCGACAGGTTCACCCTTACTTACGCCGACGGCACGGAGGTCATTCTTGACGGCGACGTGTCGTTGCGCGACGAGCCCCTGCTGAAGGGGTCGAACGGCCTGTGCGTGTACAAGAAGGCTGAGGGCGGCAAGACGCTCCGCATCAGGGACGCCAGCGGCTGGTGGCCTGAGGAGAAAGTTCTGAAGACGCTTGCGGAGCTGCCCAAGCCTGCGCCGCAGCAGACTGACTTCATCGACTCCTGCAAACGCCGCGTTCCGTTCGCCCTGAACGAGTCGAACGGATTCCGATCGTCCACGATGTTTAACCTCGCAATCGTAGCGTGGCGTCTCGGGCGCGGGTTCGAGTTCGATCCTGACACGCTGCACGCGAAGGGCGACGAGGCGGCGGAGCGCTTCCTGTACCAGGAAGACATGATGCGTGAGCCTTGGCGCAGGGAAATGTTCGGGTGAGGGAATTCAAGGAAGGAACAAGAGCCATGAATAATTCCATAGCATCGCGTCTCCTGCCGTTCGCGTCCCTTGTCCTGCTTGTGGCGGGGTGCGCGACCGAGAAGTACGGCGCGTTCGAGCCAAAGCCTGCGCTTGCGCCGTCTGAGCCGTCGACGTTTTCGAACTACGGCAAGGCCATGGCGCATAATGACGGCTACCGCATGGCCTACGAGTGGCAGCGTGAGAACCCTCAGGCCGTTGCGGACGCGACCAAGCCCGAGGTCCTTGCGGCGTTCGTGACGTCCGACGAGGCGGCGGACGCGCTTCTCGCGAAGATCGGAACGTCATACGACGGCGACCCGCTGGCGCTGACCCAGATTGCCGCCGTCACGCAGTTTGTGATGTGCCCCAAGTGCCAGAAGGCTCCGGCCCGCCGCAAGGTCTGGGTCGCGGCGCTCGAACGGACTCGCTCCGGAACTGATGACGGTTACGTGCGCACCTTCTGCGACCAGCAGCTGCGGCTTTGCAAATGAAGCGTCTGAAGGCCATCGTCCTGGGCGCTGGATATCGCGGGCGCGCCTATGCGGAATACGCGGCGGAGCATCCCGACCAGCTTGAGATCGTAGGCGTGGCGGATCCCGTGCAGGCCAAGGTTATTCCCGCGAGGCACTACTGGAATGACTGGCGCGAGTGCCTTGACGACCACCCCGAGGCCGACATCGTGATGGTCACGATGCCGGATTCGCTCCATCACGACCCTGCGATCATGGCGCTAAAGTCCGGCTACCACCTGCTGCTGGAGAAGCCGATATCGCCGACCGAGGAGGAGTGCCGCGAGGTCATAGCGTGCGCGCTGGAGGAGAAGAGGCTTGTCATCGTCGGCCACATACTGAGGTACACGGCCTACTTCGCCCACGTCAAGGCGCTCATCGACTCCGGCGAGCTCGGCGAGGTCGTGTCCATCGCGCATCAGGAGTCCGCCGGGTTCTGGAAGGTCGCCCACTCGTACGTGCGCGGCAACTGGGCGAACTCGAAGAAGTCTTCCCCGATCATACTTGCGAAGTGCTCTCACGACTTCGACCTGTTCGTCTGGTGGATCGGGCGGAAGTGCCGGCGCGTCACGAGCTTCGGGTCCATCAAGCTCTTCCGGCGCGAGAACATGCCGCGCGGCGCCGCGACGCGCTGCGCCGACTGTCCGCCGCACATCGAGCGGCGGTGCGTCTGGAGCGCCAGGAACATGTACGTCGACCACGACGAGCTGAAGTACCTGTTCGCCGACCATTCCGACGACGCGATGCGCAAGCTGATCGAGGAGACGGAATACGGCAAGTGCGTGTACCAGGCCGACAACGACGTGCCCGACCACCAGGCGGTCACGCTGGAGTTCGACGGCGGCGCCACGGTGAGCCACGTCATGACGGGCTTCACCGAGAAGAACGTCCGCACCACGCGCATTGCGCTGACGCGCGGCGAGATCATAGGCGACGGCGAGAACCTCGACATATGCCGCTTCGACGGCAACACGGTCGAGACTGGCGTTCCTTCCGTCTACCGGATCCCGAACAGGTCGCGGCATGGCGGAGGCGACTTCAACCTCGTCTCAGAGATGATCCGGATACTCCGGCGGAACGATCCCGACGAGATACGCGAGACTACGGAAGAGGCGCTTCAGAGCCATCTCATCTGCTTCGCCGCGGAACGCTCCCGCCTCGCCGGCGGCAAGGTCATCGAGATCAACTGATCGGGTGCGGCGCACCTGCTGAATGAAAGGCCCGTTGCTCCAGGTCAGGAATCTGCGGATCGCCTTCCGCATGGAGGGTCGGATGTCCGTGCCTGTCCGCGACGTGTCCTTCGACATCCCGGAGAACGGGCGTGTCGCGCTTGTCGGCGAATCCGGCTGCGGCAAGTCGCTGACTGCGCTTGCAATAGGTGGTCTTGTTGAGCGTGCGGAGATAAGCGGCAGCGTCATCGGTTCGCCTCGCATCGCCTACGTGTTCCAGAATCCGATGCAAAGCCTCAATCCCGTCTTGCGCATAGGCAGACAGGTTGAGGAGGGCATGAGGCGTAATGAAGATACGGCAAGCAGGCAGGATCGCGCCGATGCGGTGGAGCGGCTGCTTGAGTCGGTTGGGCTTCCTGCCGCTACGGTGCGCAGGTATCCGTGCGAGCTGTCCGGCGGACAGCAGCAGCGCGTGATGATAGCGATGGCGCTTGCGCAGTCGCCGGACCTGCTCGTCGCCGACGAGCCGACGACTGCGCTCGACGTGACGACGCAACGCGACGTGCTTGACCTTGTCGTGCGAATTGCCGACGAGCGGAAGACGGCGCTGCTGCTGATTACGCACAACCTTGGGCTTGTCTCGCGCTATGCGAAGTTCGTAAACGTCATGTATGCGGGCGAGATCGTAGAACGAGGCGACGTCGCGTCGGTGCTGAGCCGTCCGCGCCATCCGTATACGCAGGGACTTCTCGCCGCCGTGCCGCGCCTTGATGCGCCAAGGGACGCGCCGCTTGCCGACATACCGGGCACCGTGCCTCCGCCATGGAACTGGCCGAGCGGCTGCGCGTTCCATCCGCGCTGCCCGAACGCAAAGCCCGAATGCGCCTCTCCCGAATTCAACGGATTGTGTTTTTTCCTTCGCGGCGAAACAAGATGAAGTGTCCGTCCTGACGGTTTTTGCGCCGGTCCGATACAATCTGTTGTGGAGGGGGTTCCAAAAAAAACACAATTTCCCCCTTGTCAAAGCGAAGAAAATAGTGTAAATTACGCATCAGACACGAGGGAAGGGTTCCCGACTGTTTCAGTACTGACACAAACGAAGGACCATAACAATGGCAAAGAAAGTTCCTGCCACCAAATCGGAGATCATGGCCGCGATCGCTGACGCTGCCCAGATCAGCAAGAAGCAGGCCGTCGCCGCGTACGACGAGCTCCTCAAGATCGCCTATGCTGGCGCCAAGGGCCCGAAGGGAATCCTCCTTCCCGGCCTCGGCAAGCTCATCAAGGCGAAGAGCAAGGCTCGCATGGGCCGCAATCCTGCGACCGGCGCCGCCATCAAGATTCCGGCTCGCACGAAGGTGAAGTTCCGCGTCGCCAAGGCTGCGAAGGACGCCGTCCTCGCGTAAGTCTGAGACGGGACGAAAACGGCAGGCGCGGGCCCTCGTCGGGCTCGCGCTTGTTTTTTTCGGCACACGGGGTTGCGGAATTGTGATACAATTACGGCACGGACCGCATAGGGGTCCGCACTAAGGAGAACCGAAATGCGATACGAACTCATGAGGCCCTCGCAGATTCGCGAGGCGATCAAGAAGCGGACGCCCGTGGTGCTGCCGCTTGGCGTTCTTGAATACCACTCAGAGCATCTTCCCGTCGGCATGGACACGCTTGCCGTCGAACGTGCCCTTCGTGAGTACGAGAAGGAAGCGGAGGTTGTGATTCTGCCCAGCTTCTACTGGGGCGCGTCGTCGCGCGCCGTCGCGCCGTGCGAAGGGCGCGGCTCGATTCCCGTCGACTCGCAGGCGCTTGTGCCGATCGCGCGCCAGATATTCCGCGGACTCCTCGACGTGGGCTTCCGCAACATTCACACGTTCGTGCACCACCAGAGCGAAGACTTCAACGCCGGCATGCCGACCGACCTTGCGTTCCGCCTCGCGTCGCGGCAGGTTATCATGGAGTTCCTCGAGGAGAAGAAGGGCGACGGCTGGTGGGGCGACCCGTCGAGCGCGTCGTACTACACCGACCACACGAACCTTGACGCCAACCCGTTCATATGGATACAGAACCATGCGCTCATGGACGCGAAGGTTCTTGAGAAGTATCCGTTCGACCACGCCGGCGAAGGCGAGACGTCGCTAATGATGTCGCTCTGCCCCGATACGGTGAACATGGCCGAGTTCGACAAGACAGCCTGGTACGCGCAGTCCGCGCTCAAGGCGTCGAAGGAGACTGGCGACGGCGGAGTCGCTATGATCCTCGACCACTTCCGCCGCGTCCTGGGCAAGTGAGAACGGGCGAAGGCAAGGCGCCGGGACGGAACGCGCGGCGCGTTGCGGCGTTTGCCGTGGCCAGGTGGTTGGCTGCGAAGGAGTTCCCTGCAGACCTTCTGCCCGACGGACCCGACCGCGCATTCGTGCAGGACGTGGTCTATACCGCGATAAGGCGTCTGCGTCCGTTGCGCCGCGTCCTCGGCGAACTGCTGGCGAAGTGGCCGAAGGGGGAGCTGGAGGCTTTGCTCTATGTAGGCGCGGCCCAGATCCTCTATATGCCGGATGTGCCGGACTATGCTGCCGTCAACGAGACGGTGGAAGCGGCGAAGGCGTGTCCCAACCGCAGCGTGGCGAAGGTCGTCAACGGGGTCCTGCACTCGCTGATACGCAACCGTGCCGCCGTGAACGCGTCGCTCGCCGCCGCTCCGCTGGAGGAGAGGGAGAGCTTTCCGACGGAACTGGTCCGCCGCTGGAAGGAGCGTTTTGGCGCAGAGGACGCCGAACGCCTCTGCCGTCTGTTCAACGAGCCGGCAGAGACATACCTTGCGAGGAAGGACGGCTCGTTCACGGTCCTTGAGCGTGGCGCGAGGGTTCGGGACGTGTCCGGCTACGCCGAGGGCGACTTCATAGTGCAGGATCCCGGAACTGCGCTTGCGGTCGAGCTTCTTGCTCCGCAGCCCGGAGACGCCGTGCTGGACGCCTGCGCCGCGCCAGGAGGCAAGACGGTGCAGATCGCATGGCGCGGAGCTTCCGTTACGGCGTGCGAGGTGAATCCCGTGCGTCGCCGCAGGCTTGTCGAGAACCTGCGTCGCACGTGTCTTGACGGCAGCGTCGCGGTCGTGTCGTCGATTGACGAAGCGCCGGGCACCTTCGGCAAGGTCCTTGCGGACGTGCCGTGCTCGAACACCGGCGTTTTCCGGCGACGGCCCGACGCACGGTGGAACTGGTCGCCCGCGAAGCTGGCCTCGCTGGTCAGCCTGCAGGCTGAGATACTCGACAAGGCTGCGGCGCGGCTCGCGCCCGGTGGACGGCTTGTGTACTCGACTTGCTCCATAGAGCCGGAGGAGAACGGCGGACAGGTCGAAGCGTTTCTCGCCAGGCATCATGAGTTCCGCCTGGACAGGGCTGAAGAGTCGTTGCCGTTCAAGACAGGGCACGACGGGGCCTTCGCCGCCGCCATGGTGAAAATTTGATATAATACGACGCCAAAGGAGAATCAGTAAATGTCGCAGTTCTTTGATTATACGGGAGTTGTGGAGGAAGTCTTGCCGGTCCAGACGTTTGCCAGCGGCTTCACCAAGCGTGAGATCATCATCGGAAACGACGTCGACTCGCCGTCGAAGTACCCGAACCCGGTGAAGTTCTCGTTCAAGAAAGACAACTGCTCGCTTTTGGACGGCATACAGAAGGGCCAGCGCGCGAAGGTGCATTTCGCCATAGACGGCCGCCGCTGGGAGGGGCAGAAGGGCGTGCAGTATTTCGTAGACCTCACCGGGCTCAAGATCGAGGTCTTGAATGCGGACGGGTCCAGCACCGAGCCTGTGCCGGCGCCTGCCGAGCCTGACCTCCCGGCTGATGCGGGAGATCTGGACGACATGCCGTTCTGATGGACTGGCGGGAAGTCATCGCCAAGACAGAGGCGTACCTTGCCGCGAGAAACGTACCCGATCCGCGCACGGCGGGCGAGTTGCTCGTAGCGAGGCTTTTGCGCAAGAGACGCGGGGAACTTCCCGCGGCGCTGTCTGGCGAGCCGTCGCCGCGACACCTTGAGGCCATGCGCCGCGGAATGGCCAGGCTCGTCCGCGGCGAGCCTTTGCAGTACGTGCTTGGCGAGTGGGACTTTCGGCGGCTGACGCTTGCGTGCGACAGCCGTGCGCTGATCCCGCGTCCCGAGACGGAGGAGCTTGTCACGCGCGTTCTCGCTCATCTTGCCGAGCGTCGCGCCGCATGCGACGTGCCGCCGTTCGTCGTCGATGTGGGCACGGGAACCGGTGCGATAATCCTATCCATCGCTCAGGAGTACAAGGGCGATGCCGTTCTGCTCGGAACCGACGTCAGCGAAGATGCTGTCGCACTTGCGAAGGAGAATGCCGCCAGGTGCGGTCTTGACGCACGCGTGAAGTTTGCCGTCGCCGACGGTCTGGACGATTTCGACGAGCCGCAGTGCGTGGACGTGATTGTCTCGAATCCGCCTTACGTCTCGACTGCGGAATGCGACGCGCTCGACAGCCGCATTCGCGACTTCGAGCCGCGCCTTGCGCTGGACGGCGGGCCGGAAGGGCTTGACTTCTACGACCGTTACCTTGGCGACGCCGTCAACCTGCTGAAGCCGGAAGGGGCGGTGTTCTTCGAGATTGGCGAGGGTCAGGGCGAGGCGCTTCGCCGGCTCATGGCCGACTATGGGTTCGAGCGGATTGCGATAGAGAAGGACTTCGCCGGACACGACCGTTATGCGTCGGCGCGGCTTCCTTGACCGGGCGTCGATGCCCATCATGCGCGCCCGCGTACAATTTGACGATTGAAAAAGTAAACGAAAGTTTAGGCAAGGCCATGCAGCGTCAGTGCCATTTCTGCCGTTGAAGTTGCGTTTGCTTTTGCAAGTTTCAGGCTCGGAGCGGGCGCAGTGAGGGCGTAAAGGTTTTTTCGTCCGGGATCGCGGCGTTTTGGTATAATGCTCCCGCTCCCGTCG
>JAFWKK010000040.1 GCA_017514235.1 Kiritimatiellia bacterium | reverse complement strand
TTCTGGCGCACATACTGCTTTTTGTTGGGATCGTAGTTGGAGACGCGCTCCTTCTCCACAGAGGGCGTGAGGTCGGGACCCTTGCGTCCGCCGAAGCCGCCGCGCCCGCCGCCGAAGCCGCCGCGCTCCTCGCGAGGCTTGGGCTGCGACTCGTTGACGCGCACCGTGCGCCCGTCGAGTTCATGTCCGTTCAGCGCGTCGATCGCAGCCTGCGCCTGAGTGGCGTCTGGCATCGTGACGAAGCCGAATCCTTTGCTGCGACCGGTCATGCGATCGGTTACGACGCGAACGGCGGTAACTTCGCCGTATGCCGCGAACGCCGCCTTGAGACTCTCGTCGGTGGTCGCGTACGCGAGGTTACCAACATAGATTTCCATCTTGCTTTTGTCCTTCTGGTTTCTTGCCCGGAGATCAGAAAGCACCCGCCCTCTTGACCCGTGCATGCGAATTGTAGCAATTTTTGCATTCGCGCGTCAATGGTGAAATTTCAAGTGAAATTTTCGTCAAAGCGACGAGCGCGCCGGAATTTGGTATAATTCGCTTTTAAGAGATGAAAATATGTTTCGAGACTTTCGGCTGCCGGCTCAACAAGGCGGAGGCCCTGCAGATGGAGGCCGAATACCTTGCCAAGGGATGGGAGTCGACCGACAAGCACAAGGACGCCGACCTGTTCGTCGTCAGGGGCTGTTCCGTCACCGCACGCGCCCAACGCGAATGCGAGCGAATGATCGAACACCTACGCCGCCACTACCCATCCGTCCCGATCCGAATATGCGGATGCATCGAAGCCGAGAAGTGGAAGTTTGTTCCCGCCGCGCTCGCCGCCATGTCAGCAAAAATCTCAGCCGCTGCGCGAGACACGCCGGTTCCCGTTCGTACGGCACGCGCCTACCTGAAGGTCCAGGACGGATGCAACAGCGCATGCACGTTCTGTATCGTGCCGAAGTTCCGGGGCAAGTCCTCGTCAGTACCCTTCGCAGAGGTGATGGACAAAACCAGCAGGTTCCTGGACGCCGGCTACCGCGAAATCGTCGTGACAGGCTGCAACCTCGCGCTTTACGCGTCCGACGGCCGGCGTCTGCCCGACCTTCTGTCAAGTCTTGCCGAACTTACCGGCGAGCGTGCGCGCATCCGCCTGGGTTCGCTGGAACCAGGAGCCTGCGCACAAGAGACCGTTCAAGCGATGGCGTCGCACGCCAACGTCTGCCGGTTCCTGCACATATCCGTCCAGTCCGGCTCCAACCGCATCCTTCAGGCGATGCGCCGCTCCTACGGCGTAAACGACGTGGAGGAACTCGCGAAAGCAGCCGAAAAGGTTATGCCCAGCCTCGGCCTAGGCTGCGACCTGATGACCGGGTTCCCCGGCGAATCCGAACTAGACTTTCGTGCGACAAAGGGGCTGCTCAAGCGACTCCCCTTCACGAACGCCCACATCTTCCCCTACTCGGAGCGGCCTGGCACCGTCGCCGCCGGACTCGGCGGCAGGGTCGACAAGGCCATCCGCTCGCTGCGCGCGCACAGCCTCGCGGAACTGGCTGACGCAAAGCGGCTTAAGTTCGCTCAGAAGTTCTTCGGACGGACCGTGGAGGTCATCGTTGAAGGCACCCGCAAGTGCGAAGGCTGGACCGGCGAATACCTGCGCTGCCGCTCCGTCGGCATTGCCGAACGACGCTCCCTGGTGAAGATTTTCGTCACAAAAGTACACCACGACTCAACCCTTGAAGGACGAATCGTGACTGCGAAATAAATTAAAGGGTGCCGGCCTTATTCAGGCTTGGTCTTCTTCAGGCCAAGGCCGCGGCTGCCTTCCTTCCACTCTCCGCGCTTCTGCAGAAGGTTGACGCGCTCAAAGCGCTTCAGAACGTTGCGCCTGGACGTAATCTTTCCCGAACTCTTAAGCGATGCATGCTGGCTCATTTCTTCTTCTTCCTTTCGACGGGCGCGTAGTATATCATTTCGCCGCCTGCTTTTCAACAGGCTTTGCATCAACCTTCTTCTGCGGCTCGGCCTTCTTTGCGGACGAAGCTTCCTTCGCCGGTTCGGCCTTCTTCGCGGACTCAGCCTTCTTCGCAGGTTTCGGATCGGCCTTAGGCGGCTCGTCCTTGGCCGGAAGGAACTGCTTGAACTCTTCGCTAGCCTCGATCTTCGCCAGCTTGATCAGATCCATTATGAACTTCTGCATGAAGTTGCGCTCGTCGTTCTTCTTCATATGGTCTATCATGTCCGCCTTCGACGGGACCTTCTGCGCCGACTGGGCCTTGACCAGTATGTGGCTGGCCTGCACCTTTTCGGGCGCTGCAGACTTGCCGTCCTTTGCCTCGACGGCAGGAGTCTTCTTCGTCGTCATTACGAGATGATAGCCGAACTGCGTCTTTACCGGGTCGGACACCTTGCCTACCGGCTGGGCAAAGGCGACTTCGTCGAACTCCTTGACCATCTGGCCGTGGGTGAACTCGCCAAGGTCACCGCCCTTCGCAGAGGACGGGCACGCGGAGTGCGCCTTCGCCAGCTCGGCAAACTTCGCCGGCAGGTCCTTCTCGGCAACCTTGTCAAGCTGGGACTTCAGGTCCTTGATCTTCTTGAGCGCGTCAGCCTCAGACGTAGCGGCGGCGGCGTTGTTCGAAACGATGTTGTCGATCATCTTCTGCGCCTCGGCCTCGTAGTCCTTGGCGGCAGAGTCCTTAGCCTGGTGCGCCTTGATCAGCTTGTCGATCAGGATCCCGTTCTCGAACTCCGCGCGCGCACGCTTCTCGCCAAGAGGGAACTTCTTGAAGTACTCGTCCACGCTCTTCGGCGCGTCAGGCATCTTTGCGACGGCCTTGAGGAACTCGGCCTCGCGATCCTTGCGGTCGGCGTCCGTCACCGTCAGGCCCTCTTCCTTGGCCTTCGCGACCAGCACGTTCTCCACGATGAAGCTCTGCACGAGCTGGTTGGCCATCATCTTGCGGGCGTAATCGCGCCGATCGGCAGGAATCTTGTCGCCCTGCGCGTTCATCATTTTCGCCACGTCCGCATCGATGGCGGACTGGCGCAGCTCGATTCCGTTCACCGAAACGGCGACCGAATCATCCGCCTTCTTCGCCTCACCGCCACCGCCGCAACCGGCAAGCATCGCACCTGCGAGCAATGCGGAACCAACATTCTTGATCGTCATCTGTCCCCCTGCTTTTCCTGTTTTTTGCAGATCATCCCCAGGACAGTCCTCCGCACATCGGAAGCACAATCCAGGTGGAATTGATAGAATACACCAATTGCCCGCGCCGCGTCAAGGGGGATTCTGACATTTTCCACAGGGCGCGTCGGATCCCGCAGATAGGCGGCGACTGCGGGATCAACCGGCATCCGCCGTTCTCCGCGCAGCGCAAACGCGCCCGACTCCGCCTCCAGTTCGGGCCGAAGCCCCATTAGGGCAAGCACCGCCAGCTCGAAACGGAGCAATTCGCCGACGGCCTCCGCGGACGACAGACGCCGCAGGCAGAGTCGGTCTAGCGCGTCCGCGAGAGCCGCCTGCCACGCGACGCAGTCCGGACCCGCCGGTGCGAAGTCGGCTGCGAGCCGACGGAAGTGGCCCGCCAGCGCCAGGGCCCGGTAGTCGCCGCGAAGTTCCGCTCGCAGGCAGATCGGGGCGCACTCGCGCAATGCGTGAAGGTCGCCGCGAGAACGCGCATAGTACACGAGCTCGCACGTGTAGTTCAAGTCGTATTGCCCGAGAAACGCGCTCTTCGGGCGCACCGCGCCCTTCACGAGCGTAACGATGCGTCCGTGCGGCGTCAGCCAGGCGACCACGTGGCTCGTGCGCGACCACGGCCTGACGTCAAGGCAAATCGCCTCGCACTTGACGGTCTCACCCGCCATGCGCACCCCGCCGTCCGTCGGCGCGTATCCCCAGCTCGCCCATGCGGGACATTCTACTAAATTCACGCGTCCCCCTTCAAGTGGCCTGGCGAAAAATGATATAATGCGGTTCATGACACTGCAACAGCTCAAGTACGTCGATGCGGTCGCATCGTGCGGTTCCATAAGCGAAGCGGCAAGACGTTGCTTCGTAACGCAGCCTACGCTCACCGAGGCAATACGCACGCTCGAAGAGGAGCTTCGCGTCGCAATCTTCACGCGCACTGCGAAAGGGACGAGCGTAACGCGAGAAGGCGACGAGTTCCTCGCCTCCGCCCGGCAGATACTTGACGATGCAGCACGGATACAGGAGAAGTATACAGGCGAATCGGTTCGTCGTCCTCAGTTCGCCGTCTCGTGCCAGCACTACGCATTCGCCGTCTCTGCGTTCATGGAGGTCGTCCAGGCGAACGACGCCGGCTCCTATGACTTCACGCTTCGCGAAACAGTGACCGCCGAGATTATCGATGACGTCGTGCGCCACCGTAGCGAGATCGGCATACTGTACCTGTCCAAGCGCAACGAGCGGCCCATACGCAAGATCCTGCGCAAGGAGGAGCTGGAATTCGAGGAGCTGTTCGAGGCCAAGCCGCACGTGTTCCTGGGCAAGGCCCATCCGCTTGCGAAGAAGAAGACCGTAAGCCCGGCCGATCTCGACGCATATCCGTACATCTCGTACGAGCAAGGCGTAGAAAACGCGCTCTACTTCGCCGAAGAGGTAATGCCGGCCATAGACCGAAAGAAGAACATACGAGTCAGGGACCGCGCCACGATGACGAGCCTGATCATCGGCCTCCACGGCTTCACGGTCGCGTCCGGCGCACATGCGAAAGCCTACAACCCGGCCATCGTCTCAGTGCCGCTCAAGTTCGACGACTCGATCCGCGTAGGGCTCGTCCGTCGCGCCGGCATTCCGCTTTCCCGTCCCGGGGAGGCGTTCGCCGCCGCCGTCCGCGCCAAGGTTGCAGCCAACGCAATGAAATAGGACCAGCCTATAGGTAACGCATTCATTTTCCAATTACCCTTTGAAGTCCCCGATGTGCGATAATACCTGCCGTTGACATCAAAAGAAAGGAGCAACGGCAATGAGCGAGAAAAGATACCACATCGAGACGCTGGCGGTCCATGCAGGGCAAGATGCCCGCGGCGACAGCGCGACCGGAGCGCGGGCGGTGCCAGTTTACCGCACGACGGCGTACAACTTCCGCGATTCGCAGCACGGGGCGGACCTCTTCGCCCTACGCGAACTCGGCAACATCTATGCGCGCCTGATGAATCCGACCAACGACGTTCTCGCCAAGCGCATCGCGGCCCTGGAGGGCGGCGCGGCGGCGCAGACACTCGCAAGCGGCACGGCAGCAATCTACTTCACGATAACGAACATCGCCAGGGCCGGCGACGAGATTGTGGCGGCAAGCAACCTCTACGGAGGCACCTTCAGCCAGTTCGACGCCATCCTCCCCAATGTCGGCATCACGGCGAAGTTCACGCAGGTGAACGACTTCGCCGCCGTAGAGGCCGCGATCAACGAGAGAACCAGGCTCGTATTCATCGAGGGGGTAGGGAACCCTGCACTTGACATAGCGGACGTAGAAAAGTACGCCGAGATCGCCCACCGCCACCACCTGCCGCTCGTGGTGGACGCGACGTTCACGCCGCCGCCGCTCCTGAGGCCGCTCAGCCACGGGGCGGACTTCGTGATCCATTCGCTGTCAAAGTGGATCGGCGGACACGGCGCCGGCATCGGAGGCGTAGTTGTGGAGAAAGGCGGCTTTGACTGGAGCGACCCGAAGTTCGCGCTCTACAACGAGCCGGACAAGGGCTACCACGGCCTCCGCTTCGCACACGACCTGCCGGAGCCCCTGAAGCCAATCGCGTTCTCCATCCGCCTCCTGACGGTCGGCATACGCAACCAGGGCCCGACGCTTGCACCTGACGCAGCATGGATCTTCCTGCAGGGGGTGGAGTCTCTGCCGCTCCGTATCGCACGGCATAGCGAAAACGCACTCGCCGTCGCGAAGTGGCTAGAACGGCATCCGAAGGTCGCATGGGTGAAGTACCCGACGCTTTCGCAGCCAGAACTCGCGGCAAAGTACCTGCCGAACGGCGCGGGCGGAGTGGTCGTCTTCGGCGTCAAGGGCGGCTCCGATGAGGCCCGCAAGGTCACTGACGCGGCGAACGGCGACATCTTCTCGATCCTCGCCAACGTCGGCGACGCGAAGAGCCTCATCATCCACCCGGCGTCGACCACCCATTCGCAGCTCAGCGACGAAGACCTGCGCAAGGGCGGCGTCCTGCCGGAGCTGATACGGCTGTCGATCGGCCTCGAGCACGTCGACGACATCATCGCCGCACTTGACGAAGCGCTTGCAGCAATCTGAAGCGCCGACTAACGGCATCACCATCACCCTGCTTCGGAAACGGCCGAGGCAGGGTGTTTTTTTCATCAGCATGCCGCGCAGAGTAGATCCCTTGGCGTCCAGGAGACATGGTGACAAGCAAAAACGGTCATAGGAAATCCCTATTTGCTACTTAAAAATAATCCAATTATCCTTTTGCTGCCGGTTGCGCTATAATGTGCAGCGTCAACCACAGAAAGGAACTCACACAATGAACAACATCAAAAACATCAAGATCGCCACAGTCGCCGGAATCGCAGCCGCCGCAAGCTCGCTCTTCGCCGGCGTGCCGCTCAACAACCTGCAGGGTACAGGAGGCATCGCCTTCAACCCGCTCGCGTACACGGCAGGCCTGCCGTGGGACAAGGACGGGGGAGACACGACGAACGCCGTAGGACACTCCGCCCTGAATGGCGTCATATCGCGTCCGCAGGTCGGCGCGTGGTATGTAAACCTCACGGACGCAGAGATCAACTGGTTCGCGCTCGGAACTGCGGTGACGCTCTTCGACCGGCTTGAGATCTCCGGAGGCTACGGATTAGTCAATGCCGACAATTACGGAGACAACGCCATAAACTCCTACAACGTCGGCGCGAAGCTCCGCTTCCTCGACGAGAACGCGTTCGACACCTCGTGGGTGCCGGCCCTGGCCGTCGGCGGCGTGTACAAGTACACCGACTCCAAGACTGTCGATGCGCTCGGGCTCGACCACGACGGATTCGACGCCTACGTGGTGGCGTCCAAGCTCATCACGCAAACCCCCATCCCGGTGCTGATATCCGTCGGCGGACTGCTCTCGGACGAGGTGGTGAACGGCGTCGTCGGTCACAACGACTACGGCGCATCAGTGTTCGCCAACATCGATCTCATCCCGGTCGAGCAGGTTGCGATCGGCTTCGAGTACAAGCAGGGGGTGAACGTCGGCGACGGCATAACCAACCACGATTACTTCGACGGGCACGTCGCGTGGTTCGTGACCGACTCCCTGACGCTCGTCGGCGCCTACGCCTACACGGGCGACAAGGACAAGTTCTACCGCTACGGCAAGACAAAAGACCTCGGCGTCGGCGGCGGATTCGTTCTCTCGGTGCAATACCAGTTCTAATACACGGGGACTGCCGACAAAAACGACAGCCGCGCGGGGCATTCGTCCCGCGCGGCTGCTTGTTTGCTGCCTTAAGCCAGCCTTACTTCACCTTCTTGTAGCCGTACACCGCCTTGGCGCCAAGCTCCTCCTCGATGCGGAGTAGCTGGTTGTACTTGGCGATGCGGTCGGTGCGGCTCATCGATCCGGTCTTGATCTGCCCGGAGTTCGTCGCGACGGCGATGTCGGCGATGGTCGCATCCTCCGTCTCGCCCGAACGATGCGAGGTGACGGACGTATAGCCGGCACGGTGCGCCATCTCGATGGCATCGAGCGTCTCGGAGAGCGAACCGATCTGGTTCACCTTGATGAGGATCGAGTTGGCCGCGCCGAGCTTGATGCCCTTCTCAAGGTACTTGACGTTCGTGACGAACAGGTCGTCGCCGACGAGCTGGCACTTTGCGCCGATGGCCTTCGTGAGCGCCACCCAGCCGTCCCAGTCGCCCTCGGCCATGCCGTCCTCAATCGAGTCGATCGGGTACTTCTTGACAAGCTCCTCAAGGTACTTCACCTGCTCGGCGCTCTTGAGCTTCTTGCCCTTCTTGCCTTCCTTCCAGGTGTAGTCATAGACGCCGTTCTTGAAGAACTCACTGGACGCGCAGTCCATGGCGATCATGACGTCCTTGCCCGGCCTGTAGCCGGCCTTCTTGATTGCGGCAATGATGCAGTCAAGGGCATCCTCGATGGAGTCGAGCGCCGGAGCGAAGCCACCCTCGTCGCCGACAGCGGTGGAAAGACCGCGCGCCTTCAGGACCTTCTTGAGGTTGTGGAACACCTCGGCGCCGCAGCGCAGGCCTTCCTTGAAGCTCTTGGCGCCGACCGGACGGATCATGAACTCCTGGAACGCGATCGGGGCGTCGGAGTGGGCGCCGCCGTTGATGATGTTCATCATCGGAACGGGCAGCGTATAGGTGTTCGTGCCGCCGATATAGCGGTAGAGCGGCATGCCGAGCGCGTTCGCGGCAGCCTTGGCGACAGCGAGCGAGACGCCGAGAATCGCGTTAGCGCCGAGCTTGGACTTCGTCGGCGTTCCGTCCAGCTTGAGCATGAGCGCATCGATGCCGCGCTGGTCGCACGCGCAATGCCCGACGAGCTTGGGCGCAATGACCTTGTTGACGTTCGCGACCGCCTTCTGAACGCCCTTGCCGAGATAGCGCTTCGAATCGCCGTCGCGCAGCTCGAGAGCCTCGTTGACGCCTGTCGACGCGCCGCTCGGAACCGCCGCGCGGCCCAGCGTTCCGTCATCGAGAACCACGTCCACCTCAACCGTAGGATTGCCGCGGGAATCGATGATCTCGCGCGCCTTCACTTCCTTGATCGTCATGCTTGTTTCACTCCTTGTTTTTGCGCCCCGCACGCCCTTTCGGGCCAGAGGCCGTTTTGTGTTTTGCGTAGTATACCAAAAATTCGCGCAGACGGGGGATTTCATGCGAGGCCGAGCAGACGGCAGGCGTTGCCGCCGAAGACGTCCGGCCAGTCCGCTGGATCGCGGACGGAACGGACCCAACGCATCGCCTCCGGGTAGTGCGACCAAGGGAAGTCCGTGCCGAAAAGGACGCGTTCGCGCGGCCATGACCGCAAGATGCGCACCGGTTCGTCCTTATGCCAGCAGCTGTGCAGCATCGACGTGTCGATGAAGCAGCCGGTGTCGAGCAGCACGTCTGTCGCGAGCGAAGGGTAGTCCCAGCAACCGCCGAGATGGGCGGCGACAAGCTTAAGGCCCGGAACGCGTTTCAGCAGCTCCGCAACCTCGCCAGGACCGCAAAGGCCGCGCACTCCGCGCCAACACACGTCGCCGCCGCAGTGGCATATCGCGACAAGCCCCAGATCTGCAATCTTCTCGAAAACCGGGCGAACCGCCGGATCGGCAAGCGAGAAATCCTGATAGTAGCTGTGGAACTTCACGCCCTTTATTCCAGCCGCGGCAATCTGTTCCAAATGACTGGCAGCATCCGGATCGTAAGGATGGATTGAGGCGAACGGAACGATCTTGCGCCGTGCCCGTTCGCCAAAGGCGCCGTCGCGGAGCGCGACGGCACCCTGCAGGATACCGTCGAAGAGCTGCGGCTTTGTGGCTATCGGGCACGCCACGGCCATGTCGACCCCAGCGAGGTCAAGCGCGTCCAGCTGCGTTGCGAGCGTGCCGTCTCCGGTCGGCCAGAGCGTGCCCTCAGTCTTGCGGCACATCCCGGCCATAGCCCGCACTGCGAGCGCGGCAGGGAAGTGGTGGCTGTGGAAATCGACAACCATCGCCAACCCTACTTCATCATCAGGTCGGCGAGGAGCTTCGCGAACTTGGCCCCGTCAGCGACTGGCGAGCCCTCTGCGATGAGCGCGGAGTCATAGAGCAGCTCGACCGCATCGCCGAACGCGGCGCCCTCCAGGCCCTTCAGCTTCGCGACAAGCGGATGGGAGGCGTTGATCTCGAAGATGCGCTTCTCGTCCGGAACGTCCTGCTTCATCGCACGCATCATGCGCACCATTGACGGCGGCAGGGCATGCTCCTGCGCGACAAGACAGCAGGGAGAGTCGGTGAGACGCGTCGAGACGCGCACGTCCGACACCTTGTCGCCAAGCTCCTTCTTCACGCGCTCGAGGACCGGCTTGAGGTCTGCTGCGGCCTTCTCGTTCGCCTCCTTCTCGGCTTTCTTCTCGTCGTCGCTCCCGAACTGCACGTCACCCTTGGCGACATCCACGAACGACTTGCCGTCGAACTCGCGCAGGGATTCGGTGAGGTAGTCGTCTACCGGATCGCACCACAGCAGCACGTCGCAGCCGTGCTTGCGCGCGGCCTCCAGCTGCGGGGCGCGGCGCGCGTCCTCCTCGCGCTCGGCGCAGAGGTAGTAGATGTCCTTCTGCCCGGGAGCCATGTCCTTCACGTAATCCTCCAGGAACACGGTCTTGCCTGTGTCCGAACGGGCGGTCGGGTACTTCAGGAGCTTCTTGATGCGGTCGGCGTTCGCATAGTCGGTGTGGACTCCCTCCTTCACGACCGTGCCGAAGGCGGACCAGAATTCGTCATAACGCTTCGCATCTTTCTTCTTAAGGTCTTCAAACGTCGAGAGCACCTTGGCTGTGACGGCACTTTTGATCTTCTGGACGATTGCATCGTCCTGCAACATCTCGCGCGAGACGTTTAGCGGCAGGTCGCTGGAGTCGACAACGCCCTTCACGAACCTGAGCCAGTTCGGAAGCAGCATTTCGATGTCGTCGCCTATGAACACGTTTCGCACGTAGAGCGAGAGGCCGCGCTTCTGCTGCGGCATGAACAGCTCCATCGTCGCCTTTTTCGGCAGGAAGAGGAGCGCCTTGAACTCGACGGCACCCTCGCCGGAGAACGGTATCGTCTCGAACGGCGCCTCCCAGTCATGCGTGAGGTGCTTGTAGAACTCGTCGTACTCCTCTTGCTTGACGTCCTTCTTGGCGCGCTTCCAGAGCGCGACCATCGTGTTCAGCGGCTTCGCCTCGCGTTCTTCGCGGCGCTTCTTCTCCTCCTCGGCCGCCTTTGCGGCCTTTTCGTCTGCAGGCGGCGGAGTTTCCTTGACGATCTCGCGGAAGTAGATCGGATACGCGATGAAGTCGGAGTACTTCTTCACAAGTTCTCCGGCCCTCCACCAGTCCAGGTATTCGAGCTGGTCGTCCCGCAGATGCAACGTGACGGACGTGCCGGGGAAGTCACGCTCGCCATCGGAGACAGTATAGCCGCCCGACATGTCTGACTCCCACTTGAGCGGAGCTTCGGTGCCTCGCTTCAGCGTTTCGACCGTCACCCTGTCGGCCACCATGAACGCGGCATAGAACCCGACGCCGAACTGGCCGATCAGTTCAGGAAGCGACTCCCCTCCCTTCTCCTTCAGCATCTCACGGAATTTCTTCGTGCCGGAACGCGCGATAGTGCCGAGGTTGTTCTCCAGGTCATCGGCGTCCATGCCTATGCCGTTGTCGGACACCATCAGCGTCTTAGCCTCGCGGTTGGCGGCGATCTGTATCTTCCACTCGGGGCTGTCGGCGATCAACGACTTGTCGGTGAGCCCCAGGAACTTGGCGCGGTCGATCGCGTCGGAGGCGTTGGAGATCAGCTCGCGCAGGAATATCTCCTTCTTGGAGTAGAGCGAGTTCACGACGAGGTCGAGCATCTCGGCGATCTCGGCCTTGAAAGGATTCTTTTTCGTTTCCATAGTGATTGGATATTATATCACAAACCGGGCCATCCGGCGGAATCCGTGCCACATCCCCGCCGGGTTTGGTATAATATGCGTATGAACTTTCCGCTATTTCTTGCCACGAAGTACCTGAAGCCGACGCGCTCGGTCGCTTCGGTCATAACCTGCGTCTCCGTGCTGGGCGTCATGCTCGGCGTGGCGGTGGTCATAATCGTGCGCAGCGTGATGACCGGATTCGGCGACATCTGGGAGGAAAAGATACTTGACTTCAAGCCGCACGTATCGCTTCTGCCCACGAGCGGATATGCCGTGCACGGCGAGGACGAGCTGTCGTCGAAGATCAGGAGCGTCCCAGGCGTCACCTGCGTCACGCCCGAGATCGATACGCGTGTCCTGCTGTCCCACGGAGGGAGGGTGCTTGCACCTGTCATGCTTGGCGTAGACGGTGACGAGTTCACAAAGGCGTACCGGACTGGGTCGCCGGTCGCGGGAACGTTCGACCTGTCGGGTGATTCGATCGTAATGGGCTCTACCGCAGCACGGACTCTTGGCGTCTGGGTCGGCGACGAGGTGGTAGTCTATTCTCCGAAGACGCTCGTATCCCGAGACGAGGTCTACCTGCCGGTCAAATGGAAGGTCGTCGGAATCTTCTCCTGCGGCCAGCACGACTACGACTCTGGCTACGTAGTGGCGTCGCTGGCAAACGTCCGCGACCTGATGGGCATGGAGAACGGGGTGCTGGCCATCCACGTCAAGACCGACTGCCCGACGGACAAGTCCAAGTTCGACGCGCTCTGCGCGGCAATCGCCGAATATGCGCCGCAACTTCGGCAGGTCACCTGGCGCGAGGCTGACCGCGAGATATTCAACGCCCTCGCAGTGGAGAAGAACATGACGGCCTTGCTGCTGTCGCTCATCTCGCTCGTCGCCGTCTTCTGCGTCATGAACACGCTGCTCGTGCTGACCGTCCAGAAGACGCCGGAGATCGGCCTTCTAAAGGCGCTCGGATTCCGAAGCGGACAGATCATGAAAGTCTTTCTCGTGCACGGAATGATCCAGTGCGGAATCGGAATCGCGCTTGGGCTCCTGGCGTCGTGGGCGGTGCTTGCTAACCTTCAAAGCATCGTTGAGTGGCTCGCCAAGATGGGGCTCGAGGTGTTTCCGGCTTCAGTCTACGGCCTTGCCGCCATTCCCCACAGGCTCATAGTCTCGGACATCTTCTGGGTCGTCGGACTGGTTTTCGTGTTCGGCCTTCTCGCCTCGTTCATTCCGGCCCTGTTCGCGGCGTCGAAGGACCCCGTCCGCGCGCTGAACCAGTAAGCAGTGCATGAGACGCCTCTTCGGCGGTCGTCAGTTTCGCCCTTTCCCTCAGCCGCCGTGCGCAGGACGTCGGACGCTCAGGGCTCAACAGCGCCCGGTGGCGTTCTGTCGCACGCGAAGGTGATCTCCGCGAGCGTGGGCTTCGAGCGCGGACGTTCCGTGCGCGTCCACTCGCCCTTGCCGTTCTGGACGAACAACCCGGGATAGGTCGCCACGGGGAAGGTAGTGCCGCGCGGCTTGTCCTCCACCATGATCCGATCCGGCGCAACGCCATTCTCCACCCATTCGACAATGGCCCTGTGCCCGTAAGCGGCGCACACCTTTCCCGCGCCGCCCTGCGTGGCGCGTCCCTTGCCGCCGCCGTGGGCGACGCCCGGCGCGCAGAAGAGGCGGCAATGCTCCATCGTCTTCTCAAGCCCGCCCTCGAACGCGCAAATGCGCTCGTAATGGTCCACGATCGGGAGCGGCGAAATGGTCTGGTCCTCCCATCCCGCGAGAATCATCATCTTGCCGCCGCGCGCGAAGAACGGCGTGAGGTCTGCGGCGTTGGCGTTGTACCAGTCGCCGTCGCATTCCGCAAACTCCATGACGGACTGCCAGCTTTTCGCCGCCGAACGCTTCATGCGCTGGCCGAGGTACGTGCCGGGAGCGAATCCCGTCGCCAGGCACTTGCCGTCCACGCAGAACGGCGTGTAGAGCGCCTTTAGGCGCGCCATCTTGTCGCCATCCAAGAGCGACGGCATCTTCTTCGCAGCCAAGGCGAGCATCGCCTCCACCTCCTCCGGCGTGGCCCGCCCGTCCGCGAGGAAATGACCGGCGTAGGGCTTTGGGTCGCTCGCCGCCCTGTACTCCACCGCCGCATCGGCCACCGTCTGCATCTCATTCGTGGTGAACACGAGATTCTCGTTCTTGTCTCGCGTGTAATGCCAGGCAAGCCAGGCGTTGAACCTGTTCGCCATGTAGTTGTTGGCCGGCAGATGCGTCACTATCCCGTCGTAGTCCGCCGGGTAGCGAATCGCCTCGCTGAACGCCTGCCGTCCGCCGCACGATCCGCCATGGAAGTACGACTTGCTGGGTGCCTTTCCGTAATACGCCTCGACCATCCGCTTGCCGTAGATGGTCATCAGGTGCGTGGCCCGCCAGCTGTAGTCGCGCCGAACGGCCAAAGGCCAGGTGTCGAGATCCCGTTTGCCCACCACCATCGCCCAAGTTCCGATATCCGTGGTGATGGCGGCAGCCCTTGTGGCGGTGTACGCATGGAGTTTCGGGATAAAGCCGCCAAGGCTGCTGTTCCCCACGCCCCACAGGCGACCGTTCCATTTCTCCGGTGATGGAAGTTCGGCCCGGCACCTGACGACGCTTTCTGGCTCGGCCCGCAGCACAAAGTCCACGCGCACAAGCCCCGTCTTGGCATCGATCACGACAAGGTTCGTGACGGAGCAGAGTCTGTCTTCCACCGCCTTGATGCGCGTCTGCCACGCCTGGGCAGAATCATTCTTCGCCTCCGGGCGAATCGTGCAAGCCGCCAAAGCCGCCAAGCCCAGCCAACCAATCAAAACAGAAAAGCCAAAGGTCGCTGCTTTCATTTTCCGGACACTCTCTGCTGAAGCGCCGCAACATCCTTCGCGCCCCCGTCCCCGGCAGCGCCGAACGACTTCGCGTCGCATGTCGTCTTCCTTGTTTCAAGGCACGCTCCGTCTATAAGCGGAACGCTGCGTTTCACCTGCATGACATTCCATTTTCCAGCCGCGTCCTTGACATAGAGGCCTGGGTAGGCAGCAATCGGCATGTCCAGCTTCTTGGACTTCCACGAGGAGTCAAGCATCTCAGGCGGCTGTCCGTTCTCGCACCACAGCACCAGCAGCCTGCGAGCCCTGACGCCGCTAGGAGTCCCTGTCATCGCGCGCCCCTTGCCGCCGCCATGCGCACAGCCGGGAATGCAGAAGAGGCGGAACCATCTTTTCGTGGCTTCGAGTCCGCCGCTGCGCTCGCACACGCGCTCGTAATACTCGACGACAGGCATGGGCGGCACGGTCTGGTCCTCCCAGCCGAGGGACATCATGATCTTGCCGCCGCGCTTCCTGAACGCATCGAGATCGGGCGAGCAGGCGTTGAACTCCGGAGCCCGCTCACGCAGGTACATGTCGATCTCCTTCCATCCGACTTCCGCCCACCTTGCCACGTCGAACCCTTTCTCCACCAGGAAGAATCTCAGCGAGACAAGGCCATGCCATTCCATGTTCTTTCCGAGATACGAACCAGGCGCGTAGCCGCTAAAGTAGCACTTCCCGTCATGCATGAGCGGCATGTAGAGCGACTTGAGCCGTGCAATCTTGTCAGCCTTAGCGAGCGACGGGCACTTCTCCGCCGCGAGCGCGAGGAACCCGTCAATCTCCGCCTCGTCGAAACGGGCGTCGGCGAGGATACGCCCTGCGTAAGGAGCGGGGTCCGTCTTCGCACGATAATGCACCGCAGCATCCGCCACCACGCGCATCTCATCCGCAGTGAAAAGCGACTTGCCTTTAGCGTCATGGGTCTGCCGCCACAGATGCCAGGCGGCGATTTCGTTCACTGCGGCACTGTTGTCAGGCAGGCTCACTAGAAAGCCGTCGTAGTCCTCGGGATAGCGGATCGCCTCGCTCATCGCCTGGCGCCCGCCCGTCGATCCGCCGGCAAAGTACGCCTTGCTCGCCGGCCTCCCGTAGAACGCCTCGACTATGCGCTTGCCGTAGACGGTCATGAGGTGCGTCGCCCGCCAGTGGAAATCGCGCAGGATGGCTGGCGGCCACACCACGTCGGCAGACTCAATTCCCTTGTCAGCCACCGAACTCGTGCCGAGGTCTGTAGTGACGGCAGCGGTACCTGCGGCCAGGTAGCCTGCCAGCGAACGGATCGAGCCGGCCCTGCCGCTGTTGCCCTGGCCCCACATGCGTCCGTCCCACTTCTCCGGGAGCGGAAGTTCGGCGCGACATTTGATGTCGCTGCCTTTCTCCGGCGACAGCGAAAAGTCCACGCGAACGAACGCGTCCTTAAGCTCGACCTTCTCTTTTTCCTCCGCACGCCACATTTCCAAGGGATCCTTCCCTTCCGGATCGGCCTTTGTGTGCAAAGTGACCTTCAGCGAGGCGACAGTGTCGTCCTTCACCGCCATCACGCGCTCGATCCGCTGCTCCAGGCTGCCCTCGCGACCGACACCTGCGGCCCCCGCCAAACCAGAAGGGCATGCCAGCACAACGACAAGGCAAAACGCAGCGGAAACAGCCTGAAGCATACGATACGATTTCATCTCTTCTCCTTTCTGTAAATGCGGAACCAACACGTCTCTCCGGCAGACATAACAAGCGGCAGAACGTCGCCCTTGACCTCTTCTTCAAGACTGCTTTTCACGTTAACGACCCTCGCCGGGAACGGAAGCCGGAAGTCGTGCCGACCTGGCACGATGCAGTGGACTGACGCAAAGTCGCCGTTCATGTCCACCTGCGCAACTCCTGGACGCATTGCAGCGTATCCGCCAGCCTTCACAACGAAGTCATGAAACGCTTCCGGCTGATAGCCGTCCGGCGGCACGACGAACGTCTTTGCGCCGAACGCTGCAAGCCTGTCCTTGAAAGCCTTCTGCCGGACATCGGGCTCCAGGTATCCGCAGAGTACGACCGCCTTGTAGCCCTTCAGCGCATCTGGCTCCCCGTAGACGTCTTCAGCGAGGTAGAAGTCGTAAGGGACGCCCGACGCCGCCGTACGCGGCCACTGCTTCATGACAAGATTACCCGCATGCTTCGGGTCTGCAAGCGTATATGCCGCAATTGCCCGCTCGTCGGCGACGAGAGCGACGTCGGGTCGCCACGGATCAGGCGTCACCGTCTGCATCTCGCGGCAGAACGACAACACTTCGCCGCAGTCGGCGGCAATCTCCTCGGGATAAAACCACCCGCCAGCCATGTCGTATAGCCACCAGCCCATGCGCTGCGCCAGCATGATGCCGGCATGCTTGCGGAATACGGTCTGCCACATCGGGAGATCCTCCGCGATGCCCAGCCCCTTTGCGGACATTACGCTTTTCGCCCATCGCTCCAGCGCACCGTACGTGCGAAGATCAAACTCGTACCACATCATCTTGCCATGACGGTGAAGCGTCTGGCACGGGAGCCTCACGCCCTGTGCAAGCGTCGGGAGCCGCTGTCCGTACGTAGGCTGCGGCACAATCACGTCTACAGCGTCGGACTTTGTGAACGAGGCGATGTCGTAGGCCGAATCCTTATGACCACCCAGCGGACGCATGCACCACCGGACAGCTATGATGGGCTTGCCCGCCAGCCTCTTAGCTTCTCGGGAGAACTCCTCGAGCGCACGAAATCCGAGGGACTTCGCGAAATAGGCGTAGTCTACATCCTCGTGTCCGGCGTATTCCGCCTTGGCGCACGGCGAATAGTCAATGACCGGCATGGCAAACTGTCCGTCGTGGTAGCCGCAGTAGTGGACACCAACAATGCGCTTGAAGAGTCCCTCTTTCTTGAGCTCGGCGAAAATCCGCGCCGTGATGTCCTTTATCGCATTGCGCCACGCAGGCGAGGCGTACGAAACCCACGGCCAGCGACGGTCTCCTTTGTCGAGCTTGCCGCCGTCATTGTACTCGTCGGGAATCGCACTGCCCGAATTCCCGAACACGACCGAACCATCCGCCCTGCGCCAAACTTCGTCGGGATGCTCCTTCTCCGTGAACGCCGGATAGGCCGAGCAGCTAAAAGAGAGTATGAAGCACGACTCGTCGCCGATCATCATGCTTCTGCGTATCTTCTCCACGGCGAAGCGGACGTCAAACCCCCTTTCGCTCCATGGCGCGGAGCGTCCCGGAAGTTCGCCGAGGGCGAGCACGATACACCCGACCTTGACGCCATGCCGCTGTAGAGGCTTTCCAGAATACTGTGCACCGTCACGCGATGCAGCCTTGTAGGCAAACGGCACGGCTTCCTTGCCGTCAACGACGAATCTTGAGAATCCGTCACGGCTCACGATCTCCGCAGTGTGGTCTATGTCTGCGGCGAGCGCGGCGTAGAACGCAGCTCTGTCGGCGAGGTCGCCCGAACGATCCTGCGCAGAAAGCTTTTTATGATGCGCGGCCCACGCCTCCTGCGCGGCGACAAGATCTTCAGCGCCCCAATTGCGCCAGACGCTTTCAGATGGTGCGCCCTCTATGACAATAGCAGGCGTCGTCGGTCCATCGTCAGGTGTGAAATGGGCGTACTTGCGGTAGGAAGTCCCAGGCGCGGAATTCACAAGACCACGCATATACGGACGGCACCCGCAGGAGAACTCCTTTGCGCTGACAGGATCGGGAAACGCAAGGACGCGCGTTCCCCCGTATGCGCAAAGGTAGCCGACGGCGGCGGACGGCGACTCGGTCTTCGCTGAGACGTCAGCGAAGAGCCTGACCGTCTTGCCTTTTTCGGCGGGGAACGACGGGGCGCTGACTACAATGCGCCCCTTCTCGTTGGTCTTCTTTATGCGGATTGCGCCGTCCTCCAGCGAAACCTCGCCCTCCGCGCCATCCTCGCGCTTCACGTCAAAGCCATCCGAAGGAGCGTTCCACACCACCTTGGACACCGGAAACTCACGCCGCTTCGGATTGGAATTCTCCCACCCTGCGGTCACTGCGCAACGGCCAGGCCAAACCGCCAACATGGCAATAAGCAGTACCATAGGCGCTGGCACAACTAATAATCTTTTCATGCGCAACAGCTTCTCTTTGACGTCCAGACGAGTACGGCCCGCCAGGCTATCGGGACTGGCGTTGACGCGCCGCATCAGAAAGCGGCCAGGACTTGGCCGGCAGCTGCAGCGGACGCAGCACCACGACCTTTGTGCGGTCCTTGAGGTAGTTGCTGTTGCGGCCATGCAGAAGTCCGTCGAACAGCGACTTCCTCAGACAACCATTGGTGCGGCCGAGAACGGATGCCGCATCCGTTCCGTCACCCGAAACGTGAAGCATCTGCGCGTGGCCGTCCTTGAGCGTATCGCCCACGTACAGCACCACATGGCAACGGCCGGGTTTCTTTTTCTTCGGCGAGGGGTGATCGGTCATGAACGCCACCACGTCGCCCGGCTCGATAATGGACCACATCTTCTTCATCTCGCCCCAGAACCGCTTCTGCTCGGGATCCTTGCGGCAGTCGTACTCGAACACCACGGTGCCGGCAGGCGGCGTCTCCACGAGATTCGAGACGGATGTCGTGGCCGGATCGCACAGCGCATAGCCGATCGTGTTGAGATACACGTCGTTTACGAACGAAAGGGGCGTTTGGCAGATGGTATGCGAAGGTCCCGCCGCTTCAGGCGGCTCGCCGTACTTCGGCACATAACCCAGCGCTTCGGCCACCGCGCCTGTCGGCGCCGCCTGCACGAACTCCCGTTTGCGGTGGTAGGCAAACGCCGTCGCCACCACCGCCTTCTCACGCGCAATGAAATCCTCCACGGATGGAAGCGCCGCCGGCCGAAGCGCCACGAAAAGGTCCTTCGCCAGCAGCGACGCCACCTCTTCCTCCGTAACCCAGCGGATGCCCTGCGGCGTCATCTCCTCCAGTCCGTCCCGGCCCTTCACCCAGAGGCTGAATTCTTTCGGTCTAGAGAGCTTGCGGCTCACGACCACCACATCCCCCTCCATCAGCTGGCTCATGTGCGGGTCGCGGTTGCGCACCATGCGCGGCGGATTCTTCGACCAGCGTCCGCCCGCCCAGCCGGCCACGCGGCAATCGGGCAGATTCGTGACGTTGTGGATGTTCGCTTCGGCCCACGCGCGCGCCACAGCGGCGGAAATGCGGCGCGGAACGACCTCCGTCACAAGCGTGTTGGACGGGATGTCAGCCGCCGCGCCGCCCGTCGCAACGATCTTGCTTCCAGCCGGAGCCGTCACCTTCACACACCATTTCAACACGCGCTCCTCGCCCGGCGCGAGCGGTACATTCCATCCAAACGTCGGTCCCGTCGCCACCATCCCTCCAAAACTGCGGTCAGGCAGCAGAATGCATCCTTCCGGCACCTTTTCGCGCACCGGCACCGTGTAGGGGACCTTGGAGAAGTTCTTGAGTGTGATGGAGTAGTTCAACTCGCCGCCAGTCACCACGCTGCCATAAGGCCCGACGTCCACGCAACGGTCAATCCGGAGGCGCGGATGCAGATAGCGCGCCTTTGCGCTTTCCGAAAGCGGGTACTTCTCCGCCGGGAGGTCCAGCGGACGGAGCGCCATGATCTTCGTGTGCTTCATCATTGATGGCCCATGGAAGAAACAAGCGTCAAAATCGTCTAGACGAATCGTGCCGCTCTTCTCCACCTGGTCATAACCGCCGTCATCGAACTGGTATTTCGCACCACCGGAGTGCATCACCATCGGATGCCCGTCGCCCGCCACATCGCCAACGTACATGAGCGCATGGCCGCCACCGTCGATTTTGCCCGTCTTGGGATCCTGCTTGATGGTACTGTAAACGAGGATGTCGCCAGGTTCCAGACGCGAACGCAAGCGCATCATCTCCGGCTCATATTTCGACCCGTCGGGGTCGAGTCGCTTGTCGTAGTCGAACACGACGCAATCCTGCGGACGCGTAGTGAGGATGATGGTTACGGACGTATCGGCATCGCCGGAAAGCTTGTAGCCCATGGCGTTGTAGTACGTCTCGTAGGGGAAAGACGAGCAGACGGTGTAGTAGGTGCTGTCGGGCGTGGCATCCTCGGGCGTCCCCTCCTTCGTGCGACGCGAATACGCCAGCCAGCCCACGTCCTTGTACAGTGCGCTCACCACGAGTGGCACCGACCCGTACTGCACGCTATCGGCCTTGAGGTAGTAGGCATAGGCCGTCTCAATGATGGCCTGCCGCCGCACGGCCTTGTCCGTCCAGTCGATCGCCTCTTTGGGGTTGGCAGTGCTTGTCACAGCCGCCACGCTCGCAAAGCCCGTCCCCATCAGAACCAATGACATCAGTTTTTTCATCGTATCATTCCTTTCTTGCTTGAAACACGCGTGGCATCACAGCCACATCATTAAAACGTACGCCATTGCGGCTTTCTCCCAAGACCTCCATTGGCTATTTAAGTATGGGCGTGAGCACCATATTGCGGAAGGAGGCATTCGAGTGGTCGCCCTGAAGCAGAATCGGACCAGGAACCGTCTCGTCAGGATCCAATGCGCCCGGGGTCACCCCAGCAATCGGCTTGTTGTCGATGATCTTCACGCCGTTCAGCGTCACGGTAAGATGCCGCCTGTAAAGCGTGACATCCACATGCTGCCATTCTCCGGCCGGCTTCTCCGCCGCGACGGAAGGCACGATCAGACTGTAGAGCGCACCCATCGTGTGCCCGTCAGGCTTACGTCCGCAGGAATCCCTCACCTGGATCTCATAGCGCCCTCTCAAGTACACGCCGGAATTGCAGTTCTTCGGCACGAGCACATCGTAGGAGAGGTCAAAATCGAAGAAATCCGCACGCTTCGTCACAAGGTGCGTAGTGCCTGCACCGCCACGAACAGTCTTGTCCGGGTCAATTCCCGTGTCATTCGTCAGCACGCCATCCTTCATGGCCCACCCCATCCGCGCCTTGGGATCTGCGGCCTCCCATCCGTCCATCCCACCCGCAAGAAGGTCAACCTTCGCGCCCCGTTCAGCCTTGGCCGGATCGGGAATGTCCGCCAACGCCTCTGGCAGTTCCCGGATAAAAATGTTGCGGAACTCTATAGGATCGCCATGACACTGCAACTCGATGCGGTCAATGAGCGGAATCGGGCAATCGGGCCGTTTCGAGTACTCGTATTTCACGTCATCGACAACCTTCACGCCGTTGAGCCATACCGTAACGCGGTTGCCGACCATCTTGATCCGGCAACGGTTCCAGTCTCCGATCGGACGATCCTGTCGCGACATGGCACTTGAAAATGCCCGCGTGTTGTTGTAGAGGCCACCGGAACCGAGACCACCCCATGTGTTCGGATCCCAAATCTGAACCTGCGCCAACCCCCGCAGATAGAACCCCGAATCACCATAGGTACGCAACAATCTCCAGTCAGCATGGAACTCGAAATTGCCGTAGTCCTTCGCCGTCGCGAGCGAGTAGCCACCTGGAAGACCATCGAAAAACAGCACGCCATCCCGCACATGCCAATGTTCGCGCATGGATACATCCGCCTTCGCCTGCATCTCCTTCATCTTCTCCGGCAGGGCCGCGCGCCGAACGCCCGGGCTGTTGAAGCCACCCTCCTTTGTCGCACCCTTCCATCCTGTCAGATCGTGGCCGTTGAACAGCTCCACGAAACCTTCCGGCGCTGATTCGCGCCCGTCTGAGGCAAGCGCATAGTCCGCCCCCACGAACTTGACGCGTACCTTGCGCGCACCGGGCTTAAGCCATTTCACCCAATTACGCGGCTCTACCCGCTTCTTCGACTTCGACAGGACACCATCCGTAAGCACCGTGGAGCCTTCCTTCAGCTGCCGCACCTCTGTGAACACCCAGCGCGGCAACCCTTTCATCCATCCGTTCGTATACACCCCGGCGGGATGCTCGTAGCGGATGATGAAATATTCGCCCGGCGAATTCTGCGGGAGAGTGCCGTCAAACGTCGCAAAGCCGTCGGCATCACATTTCGCCGTCCCGGCGACCGCATGAGCCGCAATCGCCACCGCCACTGCAACAGCACGCCATTCTCTCATGCCTTTAGCTCCCATCCGTTGTGGTGTTTCACCTCCGCCATTGCATTTGCCTCGGCGGCAAGCTTCCCCGTGAACGTCTCCTTCACCGGATCCCAATCCAGACGATCCGTGCGCAACTGCTCGCAAATGTTGGCAATGTGCGCACAGGTGATCGTACGATGCCCGATCTCGGCATCCGAGCAGATGGCGCGGTTCTCTACTATGCCGTCGATGAAATCCGCCTCGTGCCAATGGCCGTTCGCTGGCGCATAGAGCTTCACGTCCCCGTCCTTCAGGTCTGACTCGCGCCATTTCTCAAGCCCCTTGGGACGCTTCGCGCCCTTGCAGGTGGAGATATCGCCCTTCTCGCAATGGAACGTCACTCCGCGTATCACGCCGGCCTTCTTGTCCACCGGCCGCACATGAACGCGCACGCCATTCGCATACACGAAATCGAACTCGTACTTGCCCGCCCACGTGAACACGTCATTGTCTTTACGCAGGTCCGTCTTCATGTTCTCCACGGCCACCGGACCGGAGCGGTCAAGCCCCATTCCCCGCTGGACGACATCAAACTCGTGTGCGCCGAAATCCGGAATCATCCCGCCGCCGTAGCGGCGGTTGAAGCGCCAGCACGTCGGCTCATGGATGCTCGGGATGAACGCATTGTTCTCCCAATGTTCAGCAGGACCCTGCCATAGATCCCACGCCTCCTTGCTCATCCAGCCCGGGAGGGGAGCGCGGGCGGCCGAATGCCCATGACCTTCCCAATGGTCGCCGCCGGGAATGGCCACCGTCACTGACTTCAGGTCGCCGAGAAGTTTGTTCAGCGCGATCTCCTCGACAATGCGCTTGTCGGCGGAGCTCCGCCCCTGGTTGCCCACCTGGAACTTCACGCCAGTCTCCTTCGCGACCTTGACGAGTGCCTTGCCCTCCGAAATGCCGAGCGTGAGCGGCTTTTGGCAGAAGACGTGCTTTCCGGCGCGCATGGCGGCGATGGCGATCAGCACATGCCAGTGGTCGGGCGTACAGATGCACACCGCATCTATCGACGGATCGGCGATGACCTCACGCCAGTCGAACACCTCGCGGCAGGAACTATCGCCGTAATGCTTGTCAACAAGTGTTTTGACGATCCTCGATCCGCACACATCACGGCGTGCGGAATCGTCCTTCACAACAAGCCCCTCCGCGCCAAAGTTGCTTTTCTTCGCCCCGTAGAAGTATCCGGGCGCCTCCCTGACCATGTCGCAGGCGACCGTTATGCGGCAACGCGGATCCTTGAGGAATCCCGGAACGTTCGTACCCTTTGCGATCAGACCGCAGCCGATGATGCCCACGTTCACGCGCCCGTTCGAATTCGGACGCCGCAAGGGGGCGGACGCAACGCATGCCGAGCCGCAGCCGATGAAAAACGGCACGCCCGCACAGGCGGCCGAACCGACAAAATCCCGTCTTGTGATCTTCATGTTGACTATACCTCTTGTAACTAAAGACATGCTCTTCACTTCAAAAGGCCGGCAAACCGCGCCAAATCGTCAGCGGAAGGGGTTCGTCCGTACTCGCTCACCTCGAACACCTCGACGTATTTCGGCACAGGCACATCCGGATAACGCTCCTTCCATGTGGAAGCGAACCGTTTCGCGTCGTTCTTCTTGCGCCCCGCCCAATGCCGGATAAGGTAGGCGTTGCGCGCCTCCTTCGACTCCTTCACCTTCTCCAGCTCCGCCTGATAGCCAGAATCCCACGGCAGCCATTCGTACACCTGGGACACGTGGCAGTTCACGCCTTCGCACCACTGTTCGAGATAGGGCTCCACATCCACCATCACGTCGGGACGCAGCAGTCGCGGCTGGGTGAAGGTGTCGGTGGCGAAGAGGATCACGGGACGCTTACGTTGCACGGGCGCCTCCGGCACCCAATGCGGCACGCCGAGCAGGTAGCCCGCATCCTGCACGAGCTGCCCGGCGGCACGGTGATCGGCATGGTAGTCGCACGTGCGGTGCGTCACGATGAAGTCTGGCTGGAACTCACGGATGATCTTCACGATCTCCACTCGCCGCTCATAGTCCGGCATGAGCGAACAATCGTCGTTGTCCAGGACATCATAGCGTTCGATGCCGTACCGCTTTCCGGCCTCCTCGGCCTCGCGCTTCCGGCGCGCGGCAAGCTCCGGCGGCATCATCGTCTGGTGCCCCATGTTGCCGTTGCAGACGGAGACGAAGCGCACGCGCGCACCTTGCCGGGCAAGCTTGACGGCAAGGCACCCCATGCGAAAGTCTGCATCGTCAGGGTGCGCCACAATGGCCATCACGCGCAGCGCGCCCTCAGCGCGCGGAATCTCCTTGGAGCCCCAGCTCCGCAGCCCCGCCTTCGTGGCGCCCGTGTTCTCAGCGCCAAAAGCACCGATCGCAAGTGTCGCGGCAAAAGCCGCCAGCACAATGCCAATGGCAAATCCATTCCGCTTCATCACAGCTTCCTGTTTACCGTATGATTACGGTCAACCCAACGCCATACGAGTTGAAATCGGCGACAGCATTCTCAGAACCGACCGTAAGATACATCCGCGTCTCAAGTTGCTGCGAATATGCCGGCGATGCGGTTACGGACGTGTCCTGCGCAATGCTTACGGCCTGGCTCGCCGTCGCATTGCCAGTCGGCGTCGCCGCCGTCACCATGTTGGTAACGGTCTGCCAGTAGTTCGCCGGCCACACCTTGTCCTCTGCGAACACGGCAGACGCAATCGCAAGAACCGACACAATCATTATTTTTTTCATTACACTCTCCTCCCTTTGCCAACCACTAGATGCTAATCACTAACCACCAACCACTACCGAACCATCCAATCCGGGGCCTTCGCCGGACACGCCACGCGGAAGCCTTTCCCTTCAATCCCGTTGGAACTGACATACCGTCCCGACGTGCCCCTTGCGGAGCAGCGGATGGTACCGCCGCTATCGCCACTGCCATAGTTCTGGCCTCTGATGGCCCGGTTGCTGACTCTGGGTTGCGCCCCGTTGGGGCCGACCATCGGCCCGACAGGCTCCACAGCGTCCGCACCTTTGTACCAATCTACCGCCGGGCCATAGCCATAGGCAACGCCACCCGTCTTCGTCTCAGGATTCGCCAAGATATCCAAGCAGAATTCCGACACATTCCCCAGCATATCATACAGTCCCCAGGCATTCGGCTTAAGTTGCCCCACGGCATGGGTCTGGTTCTTGTTCCCGCACTCCTCGCTCACGCTCATCGGATCATTCCTCCAGTTGGCGTTGTACCAGGCGATCGACGCCACATCAGTGCCCGCATAGGTTTTCGTCGTCGTTCCCGCCCGGCAGGCGTACTCCCACTGCGCTTCTGTCGGCAGATCAATCTCAACACCCGTCAACTGGCGGTAGGCATACAGGCAACCGGAGGGGTCGATGTCATGCCCATTCGTCGGCCAGACGGGAGCGGAACCATCAACAGGCCGGAGGGTATGGTATCCAACAGATTCCATCGGCCGGACATCCGAATCCGGGTAGCCCGAGGCATTGGCCGTGAAGGTCGTTCCGCAGACGTTGGCAAACTGCTTTTGCGTCATTTCATACACGCCAATGTAGTAGTCATTCGTGAGCGTCACCCAATGTGCCTGCATATCGGTAGCGCCCGAAGACAGCTTCAGGCCTTCACCCAGCGGTTGCCCCATACGCCATCTTACGCCAGAGGCATCGATGCGGCGCAGCAAAAGAACGTCCGTCTTGTTGAGCCGGTTCGTGACGCCTTTCGGCACCATCTCTGCGGAGGCGTAGTAGGTTATGTTGCTTGCCCTGGCCAGATCCAGCGCCATGTAGTCTGGCGGAAGGGATTGTGGCCACACGGTCAGTTCCGCCGTCAGGTTCGCACCCCTGATGTCCAGGTCGGGCATGGTATTGTGGGCCCTCCAGATTATCTTGTGCGCCCCATTCGACAGCAATTTCCCCGCGTCGCCGCCCATGCCGTCGCGGTAGAGCGCGGCATCGAGCGGAACGCCGTTAGTCTGGAACGTCGCCGTCACCACAGCCGGCCCGCCCGACAGCGTGAAATCGACGAATGCCTTGCCTTGCGCCATCGAGACCGTCACGTTGCTCGCCGTAGGCATCGCCGCCGTAAGTGTCGCGCTTGTCGCGACCGTCATAACCACTCCTAAAATCTTCCTCATCTTCATTCTCCTCTCCTACCTATTCACTATTCCCTCTCTACCCTATTCCCTATCACGGTATCACCGCCGGGAGCGCAAGCCTGTAGGCTGTCGCCGGATATTGAACGGTATATGAGATGTTGACACGGTTGTCGGCACGACTAGCGTTGAATGCCATGCCCTTGGTGTAATTGGAGGTCGTCGAATCAAACACCCCTCCGCCACGCCGTGCCCGGCGATAACTGACGGAACCGGCCGGCCCCACCGGATTCGTCACCGAATTGCCATGGTAGAAATCAACCACATCTGTACCCGAATCGTCGTTGTTCATCGCATCAAGACAGACCTCAAAACCGTTTCCAAGCATATCGTACAATCCCCATGCATTCGGCTTCAGTAATCCCACTTCATGCAACTGGTTGGAGGAACAGTCGGGGTCGCGATTCCAGTTGTGCGCCGACCACGCCAACGTGTCGACATTTTCCGAAAGAAACGGCTCGCCCGTATACAGGTTCTTCGATTCCCCGGCGCGGCAGGCGTATTCCCATTCCGCCTCCGTAGTGAGATCGAGATTTAGCCCTGTCCGCTTGCGGAAATACCCCAGCCCTGAAGCGGCAGGCACATTGTGCCCATGCTTGGGCCAGTAGGCGGAAGTCGGGTCGCGTCCCCGCATATCCGATGGCGCGAGCCATGGGGCAGGCCAGAAGGCCGCCTGTTTCTGATCTGAGGGGATGATATCACACACCTGCCCTGAAAGAGTGATTGTGCCTGTCTCTTTATCGGGAGCATACGTTGTTCCACTATAGGAATAACAGGAGGCGTTGCGGTACTGGCTGTATGTGACCTCATAGATGCCGATGTAGTAGTTGTAGGTGAGCGTAACGTAATGCGGCCTATGGAGGGTGTTGGTGCCGTAGGTCTGGGAACCATCCATGCGGTCGGATGAGATGCCCGCCGGCCAGGTGATGTCCTTCGCATAGATCTTGCGCATCAACATCTTGGAGGACTTGTACAGACGATTCGTCACGCCGAGCGGCACATCCTCCGCCGTCACATAGAACCGCCAGCAGTTTGTGGCCAGCAGATCGATGGCGAGGTAGTCCGGCGGATTGTCCTTCGCCCAGGCGGAGAGCTTCACTTCCGCGCCGCCGCCAGCGACGAGCGCATCCACCTCGCGCGTCGGCGGGTTCCACCAAACCTGATGCCCCGTGCCCTGCTTCACCGTGCGGTGCACCTTGCCGCCCATGTTACCATAGGCAGCATGCGGCAAAGCCACGCCGTTGGTGAACACCTGAGCCGTCACGATGGCGTCCTCCGACAGATCGTAGCTGATCGTCACGAGATGCGTGTTCGGATCGCGCACAAGATTCATGTTCACAATCTCCGGCGTGGCAAACACCGGAATGGTCACGCTCATCGCAACCGCCGCCAGCAGAATCAGGTTCATCTTCATTCGTTGCCTCCTTCCGTCGGTATCGTTTCCACTTCCCCTTCGACCGCAATGGGTATCACCGCCGGGCAGGCGAACCGCACGCCGGTATTCGCAGAAGCGTTGACAGCGCCGTCAAGAGCCTGATCGAGGTTTGTCGATGCGGCGGTGGTGCTGTTGTTGATGCTGAGCCTCCGCCCGATGCGCACACCCCACGCCGCATCACCGAAGCAACCGCCGCGGATGAGATGCCGCGCATCACAGTTCGTCGGCTTGTAGGCCCCAACCGGCTCAATCTCCTCGGCGCCGTTGGATTCGTTGCCAGCCGTGTTGCTCATTGCATCGAGACACGGTTCCCACACATTGCCCTGCATGTCGTAGAGACCGAAAGCGTTCGGCTGGAGCAGCCCCACCTCGTGCGGACACAACTTGCCGTCCAGCGTGCGCAGGGCGTTGGGATCCTTATGCCAGTTGCCCGCATACCAGGCGATGGTTTCGAGGTTTGTGGAGAGGTTGAATACCTTGAATATGTTGGTCACCACCGTCTCCCCGTTCTCTGTTATGTTGGTGATGGTTGTGCCGATGGTCACACCCTCCGCAATGCTGAGATTGGTCACAGCTGTATAGCGCAGCTCTTCACCTGTGTAGAGTGCATTCTGCGAACCTGCGCGGCAGGCGAACTCCCACTGCGCTTCCGTGGGGAAGTCCAGTTCAAGACCGGTGATATTTCGAAAATTCGCGAACCACGCACCATTGGTCGTCACGATTTCATGCCCGCTCTGAGGCCAGCGTACCGTGCAGCTGGTCAAGTCACCAGGCCCTGGCTGTTCACTATTCGCTTTGCTCTTCGTGCGCCACTGGTAGTACTGGAAGTTCCCAAGCGGCAGGGCTTCGACATCCGCCCCGGCGGGAAGGTTGTTGTTCGTGAAGGGGCAATAGTAGGGCAGGCCTTGGATTACGTGACGGTATTGCGCAATGGTGAGCGTGTACACCCCGATGTAGTAGTTGTTGGTGAGCAGCACCGCATGGGGCGTCAGTTCCTGAGTCGTACGTCCCAATTCAGTGCGCCCGGCACCGTTCTTGTTCACCGGCGTGCCCATGATGAACTCCGCTCCCGCCGCCGGAATCTTGCGCATGAGCAGGATGTCCGTCTTGTAAAGGCGGTTCGTGACGCCGCCCGGCACCATATCTGCGCTCGGATAGAACGTGCGCGAATTGGTCACCGTGAGGTCCACCGCCATGTAGTCCGGCGGCGAGGCGCGATCCCATACCGTAAATTTAGCATTCACGGTATTGGCATCCAACTCGATACCCGGCAGATCGACACGAGGCTGCCAGTAGGCCGTATATGTACCGCCGGTAGGCGTGATCATCTTGTTGATGTCACCCGAGACCGCGCCCACCGCCCCGACGGAGACTCCGTTGGTGCAAATGTCCGCCGTCACAATCGCCGGCGTGTCGCCAGTCAGCGTGTAGGTGATTGTCACGAGCCTCGTGTCAGGGTTCTGCGACAGCGTTACGTTGGACACGGTCGGCAGAGCAGCCTGGAGAGCCGACCCTGTCGCGGCAACCAGCACCGTCGTAATCAGTTTCTTCATTATTTCTCCTTTCCGTTAGATCCCGCTTAAACCCTCAGGAAGATCTTCTTCCTGTAGAGGTAGTACACGAATATCCAGCAGATTATCGGTACGCCGAACGCTATGACGGCATCGAACCATGCAGGCGGCACCATGTTGGCGAAGCCGAGCAGGAAGCGACGCGACGTATACTTCAGGTCGAAGAGACGGTGGAACATATACACGGTGATGGAGTTCATGCCGATCACCTGGAACACGAAGCACCACTTCGTGTAGCCCTTCACGTCGATGATCCAGTGGAATAGTGCGAGGAAACCCATCGCTATCGCCCCGGCTACGAGTATGTAGGTGGGGTTCCAGCTAGGCTTCACGCACGGGCAGCCGGTGAGCATCGCGACGCCACCGCCCGCCGCTAGCGCCAGCGAGAAGAGCGCCAGCAAGCCGCTCTTTCGCGCCGGCGACCATCCGTCATGCTTGAGGATGAGACCCGCGTACATCCCGAGGAACGCCGACGAGATACAGCCGAATCCGGCGAAGAGTCCCTGCGGCTTGATCTCCATGATGCCGGGGAATATCTTGGCGATGCCGGCCCACAGCCAGTTGTCAAGGAGTCGCGTAACCGCCACCTCGCGCGGCATCCATGGATCGACGCCCGGCGGGTTCGCGACGAGCGGCACGATGAGACCGATAAGCCAGTATGCCGCGAATATCCCCACCGACACCCAGATGACGGTGCGCAGCCGTCTGCATAGCAGAAGCGTGGCCGCCGCCACCGCCCAGCCAAAGCCCACGCGGCCGAGAACAGAGTTGTAGAGGCAGTTCACCCAGTCGAACTTGAAGATGTTGTCGTAAATCAGGCCAAACGCGACAAGGATGAGAAAGCGCTTGACGATGCGCCAGAATATCTGACGGTCAGAGTAGCCTTTCGCGCGCTGGCTCGCCAAAGAGAACGGCCAACTCGCGCCCGCGAGGAAAAGGAACGTTGGGAAGATGAGATCAATCAGATGCAGCCCCTCCCACGGCACGTGCTCCATCTGGTCCGCCACAGCGTTACCTACAGGTCCGCCCCAGGCCCGACCCGCCTGGATCAAGAACGCGCCAACACCGATGATCCACATCATGTCAAAGCCGCGCAACGCATCAATCGACAAAATCCTTTTCTTCTCTTCCATTAATGGCTCCTTTTCAATACAACCCTATTATAACATAATTTTTTGGTTAAAAACGATAAAACATTGTTTTTTCAATTGTCATTCCGCCTTTGCCGCTGATGACGGACGATCGTTCATGGCGGAACGCTTGTCTACCAACGGCACCTGCGCATCGTGAACCGCAAAAGCCCGGTTCAGTTCCAGTGAAACGTCTTCCGCCCAAGCGAGCGTGCAACCGCGAAACGAAACATTGTCGGCCTGCTGGATGCGAAAGGCGCCGTTGCGGCCACAGGCGAGCAAACCTGATTCGTTGTCGTCGGGAATCTCGTCAGGCGCGCGCACAACCCTGAACGAACAGTCGGTGAAACTGACGTCACGAGCGCGCGTGCCGCCATTGCCAGCAACAATGCACGGCGCAAAGAATTCGGCGTCAATGCGATCAAAGCGGATGTTCTCGAGTTTCGCCTGAGAGCCCGGGTAGCCGGCGCCGACGAGCACAGCATCGGCGACATCTCTGATCTTGATGCGCTCAAAGGAGACGTCCGAGATGTCCACGCCTTTCACAGCCACATTGCCTTTGTTCTTGACGTAGCAACACTGCACATGGAGCCCACGCCCGGCACGCTCTATCGTCATGTCTGACACACGCACATTGCGGATCGTGCCGTCCCCAACCCCCACGCGCACGCCATCCGCCGACACGTGACAGACGATGTTCGATACGCGGATGTTCTCGCAAACCTTCGTCTTGTCCTTCAGACGCGACGGCACCCCGCGGATGGCGATCGCGTCGTCGCCGGTCACGATGTCGCAATCGCCAATCCTGACGTTCCGGCAGGAATCGACATCGAAACCGTCGGTGTTCATGTTGCGGAGACCGTTTCGCACGGTCACGCCGCTCACCGTCACGTTTTCGCAACCATGGAAAAGACAGCTCCAGCAGCTCATGTCACGGAAGGTCACGTCTCGCACGATCACGTCCGCGCACTCCACAAACACGATCTCCTGCCCCGGACGTCCCATCTCCTTGCGAGGTCCCCGCACCTGACAGTAGCCATCGCGCCAACAGACCTTGTAGTAGCGTAAAGGCTTGCTTTCGAAAAAGGCACGCCCGTTTCCGTCTATGACTCCGCGCCCCGTGATGGACACGTTCCGCCGCTCAATAGCAAGGATCAGGTGTTTCGCGCTCCAGCCCTCACGTGGACTGCAGAAATTCTGCGGATAGGCGTCCGGCGCGTTGTAGTCGGCAAGATCCGGACTGCCGAGAAGGGTTGCTCCCTCCTGCAGATGGAGTTCCGTGCCATCGCCAAGAAAAACGGAGCCGATCAGGTAGGTCCCGGGCGGCACGACAACACGGCCGCCCGTCTTGGCGCAGGCGTCAAGCGCCCGCTGGATGGCGGCTGTGTCTTTGGCCGCACCGTCACCCTTCGCACCGAAATCCCGCACGTCGAACGTCGTAGCCGGGCATGCGGCGCATGCGCCCGCAAGGGCGAGAAACATCAACTTTACCATATGTCTATCAATTCCACTTCGTCCCCCCTTGCTTCACCTGCGCCTCTTACTCTTAAGCCCAGTCCCTCTGCATCTCAACGACACCTCACACCCTGATGAATATCTTCTTTCGATACAGCCAGTACATCGCGAGCCACGCAAGCGCCGCCGCGCCGGCCGCCGTGATGGTCTGCGCCCACGGCTCCGGAAAGAGGTTGGCAGTGCCCTCAAGGAAGAACTTGCTGGTCGTCTCCAGATCCACCATGCGGTACAGAAGGTACACCGTGATGGAGTTCATGCCAATCACGCGGAACGGGAAGCTCCACGCCACGCGCCCCTTGACATCGATGAGCCAGTGGAAGAGCGCGAGAAGCGCCGTCGCGATGGAACCCGCCACGAGAATGTACGTGGGGTTCCAGCTCGGCTTCACGCACGGGCAACCGGTGAGCAGCGCAATCCCGCCGCCCGCTCCAAGCGCCAACGCAAAGAGCGCCAGCAAGCCGCTCTTTCGCGCCGGCGACCATCCGTCATGCTTGAGGATGAGACCCGCGTACATCCCGAGGAACGCCGACGAGATGCAGCCGATTCCAGCGAAAAGCCCCTGCCTTCGCACATTCTGGAAATCGCCGCCGAACAGCGCGGCAAGCCCGTCAAAGAACTTGTTGTCGAGAAGCCGCGTGACGGCAACCTCGCGCGGCGCCCACGGATCAACGCCCGGAGGGTTCACAGCGAGCGGTATCAACAGCCCCGCAAGCCAGTATGCCACGAAAATGCCGACCGATATCCAGATGACGGTCCTCAGCCTCTTGCAGAGCAGGAGTGTGGCCGCCGCGACCGCCCACCCTAATCCGACACGGCCGAGAACGGAGTTGTAGAGACAGTTGGCAAAATTGAACTTGAAGAAATTGTCGTAGAGAAGCCCGAGCGCGAAGAGGATGAGGAAGCGCTTCACGATGCTCCAGAGGATCTGCCGATCCGTTGCACCCCTCGCACGCCTGCTCGCGAGCGAGAAAGGCCAGCTCGCGCCGGCAAGAAACACGAACGTGGGGAACACAAGATCAATTATGTGCAGCCCCGCCCAGTCAACATGGTTCATCTGCGCGGCCATCGCCGCGCCGAAGTCGTTGTTCAGCGCCGCGCCAGCACGCTTCAAAACCCGATCAACCCCCGCGATCCACATCATGTCAAAGCCGCGCAACGCATCAATCGACAAAATTCTTTTCGTCTCTACCACTTAACGGCTCCTTTTTACAGTCTACACATCCCTATTATAACACAATTTCATGACTCAAAACGGCAAAACATCGTTTTTTTTTCGCGCGTCAATTTTAGAACCTGAAGTTCAGAAGCCAGCGCACGTAGATCGCCGGCTTGGAGGAAGCGTAGTAATCGCCAGGATTGAACAGCTCGAAGCAGGCGCTTCCAAACACTTCGCACCTGTCCATGCCATGCGCGTTGGCAGGCGCAAGGCGAATCGGGAAGAAGTAGTTGATGCGCGAAAGTACGCCCTTGAACGACGAATCGCCGCCGCCGAGTTCATCCTGCGCTGGCGCGAATATCGGACCCGAATACGCCTCCACGCGGTGCATACGCCCGAAATCAAGCCCCACCAGGCCGTTCAGCCACAGCATGTTCGTCCAGTACCTAAGGCCCGGATGAGCTCCATTGGCGAAAATCTCGCTCGGAACCGAAATGCGACGCCATAGCGGATCCCAGGCCGTATCCGAATCGTCCGCGTCAAGGCGGTGCTTGTCGCCGCTCATGAACCATACGCCTGCGTGTCCGTACGGGCTTGCCTTGAATTCCCACGGGCACTCCCGGCGGTAGACGACGTCTAGATACGCCATGGTGCCGCCGGCAAAGCGTCCATTTGTGCGCCGCCCTGCCTGCTGCGCACCCTCAAGGTCGAGCGAGAGAGTCTCCGTCAGCTGCGGTCTCACGTTCACGCCAAGCGTGGCGATCCGCTTGCCGGGCTGCCGTTCGCCCTTCCGCTCATATGAACGGTCGCCCTTCAGTATCGCATATGCCTTGAACGGCATCGCTTCGCCGACGGTGTCGCTCCAGATTGCACCGGCGCCAAACTGGTCCATGTCCGGCGAATCGGACGAAGTGAGGCGGTTCAGGGAGCGTTGCCTGGCCCGACTGAGCCCCATGCTCATCGTGTTGCGGGCACAATCATAAAGTCCGAAGAGGTCAAGACTCCTGCGCTCGTCAAAATGGAACCGGAACCTGGCCATGTCGGAATACGTGGAGACAGAACTGTCACCTGGCGTGCCGTCGAGTATCAGCCTGTCGAGCCCCAGCACGGAACGCCGGTTCTCGGTCATGTTCTGGCGTCCGATCCGAAAGTCCATGAATCCGTCCCAGACTCCCGTCCCGTCAAGATAGAGGTTGTTCAGGTAGAGAATGTCCGGCAGGCGATAGGCTCGTTCGCTGTGAGGCGAAGTCACGCCTTCGAAGTACTCGATGAACGAGTGCCCGAAGCCGAGGACCGCCGTGTACTCACGCCACTTCGCGTTGACCCACGGGTAGGAATCCACGCGCATTCCCTGCGTATTCGCCTTGCGCTCCTTGCTGACCGGCACGGCGTCTCCGCCGTTCGGAAGTCCGGGAGCGTTCCTTACGCATGTCTGGCGGATGCGGGAATGTATGCCGGCGTCAAACTCCACCGACGTGTCAGAAAAAGCCGCTTGCGCGATGCAACCTGCCGCAACGGTCGCAAGGATTCGACCGTGCGCCACAGCCGCCTTCCGCCTGCTTTCGTTCGCCATTGGTGCTGCATCGCCTTCAGGAAGTCGGCAGACGGCGGGGCTTCACTCAGATGTCGACTTCAACGTCGACCTCGGCGGTCTTCTTGGACTCTTCCGACTCTTCCGGCTCGGTGATGGCCTTGGCAGCCTTCGTCTGCATGGTAGGCAGATAGCGGTAGTAGACCATAAGCTGGAGAGCGCACAGGCACGTAGTCATAGTGTCGCCTCCGCCCTTGCACGTCTCGTCGGCGACCCACTTCCAGTAGCCGATCTTGCGCGGCTTGCCGTCAGGTCCTTCGATCGTATCGGGAAGCGTTATGATCGTCCTCGGATACAGCGCCTTCATGGCCATGTTCCAGTCCTGCCAGGTCTTTATGTTCGCTGGCGTAGCTCCCTGGCACATGCCGGCCTGGTACTTGCACTGGGCCGCATAGTAGCAGTAGTACTGCGGGTTGCCGGAAGGCAAGGCTTCGGAGAGCTTCGTGCCCTTGTTGCCGGTGAACGACGGCTTCCACGGGCGCATGGTCTCAAGCGCATCCTTGACTTCCTTCTCGTTCATGTAGCCGAGAAGCTGCATTGCGAGGCAACCGGTAGCCGTCAGGCCCGTCGGGCCTCCGCCTGCGGTATAGTTGAAGCCGCCGTTGCGGAAGTTGCGAGTCTTGAGGCACTTGATCGCCTTCTTGATGCACTCGTCCAGTCCCTTCGGGTGCATGCCGGCCATCTTGCCGGCCTTCAGCGCCTGAAGCGCCCAGCCGGCGAATGACATGTCGTCGCGTGTCGAGGCCTTGTTGATGCCATAGTCCCAGCCGCCTGTGGGACTCTGGTTGTCGACGATGCGCTGGAGGGTCTGCTCGGCCACGACCTTGGTGTTCGGGTTGCGCGTCATGCCGTACGCCTCGCAGAGCGCATACGTCGCGATCAGGGTCGCGTACTCGTTCCCGTCGGTTCCCTTGAAGGTAACGACTTCCTTGCCCGTCTTGTCCCGCTTCTTGGAGAGGGAGTCGATAAGGAACTGCATCGCCTTCTGCACGGTCGGACCGAACTCCTTGGAGGCCGGCGTCTCGCCGTGCGCAAGAAAGGCTAGAATCGCAAGGCCCGTGTTGGATATTGGAACCGGCGACCAGCTGCCGTTGGCGTTCTGCGTCTTCTTGAGCCACCTGAGGGCCTTCAGCACCGCGCCCTCGGTTGCCGCGTCTCCGTACAAGCCGCCGCCGGACGTGAACTTGCCGATCGATCCGGGGTTGCGCGAGCCGGCCATAGACCTCATCGTGATAGGCGACTTGATGAGCGCGACGGAGTCCTGCGTGGCGGGTTTCACCGAGACCGGCTCGTTGGGAGTCGGCGTAGGGGTTGACACGTCGACCTCGGAGATGTTCGGGGTGTCCACCTGAACGTCTACGACCTCCTCGGGCGGAGTCTGCTCCTCGATCTCATCGGGATCCTGCTGCTCCTCCAGCTCCGCCTCGTCCTCCTGGGCGCGGGCTATGTCAACCTGTATCGTCTCGCCGTTCTGACCCGTAACGGCAGTGACGACGATGAGTATCAGCACGCCAAGCGTCGGCAGGACGATCGCGCAGAGCGGCGCGATCAGCCGCTGTAGCTCAAGCACCGCCAGCTTGTATTCGGGCGACGAGCGCGGACGCCCCAGGCCGCGGAACATGTCGCCGAGGCGACGGAAGATGCCGCGCTCCTCGAATGCCGCGTCAATCTCGGCCTTGTGAATCTCGAAAAGCTCCTCGGCCGACAGCGGCGCCTCTTCGGCCGTCTCGTCCCATTCGCTGCTCTCGTCGGACATTGTCTTCGGCTCCTTGTTCCCTACAGCGTGAATATGCTGACGCTGAAGAGCTGATTGCGGTAGCAGATGTCAAGCGCGTCGACGAGGGCCTTGTGGGGCGAATCCTCGGCGCACTTGATGATGATAGGCGTCTTCTTCGACGTACGGGCGACGTCGCGAAGGTACTGGTCTAGCTCCGAACGGCGCACCGGGCGCCTGTTGTAGACCAGCAGGCCGTTCGCGTCCGGGCCGCGGCCGATCTCGATCGTGACCGTCGTGTCGGACTCGTTCGAGCTCTGTCCTGACGCCGGCGCGGGCCGGTTGGCGTTGAGCTTCGAGAAGATGTCCTCCTGCTTGATCGTCACGACGAAGAAGATTATGAGCTCGAACACGACGTCGATCATCGGCGTCATGTCGAGGGTGGGATTCTCCTGGGGCTTGCGCGCCATGTCAGTTCCCCCTTCTCTTCAGGGCCGCCAGGCGCTTGCGGCCCGGGTGGCCCGGCTTCGAGGTCTTGTCCTCCTGGACCGCTACGAAGGATATCTTCCATAACCCCGCGGCGGTGCAGGCGTTCATCACCCGAGCGACGGCGTAGTGCGGAACGGCGTAGTCCGCCCGGATAAGCACCGGGAACTCGCCGACGCGATGCATCTTCTCCTTCACGCGGCGGCCGATCTCCTCCGGCGTGATATCCCGGTCTCCCATGGAGATGCGGGGCTTGCCCTTCCTGAGGCCGATGTCGATCATCATGTGCGTCGGCGGCAGTTCCTCGGGCGTCAGCACTATGCCGTGCCTGCCGTCCTCAAGCTCGATCGTCTCGTCCTTGCGCTGGGCTTCCACCAGCGTCACGACGAAGAAGATGATGAGCTCGAACACGACGTCGATCATCGGCGTCATGTCGAGGGCGGGGTTGTGCTTTGACTTCTGCGCCATGGGCTCGCCCCCCTCAGGCGGGAAGCCCTGCGGCCTCGCCCTCCGCACCGGGCTCGACGGCGACGTTCCGCAGTTCGTTAAGGATCTCCATGGTCATCGCCGTCATCTTGAGAATGAGGCGGTTGGCCTTGTTGCGGAGAGAGTAGAAGATGGTTATCGAGGGAATGGACACGATAAGGCCGCCGGCAGTCGTCCAGAGCGCCTGGCCGATGGAGCTAGCGAGTGCCGACGCGTCGCCCGCGCCGCCCGAAGCAAGGGCCTGGAACGTAAGGATCATGCCTTGCACGGTGCCGAGCAGGCCGAGGGACGGGCCAAGGTTGCCGCACACCGAAATCCAGTTGAGCCGCTGCTGTATCTTCTCCTGCTCCAGGTCGGACGCCGCCGTGACGGCCTCCTGTATTGCCTCGAAGCCCTCCTCGATGTGCTGGAACGCCGCCATGACGATGTTTGACATCGCGGCGGGGTTCTGCTGGCACACCTCCATCGCCTTCACGACGTCGCCCTCGCCCATCGCGGCCTGCACGCCGTCAAGAAGCTTCTTAGGCATGAGCTTGTCCGGCTTGATGAGAATCGCCGAGTCTATGGAAAAGTAGATCGCAAGCGCACCGTCGGCAAACAGCGCGAACCAGAGGATCATGCCCACGATGCCGGAACCGAAGACTATGTCGTAGAAGCCTCCCCCGGACTTCTTTGTAACGGCCGCGTTGGCCTCGACCTTGTTGCCTTCGGCATCGGTCAGCTCCTGTCCCAGCGACTGGAGCGCGGCCATCGGCGCGACGCAGGTTCCCACGAGAACCGACGCCGCAAGAAGTGTCTTCCTGATCTTGTTCATTTGGTTGTTTTCCTTTTGGTTAGATTTTTGTTGAATCTTCTGCTGGTTTCCTTGTGTCCTCGACTGCCTTCCACGGCAATCGGTCAAATTCATTTCAGATCGCCTTCGCCGATGCCTTCAGCTGCTCCGCCCGTGACGACTGGCCGAGCTTGTCGAAGCACTGTGCGGCCTTGAGACACGCCTCGCTGCGCTCGCGGGCGCATGCCGCGTCCTGATACATCAGCACGACCCTGAGGTAGCCGTCGCGGAGCGCACGGCGCAGCTCGTCGGGCTTGTCGTTCGACGCGGCGACGATTATGTCGCCGCGCATGACGAGCGCCGCGGCAGAGGCCGCGCGGTCGGCGGACGACGACGCCTTCTTCAGCAGGCCCTCCAGCTGCTCGCGCTTGCCGAGCTTCAGCAGGGCTTGCCAGTAGGCGGCTGCGAGATCGCCGGAATATGCCGACGCCTTGTCCTCGGCGACGATCGGCTGGCATGCGTCGTAAGCCTTCTGCGCGTTGCCTGCGGCAAGGTAGGCGAGCGCGAGATAGCGCCCCGCCGGCTTGTCCCACTTCAGCATCCTGTAGTCGGCTACGATCTTAGTCAGCGTCGCGATGGCCGCGGCGCCCTGGCCTTCGTCCACCATCTGCGCGGCCTTCTTGAACCCGGCCGGCTCGGGTATTTCAAGCCCCGTCACGTCCGCAAGCTTGAACTCCTTGGTGACCTTGCCCTTCTCTACCACGTACTTCTTGTCGCGGGCGTGCCACTTGATGTCGCCGGCGAAGGTCTCGGCCTCTGTCGAAACCGAACCCTGAATGGCGAACGTCTCCGCAGCGGCCAGCGCTGCGAACGTCAGGATCATCGTCTTCTTCATCTTTCGTTACTCCTTGAAATTCACTTCAGGCCGTCAGTTCGCGGAATTCGCCGGCAGGTCGGCCTTCGCCTGGTTCATGCAGTTCTCGATCTCGGTCCTGGACTTTCCGTTCGGGAACAGTTCGAGATACTCCTTCCCGTACTTCATCACGCGGTCGGCCTGCTCGGCGCCCAGCTGGGAAAAGAGCGGGATCATCGTGGAGTACGCGCGCTCCAGGTTGGCGACGTCGCCCGGATCCATCTTGTCGATAGGATGCTCCGCGTCGGCGCCGTGCGCCTGCAGGAACACCTGGAACGTCGAGGCCGCGCGGCCGCACGTCTCCTTCGCCTCTTCCTTCAGGCCCATCGCTTCCTCGGCCTTCATGCGCCGCACCAGCACGTCGCCGGAGAGCAAGTCGAGCTGGTTCTGCTCCCAGAGCGGCTTCTTGGCCCAGTACTGGCGGACCTTCTTCAGCGCGCCGATCGCCGCGCCGAAGTACTTGCCGCGCATCGCAGCGTCCTTCTCCGTGCGGCCCTGCTCCGAGGCAACCTCGACAAGCATGAAGTTCGCGTCAGCCGCAATGGCCATCTTCGACATCTTCGGGTCGCCCAGGAACCGGTCAAGCGACTCGCGGGCTTCCGCAAGCAGGCCCTGCCGCCATGCGCACTTCGCCTGGCCCAGCCGAGCGCGCGCCACCGTCACAGGCGTGTTCGTGCCGGCCATGCGGATCGTCTTCTCGAACGCCTGGTTCGCCAGGTCCCAGTCCTTCGCCTCTATGAGAGCCTCGCCGGCGTTCAGGAACTGGGCGGGCTTGTAGGCGCCGTCCGTACGCAACATCTCGGCGTAGATGTCGGCACCCTCCTTCTTGAGCCCCATCTCCATGAGGCTCTTGGCAAGGCGAGGCTTCGCGTTCTTCGCCTCGTCGGAGTCGGGGAAAGTCTTGGACAGGCGATCGAGCGCGTCTTTCGACTTCGCCATGTCGTTGAGCGCCGTGTAGATCGTGCCGAGCTTCACGTAGGCGCCCTTGGCATACTGCCCTTCCGGATATTCCTTGAGATACGCCTCGTAGCTGTCGGCTGCGCGCTTGCGGTACGCCGGCAGGTTCTTCTCCGGCCGGCTCATGTGGCTCCAGCACTCGCCGACCATGAAGAGCGCCGCCTCGCGCAGCTCGCGGTACTTCCCGGCGTCCTCCTTGCTGGTCGTCGGGTCCTTGAGCGCGGCGTCTGCCGCCGCAGTGAAGCCGGCGAACGTCTTGACGGCGCGGACAATCTGGGCCGTTCCCTGACGCTCCGCGGCCTCCACCGCCTCAGGAGCTTCGTTCGTCGAGGCGGAGGCAAGCGTCTCAAGCCCGTTGCGCTGGTACATCTGCGCCAGCTTGAACTGCGCCTGAAGCCTTCTAACCGGAACCGTCTCCGCGTCGAGGTACTTCGTCATGTACTCGATCTCGCCAGCGCTGTCGCCGAGCTTGCCGCTGCAGACGCTCAGCTGCAGGAGCGCCGCCGCGTAAGAGGACGAGTTCGTGTATACGGTCGCAATGACGCCCCAGTACCGCGCGGCATCCTCGTATCTCTCGGCCTTCTGCAGCTCGGATGCCCTGGCGGCGGCCACGTTCGGAGCCATGCTGTGGCTGCGGTAGTTGTCAAGGAACATCATGTACAGCCTGTCCGCCGCCGCCTCGTTCTTGTAGTCGATCTCCTTCTTCGCGAGCCTGACCACCGCGTCGCCGGCCGAAGTCATCAGCAGCTTCTGCTTTGCGCCCGCAAAGCGCTCGGCGAGGTAGCCCTCCACCGCGTCCGCGTCAAGCCTGCAATCCGCCGACTTCGCCTCGTTCTTGGCGTTCTTCGCCTCTATCGAAAGATCAACGAGCGCGGACGCCACCCTCTCCACCGCAGCGATGGACTCTTGCACCTCGGGATACCTTGCTAGCACCGCCAGGTACGCCTCAACCGCACCGGCGTAGTCGCCGGCCGCGAACTTCTCGTTCGCCTCCTTGAACTGCGCGGCACGGACCTTCGCAATCTGCTCTGGCGTCACCTTGGTCTTGATCTTCGCGTTATACTGCTTCTCCGCGAACGCCTTTATCTCCTCCGAGAGGTCGCCGGCGGCCGGCGCCCACGCGTTCGTCTCGTAGTTGAGGAACACGTTGACCGCCATGTTGTAGGCGCCCTTCGCGCCGACGCGCTTTCCGTTCTTGCCCTTCGGCCCGAACATGAGATCCTTTATCTTGTCGTCGTCGCGCTTTGCCTTCTTCGACTCGGCCTTCGCCTCGTCCCACTGCATCTTGGCCTGCAGGTACATGCACTCCGGAAGCGGAGACTCCCTCAGAAGACCGGCGTTCGCCGGGTCGGATTCCACGGCCGCCACGATCTGGTCGTGAATCTCCTGCAGCTGCGGCTTGTACTCGTCGATGATCTCGGCAGCCCTCGCGACGTTGCCCCTCATGTGCGCGATGTGGGCCTTCATGGAGACGCCGCGCCCAAAGTAAAGCGGCTGCTTCTCGTTGAGCCAGAGAAGCTTGTCCACTATCTTCTCGGCGGCAGCGAGCTTTGCCGCGCGCTGCTTGCCGGCCTTGGCGGGGTCAAGCCCCTCGGCGACCTTCATGTAGAGGTTCACCGTCTCGCACGCGAGTGAGCACCAGTCGTTGTCGCCTTCCGTGAGCTGGGAGAGAAGCGACTCGTAGCGGGGAATGGCCTTCTCGTACTGGTTGTCCTGCGCAAGCAGCTGCCCGTACATGTAGCAGGCGTTCATGTAGAACGCGCGGATGTCGGCAGGCGGCTTCGGGAACACCTTGAAGAACTCGCCGTATATCTTCATGCACTCCGCCTTCTGCCCGCGGGCGAAGTAGTTGTTCGCCACCTCAAGGCGCGCCGCCCAGTACTTCGTGGACTTCCTGTCGGGGAGCGACGCGATCTTCTTCTCGGCCTCGTCGAACTTGCCGAGCGCCAGCAGGCTGCGTATCTCGAGCGCGAACAGCCGCGCCTCGGACTCCGGCCACTTCTTCTTCGTCTCCTCGATGACCGGAGCCGCAATGTCGGGATACGCGTTGTTGACGAGCGCCTCGATGTAACTCATCTCGGCTTCGAGCTCGGGGTTCTCCTTGGGCAGGCCGGCGGACGCCGCCTCCTCGGCGGAGACGCGTACCGACGACACGGCCGCGAGAACTAAAAGGACTGTTAGCATCTGCCTCATGGTGATGTGAATTATACTAAATCCGCCGCACGGATGCAACCCGGCGGGCTCAGTAGAAAACCTTCCACAGGAAGAGCCCGCGCGCGGGTGCGGTCTCGACCCGCGCCGTGCGCGGCGCCTTCCCGCGCAGGAGCGAACGGACTGCGGTCGGCGCCTCGCGCCCCTTGCCGACGGCAATGAGAAAGCCGACCATGGAGCGCACCTGCTTGTAAAGGAAGCCGTCGCCGCGGACGACGAATACGTACCTGGGTCCCGTCCGCCGGATCTCGAACGAGAATATCCTCCTTACCGTCGACTCCAGCTCGCGGTTCGGGTTCGCCGCGAACGCCACGAAGTCGTGACGCCCGACGAAATGCGCAGCCGCCTTCCGCATGGCCTCCAGGTCAAGCGGACGGTGACAGAACGTCCAGTACGGGGCGAGATGGGGCGGCAAGATGTCCGCCTGGTAAAGCTGGTACCGGTACTCCTTCCCCTTCGCCGACAGCCGGGCGTCAAAACCGTCCCTCGCATACGCCGCGCGCATAACCCGTATAGCGTCCGGCAGCCGCGCGTTCATCGCACGGACCAGGTTCTTCGGCGGAATGGGCTTGGTCAGGCGGAAGTGCGCGACAAAACCACGGGCATGCACGCCGGCGTCGGTCCTCGACGAGCCGAACACGCGCACCGGGGCGCCCTCCAGCCAGGCGAGAGCCTCCTCGACGACCTGCTGGATGCCGACCGCGTTGGACTGGAACTGCCAGCCCGAGTAGCCCGTGCCGTCATAGGCGATGACGACGCGGTATTTCCGCCCGTCCGCCGCTTGCGCCCTAGAATCCGCATCCATGGAAGCGGGATTATACCAAAAAATGCGGAAGATGATATAATACGCGGCATGGAGAAATTCGAACTTGAGCCTGTGCTGAAGGACGAGATCCGCGCCCGCGTCATGGGCGACGGGTTCGTCAAGATAGTCCAGTCCGTTCGGCGGAACGGACGGACGTTCCGGATTTCGCTACGCCCGGTCGTAATCGGCGAAGAGCGGAAGATTCAGGCGGAGATGACGGACGACGGACACGTCCAAGTCAAGAACCTCGACGCACGCGACGTTACAGCGGGGCTAGAGGAGATCCTGGACCAGAAAGGCGCAAGGGACCTGCACCTCATCACCGCGCGCGGCGACCTGCACGTCCGCGTGACGAAGAAAGGCCATGTCCTCGTGTCGCGTTCCGCAGAGATGGAGCGAGAGGCTGTCGCCATGCCGCACGACCGGATCAAGCGCACTCCGCTGACCAGCTTCGACGCGACGGCCCTGCTCCGGGCGACTGGCCTGGCGGACGGCGACGGCAAGATCCGGGCTTCGATGAGAGGCAAGTACGACCAGGTCAACGAGTTCCTGAAGGCCGTCGGTGAACTCTTGGGCGACGCAGAGGCGGATCACGGCCGTACGTTCACCGTCGTGGACTGCGGTTGCGGCAAGGCGTATCTAACCGTCGCGCTCTACCATTACCTCGTCCAGGTGCGCAAGATGCCATCTGTTCGGATCGTGGGGATCGACCGCCGCGCCGACGTGGTGGCGGCTGCACGGAATATCGCCTCACAGCTCGACGTCGACAAGCAGGTGACGTTCGTCGAAGCCGACCTCGCTGACGTCGGGCTTGCGGACGTCACGGACGGCGAGCGCGTAGACATGGTGATCTCGCTCCACGCCTGCGACACGGCCACTGACGAGGCGCTCGCCAAAGGTGTCGAATGGAAGGCACGGTACGTCCTCGCGGCCCCCTGCTGCCAACACGAGCTGCAAGAGGCGCTGTCCGGGGGGTGCGGCGCTGGGGACTTCGCGGGGCTCCTGCGTCAGCCGATACTTCGCGAACGTCTTTGCGACATACTAACTGACTCGTTCAGGGCAATGATCATGCGGGTACTCGGCTTTCGGACGCGCGTGGTGGAGTTCGTCGACGGCGAGGCGACGGCACGGAACATCATGCTAAAGTGCGAATACGGCGTCAAGCCCGGGCAAGCCGCGCCAGTCGGAGAGTACCTGGCCTTGCGCGACTACTGGAAGGTGACGCCATGGCTCGAGACACGGCTTTCGGCCCTGCTGGCGAAGCACCTGTCGCGCTATGCCTGACCAAGCCATCCTGGTTCGCGAGAGGGGGGCATTGCCAAACGGGCGGTAAATCGTATATAATACGCAACTGTTTGACGGGGCGTTGCACAGCCTGGTAGTGCGTCTGCTTTGGGAGCAGAATGTCGGAGGTTCAAATCCTCTCGCCCCGACCATCTGAATGGGTAGTGAAATCTGAACCCCTCAATTCTTGAGGGATCGATTTTGTCCCCTGTTTTACTGGTGTTTTCGGAAGTGTGTTAACTTGCGGACGAATTCAGAAGCGGCGAAAATTCAAAGAAATCCCGCAAAGGCAGACTCTTTGTGGCCACTTTATGGGAAATTCTGTGCGTAAGGGCGCAAACTTTTTTCGCTTGCGATTGACCTGGCAACCGCTCTTGTGGTACAATATGTGGCGTTCAAGGGAGAAATTTTGCGCCCGAGCGCAGTTTGTATCCCTATATAAGGAGCAATGTGCAAGTAAAGCGCGACATATTCTTGAAGCGGTTGATTGCCCGCCGGAGAAACGGCATGGCCAAGGTAATCACCGGTCTTATAGATACGGCAACGAAATATGTTGATTTATCTTAGCCACGGAAAGCACGGAACTACACGGAAATCAAGCCGTCCGTGTAATTCTGTATATTCCGTGGCTCAATATATTTGATTGCCGGAGCAATAATTCGCCATCGGCGACAGGCACATTCCGTGCTTGAGGGTGCGTTCACGCGGGCGTATTCTTTCCGAAGCTGAGGCATCAGATGGTTGCATCAATCTGGGGCGGGAATCCGCGTCCCTGCATATACTTATTTGCGACCATCGGAGAGCCTCTGGTAGATTTTTCTTGCCGGCGAGTCACTTTGAAAGGGTTGCGGTGGTTGACGGAATCAGTGCTATTCTCGGAAGTGTGCCTCTTTCGTTCACTTTGAAAGCGAGAAATGGTAGAATCAACAAAAGAAGATTCGAGTGAACCTTTTGAGGGAAGAAGTGCATATTACTGTGTAAGGTGTCTGCGCGAATGGTGAACGCGAAGGCCCAAACAAAGATGGAAGTCTGGCAAGAGATACGAAAAGACAAGGAACGCGGAGCGGAAAGGCTGGTTGCCGAATACGGCAACCGCCTTTATGCGGCCGCCGTCTTGCTTTGCGCCAACGACCAAGACGCCGAGGAACTTGTCTTCCGCACATTCGACCAGGCGGTAAAGAAGATACGTCTCTTTGACCCCAGCCGGAACTTCTTCACTTGGCTGTACGCGATCATGCTCAACTTCCACCGCATGAACCATCGCCGCCGCCGCGTAGAGGAAGTCCCAATGGGGGCGGCGGAAGACCTGCCGGAGCAGGTCGCGGGCACGGCGGCGGAAACGCATAATGCCGACGATGAGGTTGCGAACGCCATACGTGCGCTCTCGCAACCGCTCCGGGAGGTAGTCGTGCTGCGCTATTTCGCCGACAAATCCGTCGAGGAGATTGCCGCCGCGCTTGATATCCCGGTTGGAACCGTCAAGTCGCGTCTGCACAATGCACGAGAAATGCTTGTTGGACTATTGCCCGGACATGGAAAGGAGAAATCATGACAGAAGAGAAAGTTGACCGCGTCCTGACCGCATGGGCCAGGGACTATGTAGCGGGGAAATCCCTGCCGGAATCGTTTTCCGAGAGACTGCGGCTCTCGGTCCGCCGTTCGCGGCGGGCGTTCAAGGTGAGGCTTACGATACTCATTGCTCTGATAGCCGCAACCGTCACGCTCGCCATCGGCATGACTGGACGCACAACGCCACCGTCGGACAGAAAGGCGGCTCTCATTGCGGCAAATGGTGCCGCAAAGGAAGAATGTGTCACGGGCTGGGCTTTGCTGAGCATGTTCCGCGAGTGCTTCCGTCGTGGCAAGTCCGGCAAGAAGAAGGAGGATGAATAATGGAGTTGATGGGGCAGGGGCTCGTGTTGATGATCGCGGGCATGGGAATCGTCTATGCGTTCCTCTATGTGCTGATTTTCGTTTCTGACTGGTCAAGCCGGTTCGTGTCGCGGTTCGAGGCGATTCTCCCTGATGACAAGCCCAAGAAGATGACGCGTGCGGCGATGCCGGAAACGCCCAAGGCGGGGACGGTTCAGCCGACAGTCGCCACCTCCGGCGAGGCAGTTACCGCACCCGTGCCGGGAACCGTGCTGCGGTTGACCGCGTCGGAGGGGCAGAGCGTAACCAAGGGCGATGAAATACTTGTGATGGACGTCATGAAGATGGAAACGCCGATTACCGCCCCGTGCGCGGGAACGGTGTCGCTGAAAGTGGCCGTGATGGACAAGGTGGCGACAGGCGACACGGTGGCGTTCGTAAGTTAAGGGGGATGCATGAAGATTAGGCTTTTTGTGGCTGTTCTGGCTGCCGTATGTGCGTTCGGCGCAAGTGCCGAGGGCGACTGGAAAACAACGCTCGGCAAGGTCGCAGACCTTTCAGGCGATACGGGACTCGCGGGGTTTGCGAAGCGTGAGGCTCCCGCCTACATAACAGGGAACTGGGACGAGGCGGAGCGTCCGCATAAACCCTCAGCGGGAGCTACGGCGGCTAACGATCACGGCTACTACGGCAAGGACGGGTCGTGGCATGGCGGATATTTTGACGACACAGGCGCATTCGTCGAGGGGCACGAGGTGAAGACGCTCTTCGGCATCCCATACGGCGTTGGGCAGCTGATAATGATTCCAATATGCCTTGTGCTGATGTACCTTGCGATTGTAAAGGGATTCGAGCCGCTTTTGCTGCTGCCCATCGGTTTTGGCGGACTTCTGGCTAACTGTCCGCTGTCCGGCATCGTCGCCCCGGCAATGATGCACGGCGGCATCATATCGTTCCTTGAATCTGGCATTCCCGTCATGCAAGGCGGCATAGTCGAGCCGGGCGGGTTTCTCCACTACTTCTTCAAGTTCGGCATCGACACTGGCGTGTTCCCGATAATGATCTTCATGGGCGTGGGTGCGATGACGGACTTCGGCCCGCTGATCGCCAACCCCAAGTCCGCGCTACTCGGCGGCGCTGCGCAGTTCGGGATCTTCTTCGCACTCTTCGGGGCGTTGGGTCTGAGCTCGCTGTTTACAGACCTTGGATTCGGGTTGAAGGAAGCCTCGGCAATCGGCATCATAGGCGGTGCGGACGGTCCGACCGCAATCTGGCTCACCTCGCGTCTCGCACCCGACCTTTTGGGCGCAATAGCGGTTGCTGCGTATTCGTACATGGCTCTCGTTCCGATCATCCAACCGCCGATAATGAAGGCGCTCACGACAAGGGAGGAGCGGCTTATCAGGATGCCGCAGCTGCGCAACGTGACCAAGATAGAGAAGATCGCGTTCCCGCTCATCGTCCTTCTGCTCTGCGCCTTGCTTCTGCCGTCCGCCGTGCCGCTCATTGGCGCGCTCATGCTCGGAAATCTCGCAAGGGAAGTCGGTGCGTCCGTCTCGCGCATCGCCGACACCATGTCGAACGCCCTCATCAACATCGTGACGATCATGCTTGGCCTTTCCGTTGGGTCGAAGCTCGCCTGCGAGAAGTTCCTCTCCGGACAGACGCTCGCAATCCTCGCACTCGGACTCTGCGCGTTCTGCGTCGGCACGGCGGCTGGCGTCATCATGGCAAAGATAATGAACCTCTTTTGTCGTAAGGAGAACCGCATTAATCCGCTCATCGGGTCTGCGGGCGTGTCCGCCGTCCCGATGGCGGCGCGCGTCTCAAACAAGGTCGCGCTTGCGGAAGACCCGACTAACTACGTCCTCATGCAGGCTATGGGGCCGAACGTATCCGGCGTGATCGGCTCGGCTGTCGTCGCCGGTGTACTCTACACACTTTGCAGATAATTCCATGTCGAATCTGATTTTGGCTTCAACGGCTGTCGCCGAACTTCCATTGACCGAGAAGATGACGCTTCTCGCGCTTCAGGTAGGGCTCATCCTCTTTGCGGCAAAACTCGGCGGAATGCTTGCGGTTCGCGTGAAGCTGCCGAGTGTTCTTGGCGAACTTGCGGCCGGCATTGTGATTGGCCCGTGGGCGTTGGGCGGCATTGGGTTCGGGTCTGGGCTTTTCCAGAACGGACTGTTCCGTGGCGCTGAACTTCGGGCTGTGGCGGCGGCGACCGGCAGTTCGCCTTTCGCCGTGACGCCGGAACTGTACGGGCTATGCACCATCGCATCGGTCGTGCTTCTGTTCCTGTCGGGCATCGAGACGAACCTCAAGATGTTTCTGCGATTTGCATTCACCGGATCGCTCGTCGGCATCGGCGGAGTGGTGGCGAGTTTCCTGTTCGGCGACCTTTGCGCAGTCTATCTGCTGCCGAAGTTTCTCCCTGCGACGTTCGGCCATCTGGCCGATCTTCCGACCCTTCAGGCGATCCTCTCGCCAGCCGCGATGTTCATGGGAATCATGTCCACCGCGACATCCGTGGGCATCACGGCCCGCATCCTTTCCGAACGGCGGAAGATGGACACCGAGGAAGGCGTCACGATCATGGCGGGCGCGGTCATCGACGACGTCCTCGGCATAATTGTCCTCGCCATCGGCATGGGCATCATCGCGGCCAGCGGGAAGGCGGAGGCCGGAAGTTCGGTCAACTGGCTCGGCATAGGCAAGGTCGCGGCAAACGCCTTTGGAGTCTGGCTGGGTGGGACTGTCATCGGCATTCTGCTTGCGCGGAGGATTTCATGGCTTTTGAAGTTCTTTCGCAGTCCGGTTGCAATAGCGACCCTCGCCTTCGGTCTTTCGCTGGTGATTGCAGGGCTGTTCGAGTCGATGGGGCTGACGCTCATCATCGGCGCATACGTGATGGGGCTTGCGCTTTCCCGCACAGACCTCAAGCATCTTATCCAGGAGAACCTTCAGAGCGTCTATACCTTCCTTGTCCCTGTGTTCTTCTGCGTAATGGGCATGATGGTTGACGTTTCGGCGCTTTGCTCGAAGCCAGTGTTGATATTTGGCGCAATATATACGGTTCTTGCCGTGGCAGCAAAAGTGGTTGGATGCGCAATCCCTTCGCTGTTCTGCGGATTCAACACACTTGGCGCGCTTCGTGTCGGCGCAGGGATGATACCACGTGGAGAGGTCGCTTTGATTGTAGCCGGCATCGGCGTCTCGACAGTCGTGGACGGCAAGCCGATCCTGTCGCAGGAGGTGTTCGGCATCGGCATCCTGATGACGCTTGTGACGACTGTAGTCGCCCCGCCGTGCCTTGTGGCTTTGTTCTCCACGAACCGTCCGGGCGTGCGCGGCAGACGCTCGCCGTCAAATGAGACCTCGCGGCCTTTCAGCTTTGTCCTCACGTCCGATAATGTCGCGCAGATGATGCTGGAACGGCTCATCTCCACATTCCGCGACGAGGGTTTCTTCACTTTTCTGCTCAATGCCGACGAAAACATATGGTCGGCGATGTTGAATGACGCGGAAATCTCCGTTAGGCGCGAGGGGCGGAAAATCTTCTTTGAAAGCACCCCTGATGAAGAGGCGCTTGTGATGGGCGTGTGGCTTGACGTTGTAGGGCAGATGCGCTCTGTCGCCGAGGAGCTGTCGCAGCCAGTCCGACAGGACGAAGTCGGCGCGTTCATGAGAAACGAGGCCATGCGCGACGACGGATCGCCGCGCATGCCGAAGAAACGGCTGCGCGATTACTTGATGCTTCCCGCGTTGACTGCGTCGACAAAGCAAGAGGCCATTGAAAAGATGGTGGATGCGATTGCGGCAGAGAGTCCCGACGCGATAAGCGACGCCGGGGAGGTCAAGAGGACGATCCTCGCCCGTGAACGGGCCATGAGCAGCGGCCTTGACCACGGCATAGCCGTCCCCCACTGCAAAACGGACGCGGTTACTCGCATCGTCGGTGCCGTGGCAATTGTCGCCGAGCGCGAAGACGGCGTTCCGGCAATCGCCGACTACGAGACGTTCGACCATACGCCGGTCCGAATCATCGTGCTGACGGTCGCTCCGAAGAATTACAATGCGCCATATCTCCAGCTGATGGCGTCGTTGAGCAGAATACTTCATGCGTCATCGGCATATCGCCGGCTTTTGATGTGTACATCGGCAGAATCAATGAAGGACTTTTTCAGTTCAAAACAGAAGGAGAAGACAACATGACTACGAAAATCATCGTCATCGTCGGCGCTTCCATCGCCACGGTCGTGCTTATGTTTGTTCTCGGCAGAATGGCCGACGGCAAATCGGACGACACGGAGAAAAAAGACACCGAGCAGAAGAGTTGAGCAGTGAAGCCATGACAACGTGGCTTATTGTCGCGGCTCTCGCCCTGATTCTTCTCGGCCCGAAGCAGATGCCGTCGGCGGTTCGCAAGATTGCCCGGATGATGGGGAAGCTTCAGCGGATGTCCGACGAGTTCAAACGTCAGATGATGTCGCTTGACCGCAAAATCGAAAACGAGGTTGAGTCTTCGCTAAAAGACAGCAGTAGCGAGGCTTGACCGTTCCTGCCGTGTACGTCGATCTTCCATTTTGGCTTGCAATAGTCTTCATGCTTGGTGGCCTTTGGCTGCTGGCATGGAGCGCGAACCTTTTTGTCGACGGAGCGGAAGCAGTTGCCCGGTCGTTCGGCGTTTCACCGTTCATCATCGGCATGGTTGTGATTGGGTTCGGCACGTCCGCCCCGGAACTGGCCGTGTCTGCGATTTCCGGCGGCACGGGGCATTCCAATCTGTCGCTTGGAAACGCCTACGGCTCAAACATCTTCAACATCGCCGCCATACTCGGAACTGCGGCGATGATCCATCCCCTGTCGGTCAAGCCGCTGGCGGCGTTCGTGGCGTCACCGCTGTTGGCTGGGATAGCGCTCCTGTCCTGTCTGCTTGTCTGCGCAGGTGGCGGATTCTCCCGTTTGGACGGCATCATCCAGTTGGCGACTTTCGCAGTCCTTTTGCCTCTCTACTGTTGGCTCGACAAGAAATCGAAGAGTGCGAATGTGTCTGCGAACTGTGTGCCTGCGACAACAAGACAACATTATTGGGTTGCCTTGTTTGGCGGGCTTGCCCTACTCGTGGCATCGTCGCATCTGCTGGTGTGGGGAGCAGTTTCGGCGGCACGGTCGCTTGGCGTTTCGGAGCTATTGATCGGTCTCACTATCGTTGCGGCGGGTACATCGCTTCCGGAACTGGCGTCGGCCATAGCCTCTGCGCGGAAAGGCCAAAACGACTTCGTGCTTGGCAACATCATCGGATCGAATTTCTTCAATACGCTTGCCGTGGTCGGTTTGAGCGGCACGATATGCCCGTTCAAGGACGTGTCACCCCACGTTCTCTCGCGAGATTTGCCGGTTATGGTTCTCTTGTCGCTGTCCATTGGCTTTTTCGGGATCAACTACCGGAAACCATCTGGCGCTGGGCGGATTGCACGCCTTGAAGGTGCTGCCTGGTTACTGGTATTCGTGGGCTATGCTGCCTTGTTGATAATGCAAGAAGTCAAATAGAGACATCCCGAATCTGAGTGATTTGGTAGTTTCGCCATTAATGGCAAGTCGATGTTTGGTATAATATAACTTGCTGAAACTAACGAAAGGAGTTAACCACATGAAATCTGATTTTAGGAAGTTCAGACTGTTTTGCAGATTGGGCATTATTGTTGCGATACTGGTTGCGCAAGTATGCTGTGTACTTTTTGTCGGCGGAACGCTTGGCGCGGCAATAGGAGTGGTTCTGGATGTTCACATGGTCGGGGGACTACAATTGGCTGGGTGATGCGTTCAACGGCCTCCACTATCAGCAGGACGTGTATCAGGCGCTCAAGACCGGTGCTGCGCTAAAGGCGTTCATGGAGAGCGCGCAGCCCACTTCCGCCAAGCGCATACTCATGTCGCAGTCACTCGGCAACATGGTCGCCTGCGAGGCGATGCGTCAGGGCCTTTCCGTAGGCAAGTACTTCATGTTCAACGCGGCTGTCGCCTCCGAGGCCGTCGACGGAACACTCCAGAACGCAAACGCGGCGGTCAAGTCCAAGTACGTCCCGTCCGACTGGAGCGACTACGATTCGCAGTCTTGGGCGGCGAACTGGCACAAGTGGTTCAACAACGACGCTACGGATTCTCGCGGCAAAATGGGCTGGCCGAACTACTTTTCCACAGCCCTGGCGCGTGCCGGAACGGTGTACAACTATTACTCGACAGGCGATCCGATCTTCCTCGAATCGGACACCGTTCCCGGCGTCACCACGGGAGTTTTCCATTGGCCTACGCTATCCCTGTCTTGGCCATTCATAGATTTCAACATCACCGCCGAAGAAGGAAGCTGGCAAAAGCAGGAAACCCACAAAGGCGTAGAACCTATAGCGGGGACGCTACTGGGCGGATGGGGATTCAACTGCTGGTACGAGACTGTCGGCGACGAACCCGTGCAGATGTACTACACAGCGACCCAGGCCAATGCGATGGTGGCGAACGGCTCAATCACAAACAGCCCGGTGTTCAGTTATGGCGGAACGCAGCTCAACAACCGCAATGCATCTCAGGACGATATCTGGCTATCCCTTGCAAAATACGTTCCAGCCATATCTTCTCCAATCGGAGGAATGGCGGCATTGGGATTAGAGGACCACAACTTAAACGGTACATCGTATCGCGATGGATGGGGCCGACAAGACAATGTCTATAACCAGAATTGGCTCCATTCTGATATGAAGGATATGGCCTTCTTCTATGTTTATCCGCTTCACAATGAGCTTGTCCAGAAAGGAATGATGAAATGAAAGTCATAGTTACACATTGTTTCATAGTTACCTTCGCGCTATGCGCGTCGGCACAAGACCTTGCTCTTTACAGGGCGCGAGAGCATGGTGCGTTGGCCAGGGAGTGTCTGCGAGTAGTAGACCAGGACGGACTTCCTGTCGCCGACGCAAAGGTCTGGGGAGGGCTGCAGACAGGCGGCAACCTTAGGGACTTCACTCCTATAAGTGGTGTTACTGACACGAATGGTGAGTATGTGATACAAGGTAAATGTACGAACAGAATACGATGTGACATAACTAAGGCTGGATATTACAGGTCCGAATTCCTTTTGACCAACTACGGGTATTCGCATGAAGTAAAAGCGGGAAAATGGCAGCCGCATGGTGACAAGCACACCATTGTCCTGAAAAAAAGAGTCGATAATGGTAAGCTCGCAGTTCCTGACAAGCGAAAGCATATATCATGGGGAATCCCATTGTATGACAAGTGGCTTGGATTTGATCTTGAGAAATTTGACTGGTGTAAGCCTCATGGCATTGGTAATCATGAAGACGTCCTGCTTTATTTCACAAGAAGCAAGAAGAGTAATTCAGTGTTCAGGTTTACAATGGATGTGTCTTTTACGAATAATCTCTTTGCGGGTGCCTATGTAATGAAGAAGGACTTGAGTTCTGATCTCAAAACGCTAAGCCTTGCAAACACCAACGAGACATTTCAATCGGAGTTTCACTATGTGCGCGAACGAAATGAGGATGGAAAGAGGACGATGATTTGGCTAAATGAAAACGAATATCTCGTCTTTAGAACACGAACTACTGTAGAAGACGGGAAACTTAACTATGCACATTATGGCTGCATTCAAGGGCAATGGTCTCCAGATTTGGATTCAATGGATCTGGAAGATGGTTGTTTCAATCCTGCTCCCAATGATGCAAGCATTGAAGATGGATTTTATCTGCGAAACACCGTTAGAGATTATGCAGAGCATGAAAAAAACATGGGCCAGCTAAAAGGACAAAACCAATGAACATTCTCATTCTACAGGGTTCGTCTCGTGCGAACGGGAACACGTCGTGGATGGCCGAGGAGTTCAGCAAGGCCGCTGAAGCGGCTGGACACAAGGTGACGCTCGTCAACGTCGCGCACAAGAAGATTGCAGGCTGCCTCGCCTGTGAATACTGTCACGGCAAGGGCAACGGAGCCTGCGTCCAGAAGGACGACATGCAGGAACTCTACCCGTTGCTGGCCGAGGCGGAAGTCCTCGTCATTGCCTCACCTGTGTACTACTTCACGCTCTCCGCGCAGATACAGGCTCCGATCCAGCGGATGTATGCGCCTTTCAAACCGGCGAAGGTGAAGAAGATGGTGCTCCTCCTCTCGTCCAACTCGCCGAATGTCTATGACGGAGCGATTGGACAGTACAAGGGCATGTGTACGTTCTTCAAGTTCGAGGATGCCGGAATCGTCACCGCCAAGGCCGACGAGCAGAAGACGGAAGCGACACGCGAGAAGATTCTTGAACTTGTGAAGAAACTCTGAAACGGGGTCAACGATGGCAATGCCACAGCGGGACAACACCATAGAGCAGATCCATAGGCTTGAGGGCTTGATTGCCTACGCCGAGGAGCAGAAGGACTGGGACGAGGTGGAGCGGCTCAAGGAGCAGCTCCGCCGATTGCTGGAGCGAGTGTAGGGCAGATGATCATCTGGAACCCGTGGCATGGCTGCCATAAGGTGAGCGAGGGGGGGGGGCTTGATTGAGCACCCCAATCCGATATGGTATAATATCAGCCGCTTGACGTGAGAGGGTCACATGACATCCATGACAACATACGCCACAGGTTGTAGTGAAAACGTGCTTTTACGCTTTTCATGCAGAATGACGGACTTTGCACGATATGCTAAAGAGAATTTTAGCATTTCATGCAAAGTGCTGTCGCTTTGCACGAAAACAGCAAAGGAGAAACTTACGCTTTAAGAGCAAAGTGCTCGACCATCTTAAATCCTGCTGAAACGGAGAATGGTTCATTCCGCGTGTGTGCGGAAACAAGAAAATCCCCAGTAATTTGGGGATTTTTCGTTTTCCTCCCCTCGCGGATTTCTCCCCTCGCCTCTTTTCAGGCGGCGATTTCTCCCCTCTCCCGGGAACTCTGGCGTGTGCCCGAAGTGCTGGAACACCTCTCCGTTTTCGGAACATACTGCTATCCTCATTGCCAGCCTTTCATTTGTTAGTGTTTTGCAATCCAATACCCGAGCGCAACTGCTGCAATGCCGATGGCGACGCTTCCGACGGCGTTAACGGCGAACGTGGCATACGGGAACATTGTCGAGGTAATGACAAGTCCTGCGCAGTATCTCAAAACACATCCAATACCGCCGCCGAGAAATACAAAAAGGCCCCTTGTCACGTATCCTCCACAAGTTCAAATCGCTTCATGGTCTTGCCGTCGCGCTGGATGGACTCGAAGAACATCTTGGTTGGGCGTACCCAGAGACCACCCTCGCCGTAGAGCGAGCGGTACACGACCATCTCCTCCAGCGTCTCGGAATCCTTTGCGAGCCCCTCAAGCCGGTAGAGATTGCCTTTGAAGTGCCGGAACGTCCGTCCGACGAGCTTTGCCTGTTCTTCTGTCATAGATTTCATCCGCTGGGTACTTCATATTATACCAAAACGCGAGATTGCCGCTGGCGAATCGCCGTCTCGAAATCTTCTGTCAGAAACTTCCGGCGGATCGTCCTGCCTTTGTGTAAGCGCGAAAATGGGCTTGCACGAGAATGAAGAAAGGAACCACACCATGAACAAGATCAAACTCATCGCGGCACTCGCCGCAGTCGCATTCACCGGAGCCGCGTTCGCCTCTCCTGGAGGCGTGATCGCGCACCATCATCACCACCACCGGCACGGCTGGCGGATGCCTCCACCGCCACCGCCGCCACCGCACCACTGGGGAATGACCCCGCCTCCTCCACCGCCGCCACCCCCGCCTCCGCAGAGGCACTGCTGGCGTTGAGGGCGAACGTAGGCGGAGTTGTGACCGTTGCCTGTCTTGCAGATGAAGCCCTCGTTGCAGAGGAGTTTTAGGATGACCTAGACTGTCAAGACGCTGATGTCTGGGCGTCGCTCCGGTATCTCTCGCTTCAAGATCGTCCCTGTGCCATTGCCTTGCCGTAAGTATCGCAAAGAAGGTTCATCGCCAGCGGCAAGCCCGCCACCGTGACCATTGGAACAATGCGGCCTTTTGCCTCGCACCGATCATCGAGGCGCCCTCTACGCGCACGAAGTATATCGAGACAACGGTTGGTGGCAGAGCTTTTGTCGTGTGGTAAAATTCTGACCGATTTTACTGCGGGGAAATCTCTGATTTTCCCTTGGCATGGAAAATGCTATGTATGACAACTTTAGAAAGACCATCGATTAGGATCGAACAGCAAACTGTCCGGTTACAATTTGAACGTAGTGTGCAGAATATGATAAAATATACGCCTGTTGAAAGCAATCATAAGGACTGTTACAAAGTGGAGAAGAACGGGAAACTGATTCTGACGGGCTGGGGCTATGCGGAATATGTGGCCTCGGCAGCCGTCGCATTGAAGGCACTTGGCGGCCGAACGGACGTGTACGGCGTGAGCCGCAGGCGTCTGCCGGAGTTCCTTGGAGAACTCGCGGGGGGACGCGGAACGCCGCAATGGAAGCACATCTACCTTCTTGGCCTCTCGTTGAGCGCCGATCCTGAATCGCTCAAGATAGCCCTTGCAAAGTTGAAGGCAAAGGGCGCGGATGTGACGTGGATAAGTGCGCTTGAAATGCCCGAACACATCGCCGCCCTGCTTGACGGCGTCATGAAGGTGCGCTGCTATGACGGGAGCCTTCTTGAAGCGGTCGGGCAGACGTTTGGCGTGGACGTCGAGGTGTTCATGCCGTTCCTCAAAGATCGAAAGAGAGTGTCGGCGGACGTTCGCGACTACTTCACGCTGATCGACACGGCGCAGTTCTACTACCGCAACTACCAGGACGAATCTCTCTACGTCACGACCGCCCGCTATCTCGCCGGCGGCGTTCGCCCTGCGGCGTGGGAGCCGGATGTCAGGAGCGCCGTCGAACATTACGACCGCTACGGCAACAGGGAGCTTCTTGGGAAAAGCGACGAGATCACGACATTGCAGGATCGCATCAACCGGGTGGCGGCGCATGAACACGCCCGCGTCCTCATCCTCGGCGAAAGCGGCACCGGCAAGGAGACCGTTGCCCAACAGATCCATACGAAGAGTCCGAGATGGAAGATGCCGTTTATCGCCTTCAACTGCGCGAGCGTGACGAAAGACCTTCTGGAGGATCGGTTCTTTGGACACGAGCGCGGGGCGTTCACGAATGCCGTGGAGAGGACGGACGGCTTGTTTCTCCAGGCGGACGGCGGCACGCTCTTTCTTGATGAGATTGGAGAGATGTCACTGGAGGTTCAGGCGCTTCTGTTGCGCGTTCTCGAAGGAGGACGGTTCATGCGTGTGGGTGGCAAGGAAGAGTTAAAGTGCGACGTGCGGCTCATCACGGCCACAAACCGCGACTTGCCGCGCCTCGTAGTCGAGGGCAAGTTCCGCGAAGATCTCTACCAGCGCCTCAACGTGGTGCAGATGAGAACGCCGTCCCTGCGCGAACACAAGGATGACATTCCGATCATCGCCAACGCATGGTGGCGCAAGTTCCACGACAACGCCGTTCTCAAAGAAGAGCAGATTGCCGCGCTGATGGATTACGACTACCCCGGAAACGTCCGCGAACTTATCAACATCCTTGACAGGGCGACCGCCCTGGAGGAGTATGATTTTGAAGCCCTCATGCGCGAACACAAGGAGATGAACGCAGGGCTTGCTGGAAACCTTGAGTTGAAGTCCGGGCGTATCCCCGACAAGCTTGAGGACGCGATGCGCCTGCATGTGCGCCGCGTGTACGAGAAGTACGGACAGAATCTCACCCGCGCCGCCGAAGCGCTAGACGTGAGCCGGAACACAGTGAGGAAGTATCTGTAAGGGGATTGTTTCCCGCAGAGGCGCCGAGAGGAGCTTTTAAATGGAAAAGAATGAGATAGTGTTGTTTGAGTCCAAAGATGGCGCGGTATCGTTGCCGGTATCGGTCGAGGCTGATACCGTATGGCTTTCGCAGGCTCAAATGGCGCAGCTGTTTGGGAAGGACAGAACGGTCATAGGGCGTCACATCCGTAATGCGGTTTCAGATGGTGAAATTGATGCCACGACCATGTGTGCAAAATTTGCACATGTGGGTAAGGATGCCGATCAGACGTATTGGACTGAGGCTTATAATCTGGACGTGATAATATCTGTTGGTTATCGTGTGAAATCCCAACGTGGGGTTGAATTCCGGCGCTGGGCCACCTCGGTGCTGAAAGCGTATCTTGTTCGGGGTTATGCGATCAATAGGGATCGCATAAGACAACTTGGCCAAACGATTGAGGTGATGAAGCGGGTTGCCAATAACCTTGACACCGAGCAGGTGCTTGATGTCGTCCAGACCTACTCGGCGGCGCTGGACCTCCTTGATGGTTACGACCACCAGACGATTGAGAAGCCTAAGACGAGGGGCCGGTCTGTCGCGTTGACCTACGAGGAGTGCCGTCGCTTCATTGACGGCATGAAGTTCGCGGCGGATTCGCCGCTGTTCGGCAATGAGAAGGACGGCTCGTTCAAGTCGGCGCTCGGGGCGGTGTACCAGTCTTTTGGCGGAAAGGACCTCTATCCGTCCTCGCAGGAGAAGGCGGCGAACCTGCTCTATCTAGTCACGAAGAACCACGGCTTCTCCGATGGCAACAAGCGAATCGCCGCCGGACTGTTCCTGTATTTCCTAAAGCGCAACAGGCTGCTTTTCCGCAAGGATGGCTCGAAGCGCATCGCCGACCATACGCTCGTCGCGCTTACAGTGATGATTGCAGAATCCAAGCCACAGGAGAAAGAGCTGATGGTCAATCTCGTGATGACGTTTCTGAAGTGAGTTTATATCTCCCGCAGAGACGCAGAGGCGCAGAGAGGAGGTAGATATGAGAGAAGATGACGTGAGACAGATAACTGGCGACATAATTGATTCGGCGATGAAGATTCATAAGATGTTTGGACCTGGAATGCTGGAGTCGGTTTACGAACGGATGCTGGCTATAGAACTGAAGAGACGCGGACATGTCGTGGAATGCCAGAAAGCAATCGGCTTTATGTATGAGGGCGAGGCGTTTGAAGATGCATTTCGTCTTGATGTGCTTGTGGACGGGGATGTTGTTGTCGAGTTGAAATCTACCAGCACGATGAATCCTGTTTTTGCTAAGCAACTGCGGACATATCTTGTTCTCTCCGGCTTGGAAATTGGTTTGGTTATAAACTTTGGCATGGCATTGATGAAAGACGGTATAGTGCGGGTAATCAACAGCCACAATTTAAACGGTTCTCAAAATCAACTCTGCGCCTCTGCGTCTCTGCGGGAAACAAAAAAGGAACAACCATGATCAAGATTATTCAGGGCGACATAACGACGCTGGCGGTGGATGCCATCGTCAACGCGGCGAACCAGGTGATGCTGGGCGGCGGCGGAGTTGATGGCGCAATCCATCGCGCAGCGGGGCGGGAACTTTACGAGGCGTGCCTCAAAGTGCCGGAGGTGCAGCCGGGCGTGAGGTGTCCGACAGGCGAAGCGCGAATCACGCCGGGCTTCAATCTGCCCGCGAAATTCGTCATCCACACCGTCGGCCCTGTCTATCGCGACGGCCAGCATGGAGAGCCGGAGAAACTCGCCGCTTGTTATCGCAACTCGCTCGCCCTCGCCGCTGAGAACGGCTGCAAGAGCGTAGCGTTTCCGTGCATCTCGACAGGCGTGTACGGCTACCCCATCGGGGACGCCGCCAAAATCGCCGTGCGTGAGGCTGAGGCGTTTCTCAAGACACACGACATCGAGGTCGTGTTCTGCTGCCTCTTAAGCGGCGACAAGAAGATTTACGGGCAACTACTGAAAGGAAACGGCAAATGAACATTCTCATTCTACAGGGTTCGCCGAGGGCGAACGGGAACACGGCGTGGATGGCCGAGGAGTTCCGAAAGGCCGCTGAAGCGGCAGGTCACAAGGTGACGCTCGTCGACGTCGCGCACAAGAAGATTGCAGGCTGCCTCGCCTGTGAATACTGCCACGGCAAGGGAAACGGAGCTTGCATCCAGATGGATGACATGCAGGAACTCTACCCGTTGCTGGCCGAGGCGGAAGTCCTCGTCCTCGCGGCTCCAATCTACTATTTCACACTGTCCGCGCAGATCCAGGCACCAATCCAGCGCATCTACAGCATGAACAAGCCGGGCAAGCTGAGGAAGACAGCGCTCCTGGCCTCCTCCTACTCGCCCAACGTGTACGACGGCGCAATCGGGGAGTATCATGGCATCCGTAACTACTGGGGCGTTGAGGACGCCGGGATTGTCACCGCCAAGATCGACGAGCAGAAGACGGAAACGACGCGTGAGAAGATTCTTGAACTCGTAAAGAACATTTGATATTCACGTAAAACAGTCATGGCGAACCTCAGAGACACATTCCGCGACATGAGCCCTGCCGAGAAGCGCGAAGCCTCCCGTTTGGCGGAGCTTGAGGAATGGCGGATCGACAACCGTTTCTGCGGGCGCTGCGGTGCGATGATGAAGCCGCACGACAATCCTGCTGAGCAGGCATTTGTCTGCCCGTCGTGCGGCTACACCTCGTATCCGAAGATCACCCCCGCCGTCATCACGCTCGTCACAAAGGGCGACAAGGTGCTCCTCCAACGGAATACACACTACAAGGGCGTCGTCTGGTCGCTCGTTGCAGGGTTTGTCGATGCCGGGGAAAGCCTTGAGGATGCCGTCCGCCGCGAGATACGCGAGGAGGCGTCCATCGAGGTGAAGGATATCCGCTACTTCGGCTCGCAGACATGGCCGTTCCCGTCGAACATAATGATCGGTTTCAGGGCGGAATATGACTCGGGCGAATTAAAGCCTGACGGCGAAGAGGTAATTGAATCGGGTTGGTTCGACTGCGGCAATTTGCCGGAGATTCCCCGTCCTGGGTCGATAGCAAGAGCCATGCTCGACGCATGGGTGAAAGGAGCGTGTTGACAATGGAATTCAAAGACAAGGTGATAGTCGTAACCGGCGGGGCGCAGGGCATCGGCAAGTGCATCGCCGAGTGGTTCGAGATCGTCAGGGCGACCGCGCTCAACAGATAGAAGATTACTGATAATTCAGCGTATGAAGTTCATCGGCTGCCAGGGTTCGCGCACGGGCGGCGGATTTCCCTTGAGGCTCTTGATGAGCCACGCCATGTTGCGGGCCATCGTGCGCATCGTCTGCATGCCCTCGGTGTCCGCGCCGCACTCCCCTTCTGCGCGGCCAAAGGCAATGTTCCAGTACTGCGATGTCACGAGCGGACAGTTAAGCATCTCGAACGGCATGTTCATCGCCTGGAACGCCGCAGTCGATCCGCCGCGACGGCAGACCGCTATGCAGGCGGCGGGTTTGCCCTGAATGTGCGCACCGGCCGCAAAGCATACACGCTGCCACACTGCGAGCAGCGTGCCGTTAGGCTGTCCGTAGTACGTCGGCGAACCGAGGATGATGCCGTCCGCATCGGCAAGCTTCTCGACGATGCGGTTCGCGATGTCGTCGTCAAACGCACAGCGCCCGAGATTCTTCTTTTTGCACTGTCCGCATGCGATGCATCCGCGCACCGGCTGCACGCCAATCCGCACGACCTCGCTGTCGACGCCCTCCTTGGCAAGAGTGTCGGCGATTTCCTCGAGCGCCCGCGCGGTGTTTCCGTTCCGCCGCGGACTTCCGTTAATCATCAGTACTTTCATCCGTTCTTCCCTCTCTTTCTCATGTGCACACAATGACTGCGACGCCGCGACAGCCGAGGCCGTCGCGGCAACCGTTCCCACCGCAAACTCTCGTCTTGTTGTCATGTGCAGATATTATATCATGATTTCCCGTAATATTGCCACGCCAACATAGCGCGACATTGCGTTTCCAGCGAATCCCATTGCACTAGGCAGACGGGAAATGCTATAATTTTTGCCAAAAGGGGCAGATTGCACGAGCAGAGACCTAAGAAAGACGATACACTAGCAGAAGCTTGGCCGTCTTGCGCAGAAGGCCGATGTTTCGAGCGCGTACGCGTGCGGCCCGGAAAGACCGTCCAGTTCATCCGGGTCGCACACAAGATCGATGGCCTCAAGACGCACAGGCGCGAAGTCGAGCCTCTTTTCTCCGTTGCAAAGAAGACGGGATGCGGAAGCCCCCTGCTTGTAACAGACCATGAGCGCGAAACTATATCGCAGCATGGCTTCACGATTGAAGTCAGGCCTGCCCGCGAGTGGCTATTAACTGTCAGGCGCAATAAAATGCGAAAGATGAAGTTTGAACTTGCGGAAGACAAAACATGAGCAAAATCACAACAGGAGCACTGACAATGGCAATGGCAATCGCAACAGCAAGCACCGCTGCGGCGGAATGCCAGGCGGACACCTTCAAGACAAAAAGCGGAAAGGAGGTCGTGATAACAGCCATCAAGCACGCCAGTTTGCGCATACGGTACGGCGGGCTAGAGATCCAGGTCGACCCAGTAGCCAAATACCCGCCTGCGACCGACTACTCGAAGTTCCCGAAGGCCGACATCGTCCTTGTGACTCACGAGCATTTCGACCACTTTGACCGCCCGGCCATCGCCGCGCTGCAAAAGGATAGCACACAGGTGATCGCCAATCCAGCAGTCCAGATGATGCTCGGCTCCGGCACGGCGATGACGAACGGTGAGAGCCGCGCAATCGCCAAGGGCATAAACATAACCGCCGTTCCCGCGTATAACACGACGAGCGGACGAACGCAGTTCCATCCCAAAGGCCGTGACAACGGCTATGTGCTCGCAATGGACGGGTTCAGCATCTACATCGCCGGAGACACAGAGGACATCCCGGAAATGGGAAACCTCAAGGACATCGACGTTGCGTTTCTCCCATGCAACCAACCATACACGATGACGCCAGAACAGGTTGCGCGGGCCGCAAAGACGATAAAGCCGAAAGTGCTCTTTCCGTACCACTATTCCGAGACACCGGTCAAACGCGTCTCGGAACTCCTCGCCGGCACGCCCATAGACGTACGCATACGCAACTGTCAGCAAAGGGCGACTCGGGGGATTCAAGAGGAAAACATGTCATAATACTGTCGCTGAAACACAAGGGAATCTATACACCAACAAAGAAAGGAACAGGCAAAATGGCTAACGAACTGGACGAAATGACAGGTCCCGTCAACAATGCGGGGCGCGACATAAATGTAATAGAAAAGCAGCTTCCTGCCCGTATCGGATGGGGCTCGACCTTGTTCGAGATCATACTGTGGTGTCTCGGCATACTTCCAGGTCTTATCTTCCTCTTCATGAAGATCGGTGCCAAAAACTACTTCCAAAAGCTTCAGCAGAAAATCCAGGCCGACGCCTCGACCATCGACAACTACCTTGAGCAGAGAGTTCAGATTCTGAAGAACCTGGCTAAACTCGTCGAAAAGGCAATCGACCTCGACAAGGATGTCATGAAGGCCGTCGCCGCGTTCCGTGGCGGAAGGCTGACCGACGGCGAGAGAAACGCAGTCGCCAACCAGATCGACGGGTGCTTCGGAAGGCTCTTCCCGCAGGTCGAGGCGTATCCGGACCTCCAGGCCCACGCCGCCATCGCCGAAGCTGCCCAGCAGAACAGCTATCTGCAAAAGGAGATCACCGCCGCCCGCCAGCTCTACAACGATTCCGTCATGCAGTGGAACTCCGACATCTTCGACTGGCCGACCAAGCAGATCGTTGCCGCACGTGCCGGATACACGACACGCATCCCGTTCACAGCATCCGCTGAAATCAAGTCACAGGCGAGGGAAACGTTCTTTTGATCGAGGACGTCTACGAGCCGCTTGCACGCTATCGGTATGAGTTTCGCCAGAAATTCGCCGCGCTGACGCGCGAGAAGTTCAAGGAGCTGACGCAGAAGTCCAAGGTGGATGTCCGCGCCAACCGCATCATCGTCAAGAAAATCAAGGCGCTGCAGACAAAGGTCAATTCCGCTAGAGTCAGGAAGGCATGCTACGGATGGCTGATGGCGCTCGGGTTCGTCGGTGCGGCCGCCGCGCTTGCAGGAGCCATTGCAACAGGCGATTCGGATCCCAATGCCCATGGCTGGTGCATAGCGGGAATCGGGGCGGGCGTAGTTCTCGGCGTCATTATGATTCCACTCTTCAACGCGGTTGCGGAACTGCTGGCCAGCCTCGAATCACAGATCGCCGCGAAGAAAGGAATCGCATGGAAGCAGATGGAGCCGTTGAACAGGCTCTACACGTGGGATGTCACGGTCAAGCTGATCGAGGCGACCGTGCCTCGACTGGATTTCGACCCGTATTTTACGGCGGACAGGCTTGCGGCGCTTAACAGGCAGTTCGGGTGGGACGACTCGTTCAACGACGGCAAGTCCATCATATTCGCACAGTCTGGCGTCATAAACGGGAACCCTTTCGTGTTCGGCCACTACCTCGACATGGAGTGGGGCGAAAAGACATACGAGGGGACAAAGGAAATATCATGGACCGAATGGGTGGAGGGCGCGGACGGAAAGAAGCATCCAGTTCGCAGATACGAAACTCTGCGTGCGTACGTGACGAAACCGATACCGGTCTATAGCGAGCAAAAGTTTCTGGTTTACGGAAATGACGCCGCTCCGAACCTTTCTTTTTCGCGTCAGCCGTCCGGCCTGTCCGGGGAAAAAGGCGACTTCTGGACTTCCATACGCAAGAAATGGCGTCTCAGCAGGCTGAAAGCCTATTCGCGCAACCTGGACGACGACTCGAACTTCACCTTGATGAACAACCATGAGTTCGAAACATGGTTTCACGCAAAAGACAGAGACAACGAAGTGGAGTTCCGGCTGCTGTTCACTCCCGTCGCACAGACCCAGATGCTCAACCTCATGAAGGACACCTCGGTCGGCTACGGCGACGACTTCACGTTCCTCAAGCAGAAGAAGATCAACATGCTGTTCTCGAAGCACCTTAGCGAAGCGACCATAGACACCGATCCTTCGAGATTCCGCAGTTGGGACTACGACGCAGCGTTCTCCTTTTTCGTCCAGTTCAACGAGCGTTACTTCAGGGACGCCTATTTCGCGCTCGCTCCGCTCCTGTCCATTCCGCTCTACCAGCAGATGCGGACCCACGAGGACATCTGGAAAGACGTTCTCGGACTCAAGGCGTCGTCGTTCTGGGAACATGAGGCCGTCGCCAACTACCACGGCGAGGACAAGTTTGAGCATCCGAGCTGCATCACGCGCAGCATATTGAAGACACGGGTCGTCCAGAGGGAAAACGGAGAAAACACCATCGCTGTCACGGCATACGGCTATCGTGGCGTTGAACAGGTTGAACACAAAGAGGCATACGGCGGCGACGGGAAGTGGCACGACGTGGCCGTTCCCTGGACCGAATACCTGCCTGTCCAGCGGACAAGCAACATGTGCCTTTGCGAAAGAAGCACGCCTTCAGACATGTTCAAGCGTCGCGCCGCCGAATCTCGGGAAAGCGCCTACCGCCGTTCTCTCCTTTCATTTCTCGCAACGACATGAAACCGATTCACGGTAGTCGCGCATGGACATGCCGAAGCGCTTCTTGAATAGAACCTTCGGCGGAGCGGGGTTGTCCCAGCCGCACGAGGCGGTGATTTCCGCAATTGTCGCGTTCGTGTGCCTGAGCCGATGCTTGACCTCCTCCAGCCTGACGCGCAGGATCGCCTCATAGACGCTCTCGCCCTGAAGCTCCCTGAAGCGCAGCTCGAGAAGCGAACGCGACACCTTGAAGCGTCTTGCGACGTCCTCCACGCCGATCTTCTTGAGCGCATTCTTGTTTATGTAGGCGAGCACCTTCTGAACGAACCGTCCGGCGACAGACTGCGACACGGTCGACTCCCGGTGGACGACCTCCCTAATGCCCACCTTGTGAGTCCGGCGTTCTGACGGCAGGTCGCGCCCGGCCATCATTCGCTCGAGGATTTCCGCCGCAATCCGCCCTTCTCCTATGAAATCCGGCTGGATGCTCGAGAGCCTCGGCTCGGCGTTCTCACAGAGAATCGGGTCGTTGTTCACGCCCAGAACGCCGACTTCGGCAGGGACCTTTATGCCTATTTCGCGGCAAGCGTCCAGGATTTCAAACGCCCTGTCGTCGCAGGCGGCGAGGATGCCACACGGTTTGGGGAGTGTTTTCAGCCAGCTGAAAACCGTCTCCTTGTCTACGACCTTGTCCTGATAGTGTTCGACGTCAAGCATCCTGCCGACAAACCCGGCCGCGGCAAGAGCCTCGCGGAACGCCCTTCCTCGATCGCGGCTCCAGTCTTCATCCGTGCGATATCCCGCATAGCCATAGCTCTTGTAGATTCCCTGGTTCAAAAGAGCGGCCGCCGCCTCGCGCCCTACTGCCGCCGAATCGCTCTTGACGAACGCAACCATGCCTTTGCGCTTTTCCATGCCGCCGCCCGTCACGTTCATCACCACTGTAGGGATGTTTGACGCGGCCAGAACCGAGAGCGCATCGTCCGTTCCCGGAATGCCGACTATGAAGCCGTCCGCGCCACGTGCAATTTCGTCTTGAACGGTCTTCGCCGTGAACTCGTGCCTGGTGCGGAATATCGAAAGCTGCCATCTGCGCCCCTCGCCAAGAAAGTCGAAAACACCGTTGAGCTTGTCCTGCCCGGCGATGCCTGCCATCCTGAGCGCGACGACGACTCGTCTGGTCTGGGCGGCGACCCTGTGCTCTCTCCCCTTAACCCTCATGCGCACATTATATCAAAAGCCATGTCGCTGCGATAGTACCGCACGCCCGTCAGCACGTATTTCCAGAAATCCGACAAGCGCTTAAAATGACTCCAGGTCATTGACTTGCGGTCGGCAATGTGATATCATGCCCGTCGTCTTCCACCCCGCAGGAGGTTTGGCAAGTGACAAAAAGACAGGAGATAGCACAGGAAACGCGCCAGAGGATATACACTACGGCCTGTTCTCTCATCGAAAAAAACGGTTTCGCCAATGTGTCCGTCGAGGACATCACGCGCGCCTGCGGCGTGGCGAAGGGAACCTTCTACGTCTATTTCAAGCGCAAGGAGGAGATCGTGTTCGAGTGCTGCAAGGAGTGGTTCAGCGACGTGGACCGCAAGGCGCGCGGGCACAAGGGCACCATCGTAGAGAAGCTGGCGTTCTACTTCAAGGGGTTCATGGAGGGAGTGACGTGCGGCGGCGTGGAGCTGTGCCGCCAGTGGGTGCGCGAGGTGATCGACCCCGCCGACTCTCCGGGCGAGATGTGCGGCGGCAAGTACGCATACGACCACGAGCGCCTGACCGCCTTTCTAAGGGATGCGGTGAGGGACGGCTTGCTGAAAAAGAACACGCCCGTCGAAGCGCTCGTACACATCTTCATGTGCGAACTCTACGGCATGATGACATGCTGGTGCATGAGCGACACTAAGTTCGATCCTGAGGAGTGGGTCGGGCGATTCGCAAAGCTCCAGCTGCCCGCCCTCCTCGCTCCGTACGTTAAGACTCACGCAGAGGCGCGGAGAGGCTGAGAGCGCAGAGAGGAGGGTTCGGATTATGAACGAAAATGAGATTACAGGTGATATCCTCGATGCGGCGATAAAGGTCCATCGAAAGTTTGGACCAGGGATGCTGGAGTCTGTTTACGAGAGATTGCTTGAAGCGGAGCTCATAAAGCGCGGACATACGGTCGAGCGGCAGAAATCCGTGTCTTTTGAATATGAGGGAATGACGCTTGAGGATGCTTTCAGGGTGGACCTGTTTGTGGATGGTAGGATTGTCGTGGAGCTAAAAGCTGTTGAGAAAATGAACCCCCTTTTTCTCAAGCAGGTCAAAACCTATCTTGTCGCAATGAATCTGCCACTTGGATTGCTCATAAACTTTGGCTTGGAAAAACTGGTCGATGGCTATGTCAGAGTCGTCAACGGATTCAACGAACCCACCACCACATCAACTTGAACAATCTCTGCGCTCTCCGCCTCTCGGTGCCTCTGCGTGAGATAAAACTTACCCACAAAACAAGACAAGAAGGGAAAACGAAAATGAACAGGAAAGAATTCATCAAGAAGATGGGCGCGGCCGTGAGCGTTGCGGCCATTCACGGCTTTGCATCCGCAAAAGAAGGAGGAAAGAAAATGAAATGCGCAGTTGTTTATTTCTCATGGAGCGGGAACACTCGCTTCGCGGCGGAGACGATCGCAAAGAAGGCGGAGGCGACGATCTTCGAGATCAAGGCCGAGGAACCCTACAGCAGCGACTTCGGCAAGTGCTGCGATGAGGCTAAGCCTGAGTGCTACGGCAAGACGCTGCGTCCGATCAAGCCGGTTGAGGGACTCGACCTTGCGAAGTATGATGTCGTCTTCGTCGGCACGCCGAACTGGTGGGGCACGATGGCTCCGCCGGTGCGCACCTGGGTGACGCAGAGCAAGGAAGCGCTCAAGGGCAAGACGGTTTGCCTTTTCCAGACCCACGGCGGCGGCGGAATGCAGCGCGTTGGCAAGGAGTTCGCGGAGATCTTCGGCGATACGGCGAAAGTCCTGCCGCCAAAGGCGTTCGGCGGCTCGTCGATCAAGTCCAGCGTCAAGGCGCTCGAGGATTTCGCCGACGAACGCATGGCAGCCAAATAATCGGAAGCCTCCAGCTTCGCATCCAACGGTAGAATGCGGTTCCAACAATGAAAGTGCTGATGCTTAACGGTTCGTGGAACAACGATGGCTCGCCGAAGGCCGGCCTTGACGAAATGGCTAGGACATTCGCCGAAGAAGGCGTGGAAAACGCAAGGCTTCCGCGCCGCAGAACGCAAACAAGGAAAACATGAATACAGAAATCGATGTAAGGAACGCCGGAAATGGCAACAGGGTGGTTTTCCTCGACTGGCTCAGGACAATCGCCTGTTTCATGGTGATGCTCGTCCACACGTGCGAGCCGTTCTATTTCGACGCCGACGGCAACACGTTCTTCCAGTCGAAGAACGCCGCGTTCTGGGCGTCATGGCTAGACTCCCTTGTTCACTGCTGCGTGCCGCTGTTTGTGATGGCGTCAAGCTACCTGCTCTTTCCGGTGACGCGCCCAGTCGGCGAATTCTTCAGGCGACGCCTTGTGCGAGTGTTCGTCCCGTATGCATTGTGGATGTGCATATACACCGCCGTGTGGGGGGAATGGGCAAGGCTTCCGTTCAACTTTCCGTTCGCGGGCGGCCATCTCTGGTTCGTGTATATGCTCATAGGGCTGTATCTCCTAATGCCTCTCCTGTCGCCCTGGGCGGAGAAGGCATCGGAGCGGGAGGTGCGCGGCTGGCTGCTGCTTTGGCTGGCCACCACGCTCTTCCCGTTCGTCCGTCGCTTTTGGCTCGCAAAGTTCGGTGCGCCGGAGTTCGGTCCGACGCCCTTCCTCTGGGGCGAAGCGCCGTGGAATCGCTATGGAGCGTTCTACTATGTAAGCGGATTTTTCGGCTACATGCTTCTTGGCTTCTATTTCAGGAAGTTCGTTCCGAGTCTCGACTGGCGCAGAACGCTTTCGCTTGCATTGCCTTTGTGGGTTGTCGGTATGGCGATCGTGTGGGGCTTCTTCTACTTCCGCATTCCCGATGCGCAGGGCTATCCCGTCGCACGTCCGTATGCCTTCGCGATAGACCTGGAAACGAGCTGGGAGTTCTGCGGATTCGGCATTGCGCTCATGACGGTCGCCTACTTCCTGCTCATCCGAAAACTGGATTTTTCGGGAGTGTTCTACAGGCGCGTCGTGCGTCCGCTCTCGGAAGCCAGCTATGGAACATATCTGCTGCACATGCTTATCCTCGTCCCAGTCGTTGACTGTTTCCGGCAGCATCTTTCCCCGGCGGCAACGATGACAGCCGCCGCCGTGGCAACATACGTGCTCGCTTCGGCGGCTGGAGTCACGCTGCGGCGCATTCCGTTCGTAGGACGTTTCATCGCAGGGTGACGCGAAGCATTGGACTAAGGAGCAATGCCATGAAATACGCTAAACTCGGAAACACCGACATCGAAAAGGTAGCCAAGGAGAGCAGACGCAAAGACAGGGGCATTTTGATTCAAGGGAAAACATTATAAGATCGGACTGCAAATGAACAAAAACCGTGAAACGATACGGCTCTTCGAAAAGTGCATCAACACCAACGACCTGGAACTGGGCCGCAAGCTCATCGCGGAAACGGCGGCGTTCGACACGCCCGTTTCGCCCACGCCGCTTTACGGCGCGGAAGGATACCTGAGCGTCGTCAGCCTCATGCGGAAGAGTTTCCCGGATGTGCAGTGGAAGCTTGTCGACATGGTGGCGGACGAGAAGACGGTCGCCGTCCAGTGGGAATGCTCCGGC
>JAFWKK010000006.1 GCA_017514235.1 Kiritimatiellia bacterium | reverse complement strand
CATTGGGCGGAGTACATCGACCCGTTCGTGGACGCGATCTGCGCGGCGCGGAACCTCACTTTCTTCTCGGATAGCGAAAGCCCGTGGTTCGTGGACGGCGACGGCGCGGCCCGATCCGGCCCGATTGGCGACGACGGCTCGACCACGCTCGCCACGACCGTGCAGGGCGCGGGAACGCTTGCGTTCCGCTGGCGCACGTCGAGCGAGTGGGATTTCGACTGCCTACGCCTCCGTGTGGACGGCAACGAGTACGCGAGCATGAGCGGGTGGCGCGAGTGGGAAGACTATGCGCTCGAGATCACCGGCACGGGCTCGCACACAATCGAGTGGACGTACTCCAAGGACGGCAGCGTCTCCGACGGCGAGGACTGCGGCTGGATCGACGACGTCGTGTGGACACCGGCGGAGGGCTGACGAATGCAGATCGCATCAAGGCAGATCGTGTGGAACGAGGGCGGGCGCGGCACGGTGGTCGAGGTCGAGATGACCCCGGCCACCGGCCTGTACATCAGGTTCATGTGCAACGCCGCCGAAGGCCGTCCCGTCATGGTCAGCTGGGGCGACGGGTCGAAGTCCGAACACGTCTTCACCACCCACGACATCTCCAGCGACCACCGCTACGCGGCCTACGGGCGGTACAGGATCGTGTTCGAGGGCGCAAGGAGCATCGGCCTCCGGAACCTCGACGGCGAGGCGCAGTACTCCTACGACGCCGCCATCGTCTCGTATGTGGACTACTCCGGGCTGATCACGGGAAGCCGCTCCGGCGCGTTCAAGCGGTCGGTCAACCTCGAAAGGTTCATCGCCCCGAACCTCACGGGCTTTGGGCAGCGGGACTTCGCCTACTGCACCAAGCTCCGCGAGGTCGGAACGCCCCAGTCCGCGTACTTCTACGACGGCACGTTCCAGAACTGCGGCGAGATCGAGAAGCTCGAGCTTGTCGGCGGGACGATGTGGAGCTACGTGTTCATGGGCTGCACGAAGCTCCGCGAGATACGCTTCAGCCACGTGGACCAGCTCTCGACGCAATGCTTCGCAAACTGCCCCGCGCTGACGGACGTCTGGATCGCCAACAAGACAATCGCCCAGACGAAGCAGGTAGACACTTCCGGGAACATCATCGCCGGCTACGGCGCGAGGTTCCCGTGGAACGCAAACCCCTCGACTCGCTTCCACTGTATCGACGGAATCGTCCTCGGAAACGGGACGGTCATTCACGAGTAAACAGAAAGGACAGAAGATGAACACGAAATACGGACGGCTGTCGAACGGCCGGATCGAATACGCGCCCAGCTCCCTCGAGACGGAGGACGGCGTGAAGATGAATCCCAGCGAGGCGAGCTACCTCGCGGCGGGATGGAAGAAGGTCGTGGACGTGAAGCCCACGGTCGAGGCGGGACACCGCATCGAGGTGTCGGGCTGGCAGGAAAGCGAGGACACGCTCACCTGCGTGTACAAGGTCGTGGCCGGCGAGACGCCGTCGGGCGGTGCCCGCGTCTTCTCGAAGCTCAAGCTCGTCGCCGCGTTGAAGGAGGCCGACAAGTGGGTTCTCGTCAAGACGTGGATCGAGGAGCGTGGGTACTACGACTTCTACGTGGCGGCGCAGAACTTCCGCGAGGACAACCCGCTCTTCACGGAGGCGCTTGCCGCCATCAAGGGCTACGCCCGCATGACGGACGAGCAGGCCGAGGCGATCCTGTCGAAATGCATCTACGAGGAGTGACGGCGATGGCAGGCATTGACGAAATCAAGAGGCTCAAGGGACTCTGCGAGGAGTACGGCCTTGAAGGTCGGGAAATACTCGCCAGCCACACGGACGAGGAGCTTGCGGGGATATTCAACGGCATCGGGCCGGAGGCGTTCCCGCAATGGCTCCGCGCGGCCCTCGACGCCCTGCATCCGTCCCTCGCGCCCGTGGCGTTCATCCACGACGTCGAATGGAGCGAGTCGGACGGCTCGGAGGAGTCGTTCGCGGAGAGCAACGCCCGCTTCCGCAAGAACGGAATCACGGTCGCCTGCGCCGCCTACGGGTGGTGGAGGCCGCGCCGCTACAAGGTCATGTGGGACGCCTGGAAGTTCGCGCGCATCTGCCAGCGGTTCGGCTGGTCGGCGTGGCGCGCGCCCTACGAGGCTCGGCAGGAAGGCGGTGAGGCATGAGGCGGCTTGTCCCTGTCCTGTGCGGCGGCGTTCTCGCCGCCATCCTCTCCGGCTGCGCGTCGCAGACGATCACCGAGCGACACTATTACGAACCTACGGAAACGACCGCGCTCAAGCGCGAAGACGGCTTGACCGTCGGGGCGGTGAAGTCCGAGGTGATAAAGACGGGCGCTCCGGACTGGAGCGACTCGAAAAGCATCAGTCTCATCAGCGTCGGCAAGTGACCGGCGCGATGCGTAAACCCAAAAACCACAACAGGAGAAATCCACAATGAACGGAAAGATCAACACGCCTCGCACCTTGTGCAAGGCCATCGTCGCCGTGGCAATCGCGGCAATCGCCGTGGCGGCCATCATCGGCTGCTCGTCCCTGGGCGGAGGTTCGCGCAGGCAGAGCATCGCCACGGTCATCCAGACCGCCTACGACCTCGGCGGGCGCGAGGCGGTCTCCAACAAGATCGAGTCGCTCGTCGCGGAGGGAAAGCTGTCCCCCTCGCAGGCGATCCGCCTCCACGCGCTCGCCCAGCTCGCCTACGAGGGAATCATGGACGACCTCGCCGCCGGCGGAGGCGCGGCCACGAACGCGGTTCCTGCGTCCGCCTCCCAAGGTGGATGCACCGGTTGCTCTCTCCCCGATGCCAGCGGCGGCTGCGGGAGCGACTGCAACGAGGATGCGAACTGCGGCAGGTGCGATACCTGCAAGGACGCGAAATAGCGAAAGGCGGTCACGTCGTTCTTCGGAGCGGCGTGACCGCCTTTTTCGTTTACGCCGGCCTCGCGGGGGCCGCGAATCGAGACCCTATCCCATCGTCCGACAGTATGCCGTAATAGCAGTCGGAATATCAAGCGGGAAAATAATAATTTATTTTCGCGCACCCTCTGGCTATCCCCGGCGTATTACGGCATCATGTGTTCCAGAAAAACAAAGCGGCGGATGGTCCGCCGCGAACAACAGGAAAGGAAAACGAAAATGCCAAAAGCAAACGGAATAAACCTGACGGCAACGGAGCGCCAGCACCTTGCCGACGCCTTCGACGCCATCATGGGCGTTGCTTCCGAGTTCGGCCCGGAGTTCTTCGACGCCTATCACAAGAGAGGCGGCGACGGACTCTTCGGCGAGCTTGAGAAGATTTGCATCAAGCTCGCTCCGGAGGAGATGAAGGTGGTGCTTGGATGAACAGCGGTGTCCTGCGCCTCGGCGGTTTCGCCGAGGCCGGGATACAACCGAAAGGAAAACGAAAATGAATACAGTAAGTTTCGATGCAGTGGTCGCAGACCTTGAGGCGCATCCCGCGAAGCGGATCTTCTGGCGGGCGGGCTGGGCATATCGTGGAGCGAGAGAACGCGAGATAAGCCGCGCCCCGCACGAGCCGAAGACCGTCATGAAGAGCGACGGCTCGGACGGATGCCGCATGGTTCCGACGCTGATCCGCGACTGGAAGGACGAGCTGAAGGCCTGTTTCCGCTGGGCTTGCGTAGTCGAGCTTGACGCGAACACGGATGCCGAGATGCACCTCAACGGCCTCTCCTGCAACGACATGGAGTAGGCGCGGAAGCCGCCGCAGAACGCCATTCTGCGGCGGCTTTTTCGCCCTCGAAAAAATCTTCATAAATCTTCGGATGGGCCGTTGCTATCCCTGGCGTATTACGGCATCATGTGTTCCAGAAAAACAAAGCGGCGGATGGTCCGCCGCGAACAACAAGAAAGGAAAAACGAAAATGACGGAAGAGCAGAAAAACGAATGGGCGGCGATGGAGGAGCGGCTGATGCCGGCCTCCGGCAAGGCCGAGACGGTGGCGGGCGAAATCATCCGCGCCGTCGACCGCATCTGGTACCGCTGGTACAACGACGGCGACAAGATCAACGTCGGCTACGGAAAGGAAACCTGCAACGGCACCGCGAGGTTCCTTGAGAAGATTCGCGGCTCGGAATTCCCCGCCGAGGTCTGGAACGGATGCCTCAACGACGACAAGTACACGGAGTTCACCGACCGCCTCGTCGACGAGATGTACGCCTTCATCAAGGCTCGCCCCGAACTGGAGACGACGCCCAACGCCGAGGATTCGCGGATGGACTTCATCGACGACGACCTCGACCGCGACGAGGACGAGGATGACGAAGACTGAAAACCGAGTCCCGCGCCCCGGCCGAGAGACCGGGGTGCGGGGCGCAAGCGAAAGGAACAAGAAGATGGAAATCACCCAAAAGGAAATCAACAGGATGGCCGACAAGGTCGGCAAGGTGTCCGAAACCCTCCGCGAGGTGAACGCGATGGCATTCCGCCTTGCGAAGGAGGGAAACCGCAACGGGGTGTTCCAGTTGCGCGGCGCGTTCTCCGGAACGCTGGCGGCGGCGCAGACCGCCGACGGATTCCTCACGGGCCTCGTGACGATCCTCGACTGACGAAACCCCGTCCCGCGCCTCGGCGGAAACGCCGAGGACGCGATGCAACCGAAAGGAAATGAAAATGGCAAAGGCAAAGGTTCTGAAAATCCCCGCAAGGGGCGAGTGGGCTTTCGCGGAGGTCGAGACCGACAAGGACGGCGTCCTTCCTGTGGAGGCATTGCAGGACGCGGTCGGTGGCTGGTTTGAATGCTGGCAGCTCGGCGAGGTCGGATTCCCGCGCCTCGATATGTTCCTCAACGAGGAGGGAAAGCTCGACGGGCTGTCCTTCAACGTCGTGGCGACGAGGCTTTCGGGAATCCTCGTTCACGACGATTGCATTGTTGGGGACGTCGTAGTCTGCGCCCACAACGATGAATCCCAATCCGTCGGACTTTCCGACAAGGACGAGCTTTCGCTTCGCCGCCGCCTCGCGGAACTTGGATTCTGAACCGGCGGGAACGCCGGAGCGAAAGCAGGGAAACGCCCTCTCCGCGAACGACGCGGGGAGGGCTTTTTTCGTTTCAGGGATGCTCGCCGAATGCGTCGGCTTCGCTTTTCGCCCCATTGATTATAAGCGATATTTTCGCCTGAAAAAATAATGAAAATATATCGAAATACCCCGTTGCTATTATCCGCAGGGTACGGCATCATACGGTCAGAAAAAAACAAAGCGCGGGTAGGACCCACGCAAGGAAAACAAGGAAAGGAAAAAAGATGAAGATCAGAATGGTCAAGGTCAAGGCGGGACAGCAGAAGCTCCGCGAGAGGATCAAGGACGCCCTCGCCAAGAAGGGTGCGCGGGCGAGCATCCTCATCAACAAGCTCGCCGCCAACAAGAAGGCGGTGATTTGGAAGCCCGCCGAACTCGACGCGATTGCGCTTGAGCTTCGGCACCTCGCCTTCCAGATCCGCGTCCTCAAGAACGCCAAGACCGCGACCGAAGAAGCCTAACCGAAACCGCCCGCCCTCCGGGTGGAGGGCGGGCTTTTCAACAACCCGAAAAGGAAAACGACAATGCAAGACAAGATACTGAAAATCATAACCGACGCCCTCAAGGGCGCGGACGCGAAGTTCGACACGGACGGGCAGACCGTCTGGGTGGACGGGAAGGACGGACGCACCTTCGCCGTGTGCGTCAGCGAGTGCGCAGGCGATGCCGACGCCGACGAAGGCGATCAGACCTACACGGTTCATCTTCACGCGAGCTTCATGGGAGCGTTCGACGTGAAGGCAGGCAGCGAGGACAAGGCCGAGGAGATTGTCCGCGACCGGTTCACGGCGGAGGAGATCAAGGTGAGCGACCTCGAATTCGAGTCGGTCAAGGTCGACGCGGAAATCAAGGAGGAGAACTGAAATGGGCTTCTCGATGAGAATCGTCCACAGGGACGGAACGGATGTCATGCTTCCGGAGAAGCACGACATCGCCGGCGGCACCTACGCCATTGGCGGGACGGCATCCGCGTGGCTGTACGTTACATACAACTACGCCCCCATCTTCTTCCGCGTCATCGGAGAGGGGGGAATCAGAAGCCTGCACGGCATGGAAATCCGAAAGGCAACGCCGATCCTCGACCGGGCGATTGCCGCGCTTGGCGACGCCGAGCCGGACGCAAACTACTGGAAGGCGACCGACGGAAACGCCCGCAAGGCGCTCGCCGGACTTCGGCGTCTTTCGGAACTTGCGCTCGCCGCGTTCCCGAACGACGAGATGCGTTGGGATTGCGAGTAGGCGACGGCACTCCGGCAAAGCGGACGGGCGGCGGAAAAGCCGTCCGCCCGCATGGTTCCGAACGCCCCGCCGACAGCCTTTCCTTTCTGTTTCGGGCCGCCTCCCGCCGCCTGTTATAACCGATATTTTCGGCTAAAAAAATAATGAAAATATATCAAAATACCCCGTTGCTATTATCCGCAGGGTACGGCATCATACAGGCAGAAAAAAACAAAGCGCGGGAAGGCCCCGAGCGAAACGAAACAAGAAAGGAAAAAAACGATGACGATAACAGAAGCAGAACTGAGCGAGATGACCTTCGGGATCGAGCTCGAGTACGACAGGATCAGCACGCGCAAGGCGGCCGAGACGGTCGCGGCGGCGGTCGGCGGAACCTACCGCTACGACGGAAGCCACCTTTCAAACTGGGTGGTGACGATGCCGGACGGACGCAAGTGGAACTGCGAGACCGACGGCTCGGTCCACAACGGGAGCGAGACGGTCAGCCCGATCCTCCGCATCGGCGACATCCCGATGCTCCAGACGGTGGTGCGCGCCCTCCGCCACGCGGGCGCGAGGACGGGCGGCGGCGCGGGCCTCCACATCCACGTCGGCGCGGCGCAGATGACGCCGAAGCAGATCCAGAACCTCGTGAAGATTTTTTACAAGCAGGAGGAGCTGATCGTCAAGGGTTGCGGAACGGCGGCGCACCGCCTCGGATGGTTCACGCGGCGCACCGACCGCGAGTTCGTCGACAAGATGCTCAAGCTCCGCAACCCGACGATGGCGAGCCTCGCGGACGCCTACTACCACGGGCAGAGCCGCTACGGGCATTACAACCACGCCCGCTACCGCACGCTCAACCTCCACAACCTCTGGAACGGCGACAAGCACACGGTCGAGTTCCGCCTTTTCGAGGCGACGACCCACGCGGGCGAGATTCGCACGAACGTCCTCCTCGCCCTCACGATTGTCCACAAGGCGATGGACGCGAAGGCGGCGAGCGCGCGAAAGCCCCGCCCCTACAACGAGCAGAGCGCGAGGTACGACCTTCGGGTTTTCCTCCTCCGCCTCGGTTGGATCGGCGAGATGTTCAAGGCCCCGCGCAAGCACCTCCTCAAGCGGATGCCCGGCTCGGCGGCTTGGAAGGACGGACGGCACGACTGAAGCGGAACGCCCCGCCCCCCGCAAGGGGGACGGGGCAAACCCCAACGGAAAGCGAAAGGAAAAAAGCGATGGAAATCACCTACAGGCACGGCAACGCGGCGCGGGGACTCACGGCCTCGTGCGGGTATGCGATGACCCCGGACACCTACCTCTACTTCGCCTACGGGTCGAACATGAACCCCGAGCGCATCCGCCAGCGGATACCCGAGGCGCGGCCCATCGGCCGCGCCACGCTTCGCGGCTGGCGGCTCGTTGAGCGGCTCTACGCCGACGTCGAGAAGGCGCGCGGCGGGCGCGTGGAGGGCGTCCTGTACCTCGTCACGCGCACCGAGCTTCACCGTCTCGACCTCTGCGAGGGCTACCCCAACATCTACAACTGCGTCAGGGTCATCGTCCACGCCGAGCTGATGGGTAACCCGTCCGTCCGCTACCGCGTCCCCGCGTTCACCTACGCGATGACGAAGGAGACGCGCCGGAAGCGCGACGGCATCCCATACCCCGAGGACTACCGCATCGTGTGCGCGACGGGCGCGAGGTACTGGGGCATCCCCAACGTCTTCGGCGCGCTGAAGCCCATCGAGAAGAGGAGGTGGGTCGGCATGAAGTAGCGAGGCGAGTATCCCCCATGAATAAATCTTCATAAATCTTCGCAGGGGCCGTTGCTATCGTCCGCAGGGTACGGCATCATACGGTCAGAAAAAAACAAAGCGGCGGATGGTCCGCCGCGAACAACGAGAAAGGAAAAGAATGATGACGAAAAAGAAAAGACTGGTTGCCTTGAGAAAGGCGTGCAAGGAGGACGGCGTCAAGCTCATCGAGCTGACGCACCGCGACGGGCGCAAGTCGAGGATAAGCGACCGAGCCGCCATCGCGGCGGTGATGGACGCGCTCGACTGCGAGCTCTACAAGCAGATCGACGCGCTGGGCGGCGACGAGGCGACGAGCGGGATGCGGGAGATCGTCCGCGACTGGATGCTCCGCGCCCACCCCGAGGAGCGGGACATGATGGAGGACTTCTCGGAGACCGTCACCTTCGACGAACTGGTCAGGAGGATGAGGGACGGGGAGAACTTCTACGAGATCCTCGAATGCGGCGAGTCGGTGCAGCGCGAGCATTGCTTCCACCGCCTCTCCGAGCTGACGGACACCGACTACGACCTCTGGTACAGCCTTTGGCTCACCGCGCCCACGGATCTTGAAAACGCCGAGGAGCGGAAGCGGAGGGAGATGAAGCGCAAGCGCATCGTCAAGGAGGTTGACGCGGTGCTGGCGAAGATTCGGAAAGGCGGCCGCAAGGGCTGACGGGCTTGCCGGGCCGCGGCAGAGTGAGGCCGCGGCCCAGCATTGGAAAACGCCCGAAAAAAGGCGATTTCGGAGCCTTGAAAAAATCTTCATAAATCTTCAAATGGGCCGTTGCTATTCTCCGCAGGGTACGGCATCATACAGGCAGAAAAAACAAAGCGGCGGAAGGCCCGCCGCGAACAACAGAAAGGAAAAAAACGATGACGAAGACAGTAAGAACGGTGAAGGTCAAGGCGGGGCAGGAGAAGCTCCGCGAGAGGATCAAGGACGCCCTCGCGCAGAAGGGTGCGCGGGCGAACATCCTCATCAACAAGCTCGCCGCCGACAACAAGGCGGTGGTTTGGAGGTACGCGGAACTCGACGCGATTGCCCTCGAGCTTCGGCACCTTGCCTTCCAGATCCGCACCTTGAAGAACGCCAAGACGGCGACCGAGGAGGCCTGACCGAAACCGCCCGCCCCCCGAGCGGGGGCGGGCAAACCCCGAGAACCGAACGAGAAAGGAAAACGAAGATGAGCAACGAGAAGAAACCTTTGACCGACGAGACGGTGACCTACGAGCCGACAGGGCCGTCGGGCAACGCCTACTGGATATTGGGCATGACCGCCCGCGCCCTCAAGCGGAGCGGCCATGCCGACAAGGTCGAAGAGTACAACCGGCGGGCGACCTCCGGTGACTACGAGAACCTCCTCAAGGTGACGGGCGAGTACGTCATCCTCAAGGCGGTCTGAATTCCGAACGCCTCGCCGCAGGCGGTTTTCTGCGGCGGGGCAAAATGATAAAATAAATGGCCAGCGATTTTGGCCGAGAAAGGACAAGGACAATGAACGCAAGCATCGAAACCCTCAAGAGGGAAATCAAGCACCTGCCTCCGGTGGCGCGGAAGCGGGCGGAGCGCGCACTCGGCATCGCGCAGCCCGAGAACGAGCATCGCGTGTTCGTGTATGGGACGCTCCTTACGGGCGAATGCAACGCCCGCTGTGCGCGGGGCGCGAGGCGGACGCCCGCGTGGGCGACCGGGACCATCCACGACACGGGCTACGGTTTTCCCGCGTTCGTCAGGAGCGGCGAGACGCGGATACAGGGCGAGCTGCTCACCGTCGATGACGAGGGGTTCAAGTCGATGGATCGGCTCGAGGGCTACCCACGGCTCTACCGCCGCGAGGAGATCGACGTGTACACATCGCGGGGACGCGCCCGCGCATGGGTGTACATCATGAACCGCCTCCCCGAAGGCGCGAAGGTCATCGCGGGCGGCGACTGGCGCGAGTACCGCCGCAAGGGTGGAAGCCGGTGACGGCTTGCCGCTTGATTTCCGCCGCCGGATATGGCATCATCTAAAGCAACGAAATCCGAAAGGAGAACGACCATGAAAGACCTCATCAGAAAGACCCAGGAGTTCAAGGATCTCCGCGCCAAGGCGCGCGAGGCCATCGCCGCCTTCGAGGACGGCGCGGACTTCGACTTCACCATCGACCGCCTTGCGGCCATCGGCGAGAAGATGAACATCCTCCTCGGCTGACGCTGCGCACCTCTTGACGGGGATTTAACCTACCCCCGTCGCGGGCGGCCACCGCGTTTTTGCCCAACGCCACTTCCTTTCGGCGCGAGGCTTTTTCTGCGGGCTGGCCGTCCGCTCTTTTTGTCATCGCCCCGTATTGCCATTCTCTTGACACTACGGCATCATGTGCGCCGTGGCAAATGCCACGGAAAGGAAATACACATGAGCAAGAACTGGAAACCGAATCAGGGCTTCCCTTCGCCGGAGCAGGTGGAGCGGATGGTCGCCGCCGAGGTGAAGCACCTCGCCGAGACCGAATACGCGCGGAATCGCGGGGTCGAGGAGAAACGTCAAAGCCGGCGAGACCGGCTGCGAACGGCCTACAGGCTTCAGCGCAAGCCGGTCGGCTGCAGGGTCAACCTCGATGCCATCTTCTCCCTCGTGGGCAACGTGGCGTCGGTTACGTTCGCCGCGTGGCGCGGACTCTTCGCGCTCGACATGGTCGCGCTGGCCGACGCAGGAAACCGCGAGGACTTCGATGACATGGAGTTCCTCGTGACCCGTGCGCTCGGCGAATTGAACGGGATCAAGAACCTCCTCGCGCTCGCCCGCCGTCTCGTGTAGCGGCGGCTCATCCATAGGCGGGCGGTGGCGATCCCCGTCCGCGCCCCGTTCCGGGCGGCTAAACCGCCCGGCGACCGTCCATTTTCGCCCTCCAAAAACAATCTTCATAAATCTTCAAATGGGCCGTTGCTATCCCTGGCGTATTACGGCATCATAGCGGCGTTCTTCGGGTGAAAGGGAAGTAGCCCAAGACGAAAAGAAAAACCGAATGAAAGGAAAAAACGATGAGCAGGAAGAACGACGGAATCAACGAGACGATCCTCGGGTGGTTCAAGCGGGTGCATCCCGAAGAGCTGTGGGCGGTCAAGGAAATGCCGCCGACCGTCACCTTCAAGGACATGGAAAAGAGCATGGCGGCAGGCCAGGGAATGGGCGAGGCCGAACACCACAGCGACACGGCGACGAGGGAGCTAATGCTCGACCGGCTCGCGGAGCTGCTGGACAAGGACGTCGACGAACTGATCGACTGGTGCAACGCGAATTTCCGCGAGAGGGTCAGGCGCGAGTACAAGGCGAAGCACCCGAAGGCGAAGAAGCCCGACGTCAAAAAGCTCCGCGCCCTCGCGGCGGCGGCGGCGGTGGCGGTCCGCGACCTCGTGTCCGCGTTGAGGGGTGTCGATTGCCTCGCGCTCGCCGACGGGCTGGGCAAGGACGGAATCGCCGAATTCAGAAGTACCTTCAACTTTGTGACCTCCCGGATTTCGGATGCCTTTGAAGTCCTGGGCGAGGCGGACTACCTCGTGTAGCCTTGGCGGGGCGGCGGATCAAGCGCCCCGCATCTGGGGGGCGGGCCACCGCGCCCGCAACTCCCAGCGGGCTTCCCTGCCCGCGCACAGCCCCGCCCTGCGCCCTCGGCGGCTGGCGTTGGGGCGGTTGCCCGCTCCGCGCCGCGACGCGGGAAACGGGCGTTTTTCGCGGCCTTTCCGCCCTCCGAAAAAATCTTAATAATTCTTCAAATGGGCCGTTGCTATCCCTGGCGTATTACGGCATCATAGCGGCGTTCTTCGGGTGAAAGGGAAGTAGCCCGAGGCGAATAGAAAAAACGAAAGAAAGGAAAGACAAAATGAAAAACGACAGATTCTTCACTCAAACGAGGTGCGACAGATGCGGGCGCTCGCTTGCGGGCGGTCGCACGATGTCGATGTTCAACGAGGAGACGATCTGCATGGACTGCGCGGACAAGGAACGCGAACGGCCTGACTACAAGGCGGCTTGCGACGCCGAGATTGCGGCGGTTCGCGCAGGGAACAGAAACTTCAAGGGAATCGGCCTGTGAAACCGAGCGGTACGCCGCCCGCGACAGCCATGTGGGCGGCGCATCCTTACGGCATCATACGGGCGTCCTTTGCGCGGGAAAGACCCGCGCACGGGGCGTGAGCGAAAACCAAGAGAAAGGAATGACAAGATGGCAAAGGCATCTGTGTGGTTTAGCGCGTCGGGCTACGGAAGCGAGACGCGCACCTTCAAGTCAAAGGGCGAGGCGGTGGAATCCGTCAAGCACGACGCGGTCGAAATCGCCGACGAGCATAACGGCGAGGTCGTGGACTACGGCAACGGTGAGTGGGTGGTGACATCGCGGGGCGGCGAGGAGATCGCCCGTTGGGAAATCAGGTGAGCGGGCGGTCTTCGGCTGTCCTGTGCCGGGCGGTTCGCCGCCCGGTTTCTCTCGTTCGGAACCACAGTTTTTCCCTGCAAAATATAATCAGATTGCCCGTTGCTATCCCTGGCGTATTACGGCATCATGTCGCACCGTTGGGTTCCCATAGTGGGCACCCTGAAAACCGAAAGGAAAACTTGATGCAGAATGACGAAAACTGGGAAAGCGAAATCGACTGGTCGCGGCGCACCTCGGTGGTGGGCGGGCCGATTTTCTACGAGTTCATAAAGGCGCAGGCGCTGCCGACGCTCGACGAGGGCATCCTTGCGCTTGAGGCGGCGAAGGCCGCCTGCGAGGACAAGATGCGGCGATGGGGTGCAATCGCGGAGCGGGCGGGAAAGCTCGCCGAGTGCTTCGTCTCCCTGACCGAGTGCGAGGACTTCATGACGATGATTCATGACTTCGACGAGAAGACCACGGAGATGTTCAAAGGCGAGGCGATACCGACGCTCGGCGGATGGCTGCGCCTCGGCAAGCGGTTCACGGATGCCATGCGCGACGGGTCGAGCGTCCCGACGAAATACGCGAGCGAGCTGGCGGACACCAAGCGCGACATCGCAAACGCAACGGCGGTGCGCGACGTGCTACGCGCCTTCGTGGCGGCAAGCGACGACGACTACCGCCTCCGCTGTGCGCCCGAACGCTACCGCATGAGGGTGTTCCGCGACTTCGCAAAGGACGTCGGCGACATCGCGGAGGCGGGAACGAGGGTGAACTTCGTGACCATGCCCGATTTCCTCAACGGCGTCGGCGAAGCCCTCAAGGTCATAATCGAGGTCGGGAACAGGATGCAGGGAATCTGCCGCAGGGCGAAGAAGTCCATCAAGCGTCATGGAAACGCCTTCTGGTTGAAGCTCGATGAATGGAACGCCCTCCGCTGCGCCGTCTGACGCGCCAGTTCCGCACCTTGCGCCAGAAGCCCGCCACGTTGCCTTGTGGCGGGCTTTTACCGTTTGGGCGGCCAAGCGCACCGCCCCACGTGCGTGAGCGTACCAAGGGCCGCCGTCGCGGCCTTGTGGCACTCCTATCTCACGGTCATCAGCTCATCCCACCTCGTCGTGGGGCGGCGCGAAAGTTTCTGCCGCTTCATGTGCCACGACCTTGCGCCGAGGCCCTGGGCGGCGGAGAAGACCTTGCCCTTGCCGTAGCGGGCGTTGAGGGCGTCCACGGCGGCGTACAGGCGCGACTTCTCGGCTGGCTGGGTGTCGTCGAAGAGATCGGTCTGGTGCGCTGTGCCGGGCTTTTCGAGGCCGAAGAACACGATTCCCGTCTTGCGGTAGCGCGTCCCCTCGATGTAGAGGGCGTCAATCTCCTCGCGGATGGCGCGGAGCATCTCGTTCGTCGCGTCCGTGGGCGCGGGGAACACGACCGTGCGCCCCAGAAAATCGCCTCCTCCGCCCGAGGCGAAGACCTGCGCGTAGATGTTGCACCCCGCCGCGAGAAGCCCGTGTCGGCGAAGTTTGGCGGCAGCCTGCGCGGTGTAGGCGGCGAGGGACTCCGCAAGCGCCTCCGCAGTCGTGGCCGGTTCGCCGAACGAGCGTGAACAGGAGATCGAATCGGGATCGGCGTCGTAGTCACGCTCCTCGTGGCAGGGAACGCCGCGCAGCTCCATCGCCGTCCGTAGGAGCGTCACGCCGCCGATGGAGCGGATCGTGGCGTCCGGCGCGTCCCGCAGGTGCTGGGCGGTGAGGATGCGCTCGGCGCGGAGCTTAAGCGGCAGACGCCGCCCAACGCCCCAGACCTCCTGTACGGGCAGGGCGGCGAGGATTTCCGTCGGATCGTCCGGCATGAGGAACACGCCGTCGGGACGCTTCTTGCCGATGTGGTTGGCGATCTTGGCGAGCGTCTTCGTGGGCGCGAAGCCGACGCCGCACGGGATGCCGACCCAGCGGAGAATCTTGGCGCGGACGCGCTTCCCGTATGCGGCGTAGTCTGCGGCGGCGGTCGTGGGCGGGAAGATGAACGCCTCGTCGATGGAGTACTGCTCCACGTCCACGGCCTCTTCGCGGAGAATCGATATGATGCGGCGCGACATATCGCCGTACAGCTCGTAGTTGGACGAGCAGAAGCACAGCTCGCCGGACGCCTCGCGGTGCTTGAGCTGGAAGTAGGGCGTACCCATTGGGATGCCGAGCGCCTTGAACTCGTTTGAACGCGAAACACAGCACCCGTCGTTGTTCGAGAGGACGGCCACGGGCCGGCCCACGAGGCGGCGGTTGAACACACGCTCGCAGGATACGAAGAAGTTGTTACCGTCCACCAGCCCGATCATCGTTTCCCCGCGAATCTGTGTATGCAGGCCGTCACCTTGCCGAAGTAGTCGAGTTCCTGTCCGGCGCGGAGACGGATGATGGGGTAGTTGGGATTCGCCGGCTCCAGGCGGACGCCGCTCTTGTCGCGGCGGTAGGTCTTAACGGTGAAGTCGCCGTCCACGCTGGCGATGATCACGTCGCCGTCGGCGGGGCGGAGAGAGCGGTCGACCACCAACAGATCGCCGTCGCTGATCCCCGCGCCGACCATCGAGTCGCCCTCGACGCGCACGAAGTACGTGGCGGCCGGACGCTTCACCAGAAGTTCATTCAGGTCAAGCGGCGGCTCCTGATACTGCTCGGCAGGCGACGGGAACCCCGCCACCACCGACCCAGACACTTTTGCTGTTTTACTCACGGCATAAATTATACCATAGGCGGGCATTTCCTGAAAGAGGCAATGGCTATTATTTGCCCACGGGTGGCTAATTTATGATATACTATTGGGCGTATGAAAAAAGAAGACAAGCACATGGACAATCTTATCCTGACCGGCTGGGGCTGGAAGGAGTATGCCGTCTCCGCCGCCGTGACGCTGCGGGCGTTGAACGGGCAGGCGGACGTGATGGGCATGAGCAAGCGTCGGCTTCCAGAGTTCCTTGAACTCGAAGGACGCGGATGGAAGCACATCTACCTCATCGGCCTGTCGCTCGGCGGGGACGAGGAGCGGCTTGCGGCGGCGTTGAAGTCCCTGCGCGGAACCAAGGTGACGTGGGTGAGCGCACTACCGATGAGCGACGAACAGGAACGTCTGATCGCGCCGCTCCTCGATGTACGCAAAGTGGACGGCGAACTGTTCAACGGCTCGCTTGTGAAGGCGGTCGGCCATGTGTTCGATGTCGATGTCACCGATGTCCTGCCGTATGCAGTTGAGGGCGGCAAGGTTCCGAAGTCGGTACCGCAGTACCATGAACTGATCTGCGCCGCCATGTACGCCTATCGGAATTACCGCGACGAGGAGCCGTATGCACAAGCGATTCGGTATCTTGCGAACGGCGTCCGAGAGGAGGCGTGGAGCGATAAGGCTCGAAAGCTCGTCGCACACTACCGGCGGTACGGCAACCGCGAGCTGATCGGGAACAGCCAGCAGATGAAGAACCTGCGCGAGCGCATCAACTTCGTGGCGGCGAATCCAGACGCCCGCGTCCTCATCCTCGGCGAGAGCGGGACGGGCAAGGAGACGGTCGCCTTGCAGATTCACAACCGTTCTTCCCGCCGGACAGATCCGTTTTATGCCTTCAATTGCGCGAGCGTCGCGCCGCAACTCCTGGAGAGTTGCTTCTTCGGACATGAGAAAGGCGCGTTCACGGGTGCGGACAAGCAGAAGATCGGGCTTTTTGAGCTGGCGAACGGTGGTACGCTCTTTCTCGACGAGATCGGCGAACTTCCGCTGGAGGCGCAAGGCGTGTTGCTTCGCGTCCTGGAAGAGGGGCGCTTCATGCGCGTGGGCGGTACGGAGGAGATCGAAACTGACGTGCGGCTCATCACGGCGACTAACAGAAACCTCCCCGCGCTTGTCCGTGAGGGGAAGTTCCGCGAAGACCTCTTCATGCGGCTCAATGTCGTTCCGCTACGCATCCCACCGCTCCGCGAACGCCCGGAGGACATCGGCGCAATCGCCGACAACTGGTGGTTCAATCATTTCCGTAAGCATCTCTCTGACGAGCAGAAGACCGCTCTTGCGGCATACTCCTACCCTGGCAATGTGCGCGAACTTCTGAACATCCTTGAACGCGCCATCGTGTTCAGGGAAGATGACTTCGCAAAGCTCATCGCCGAGCATCAGGAGTTGAGCGGCGATCTTTCTGCGGGAGGGGCTGGTTCCGTGTCGGCCAAGGGGAAAGAGGCGCAAGATTCCACCGACATTCCCGATGATCTCGATGATGCGATTCGGCGGCACGTCCACCGCGTGTTTGAGAAATACGCCCGCAACGTCTCGAAAGCGGCCACCGCGCTCAACATCACCCGCACGACTCTCCGCAAGTGGCTGTAAAAAATAGCCACTGCTGATTAGAAAATAGTCACATTGTGGCTAAGAAACCCCGCTACGGCGGGGTTTTCTGCTTTGGCATGGATGTTGCTATATGGTGGGCAACCACATGAAAGGTAATATTCTATGAGCGAAAAGAAGATTGAAATCAAGGGACCGAATCTGCCTCTTGACCCGATTGTCGGAGAGACAGACCCGGAGTTTTCTGAAATCAAAGCGGCGCACGATGCCCTGCTTGCAGAGTTCAAGCGCCTTGACGAGATACGGTCGTCGCAAGTTGAGGGCGCGTCATGGAGTTTGGACAAGGACAAACGCATCTACTCTGTCGAAGAATATAACGAGATGCTTGCCGCCTACAAAGCCGCCCGCAAAGCGTATGTCGAACGGTACAGGGAGAAACTTGAGACCATTGACATGGTACGTGAGAAAATCCGCAAGCTGCAAGAGGAAGAGGAACGCTTCGCCGCCGAGAACGGCTGCAATGAGATTGAGGAGCCGCCGGATCTGCCGGACTTCGAGGAGATCCCTGATGAGCCCTGGGAAAGTTTTATCAAACGCCAGGAAGAATACATGGACAAATTGCAGAAGATCACTAATCAGTCGCTGGAGAGCATGCAAAAGCAATGCGAGCAGAGCAAGTTTTTCGTTCGTCGGCTTGAAGAGATAGGCAAGTTTGGTGAACTTGAATATGAAATGGAATTCCGTCTTCGTCATACATACATCGACCCCAAGACCGGCGAACAGGAGTATCGCCCGGATGATGACGTTGGCGAGGGCTTGATCTGCGTTGGCTCACGCGACCACAACCCGAAGCGAGAGGACTTCGATGATTGACGCTAAACAATGATCAAACGAGAGGTAAAACAATGATAGGTCTCCAGTCAAATGACATCTGCTACTCTGCATTGGGCAGAGCGTACGGACCGTTCAGCACAGACGGAGCCGTCCACGAGGTCTTGGAACCAGAACAGGTACGCAATGCCTTCGACTTCAACATTGTCAAGCGGGAGAACTTTGATGTACAAGGACGGCTGATACCTGGGCAATGGCACTTGGAGAAGGATACTGATGGTTCGATTATCCCTTCAATGTCAGTCGGCGACCGTTTTGAGCCTATCCAGCATCACATGGTGTTCGAGTACATAGTCGATAAGGTTCTGCCTAACATAAAGGATTCCCGTCTTATAGTTGCCGGTACGATTCACGGCGGCGGGGTGGGCATTGTCATTGTGCAGCTGGGCGGAAGTTTCAGTGTATTTGGCGACGAAAGTCCGCAGGCAATGACCCTTGTGTTCAACAATCCAAGCAATGGCATGGGGCGTCTGACCCTCGGCATGACGGCGATGCGTTGGCATTGCTCAAACCAGATTGTTGCGGCGATGCGCTCCGCTGAAAGCGAGGGATTGAATGTCATGCATACGAAATCCGGCAAGGAGATTGCGGCATTCGCCTTACGGACGATTAGAGCGGAAATCGAACGAGGCATGGACATGAAGGATCGCATCGTTCGGCTTTCAATGGCATCGGTGAACAATGCAGTTGTCAGGTTCTGCCTTGACCGTGTTTATCCTCTTGGTGGACTTGAAAAAGGTTCTCGGGTGTACAAGAATGTTGAGAAACTTCGTGAACGTGTGATGAACGAGTTTGAGGGAGGGCAGACCGCGCAGACGATAAAGCGCGATTCCGCCTGGAAGTTGTTTAACAGTTTTACCTACTCAATTTTCAATCCCGAAAAGGTACGACGAAATATGGATGTAACTGAGATTCAATACAATGGCATTTTCGGGAACAGAGCAATGGGTGTGCATAGGGTCTTGAGAGCAGTTGAAGACGCATTGTCATGAAAGGAACTACAGCAATGAGTATTAACGCAAAAGAACTGAACTCACGTCTGTGGACGGAGTGGAAGAACGGCATGAAGATCATGGCGGAATCATTGTTGAAGGATTCCGTCGATTTATCCGGTTCAGGGTGTACAATTGTCCTGGGTAACGAAAACTTCATCCAAAGGGCGGTGATGTATCTTCAGCGCAAGTCCTACATTGGCAAGTTCAAGGACTACAAGTCGAGAATCTCTGCCTACGAGAAGTCCGTCATGGAACTTGTGGATGAAGTCAACAAAATGATCGCAAATCCGGAGTCGCAGCCGTGGTACAAGTTCGGTACGCCCGCACCGGCAAAAATCGAATACCGCAGTACACTTGACGAGATCATCATCGACGGGGATGACCGTCTGGAGAATACCGAATGGGGCGATCATGCCATTGCCGCGTTCGAGAAACTGGGTGACTACCTGAACAACATCATGAACGTCCTCGAATCGGCGCAAAAAGAGATCGGCAAATGAGCGTACTCCTGAAATTGGAACTAAAGGCGCTACTACTTTTGCTGAAAGATATCGGCAAGAGGATTCTTGCTCTTTGACACATAACCAAAAAAAGAAAGGAACAATTCAATGAACGAGATTCTATCAGACATGAAGACCTGGTTCTCGGACATGAAAGAGAATCCAGAAATCATCGGTTCCGAACTTGCCAATGTAGGAGGCAAGATAGGTCGCGGTGTTGCCGCCTTGGTTGGCGGGACGGTGGAGGCGGTCGGCGCGGTTGGCGCGGCGGCGGTTGACATCACCGCAAGCGGCGTGGGTGGAGCGGTGGACGGACTCTGCGGGCAAGGGAGCGGTGATGGGATCGCGAGGGCTGGCGAGACGGCGGCACATCTCATAAAGAAGCCTTTTGGCAAGGTCTCGGACTGTGTGCGGAGCGGCGCAGCCGTTGCGACGCTTGCCATAAGCAAAGCGGCTGGCGACGTAGGCGGCGAGATGGAGGCAGAGGCGGACATTGAGGAGCATGGTTCGCCGGCTTTGAAGGCGGCTTTGGGATTGCGGGTGAAGCCGAAACGCGGGTCGGTCGTGAAGGTTGAGTTGGCTTTGGGGGCGGCAAGCCACACGGGTGTGTATGTAGGTCCAGACGAGATTGTGGAGATATACGTCGAGGACTCGATGGCGATTGTGCGCAAGGTGAATGAGGCGGAATTTCTGTCGTGCAGTTCCGTCCGCACCGGTAACATCATATCGGTCGCGGCAAGCGACAAGGAGGCGCTGAACTCCGAGGAGATCGCCGCCCGTGCCGAGGCAGAACTGGAGCGTTGTGCGGGCAAGCGCGGGGAGTACGGGCTCTTCTCGAACAACTGCCATGCGTTCACCCGATACTGCATCACCGGCGAAAGATCAACCGAGGGGGCGTTTGGAGAGGCTGAAATCGAGGCTGCTCTTGGATCAGTATTCAAAACGCAAGTGGTCTGGATTCCAATGGGGCGAGTGTAAGGGCACGCACACTGTAAATCTGATAAAGTCTAAAAAAATGTTTCCTTCACCATTCGTCATGCAAATGTGTTATAATACACATGTTTTCCACGAAAGCGGAGAACCATATAGGTCGGGAACTGGCGAGGATCGGCTGCCTTGCCCACCCCGCGACCGCAGACAGCTTTGCATAACAGCAAACACGGCGCTCATCGGGAATACTGGTCATATTTCACGTGGAAACGAACGGCATGGTTGCGAGTTGTGCACCCCACTGGGGTGCCTTGCTCGTTTCGATGCATTCGTTTCAGGCCAGACCAGGGCTTCCGGTGAGTGCATGGGGAAGGGAAAGTGCGCCCCTTCTTCATGTGTCCGGCATGGTGCCGGGCGCTGTAGATCTACAGACGCACACAGGTAAGTTGAGGATACAGAACATGAACAAAGAGCTTGAAGAACCGCAGATGCCACTTAGGCCCATCCCTTATTCTGAGTGGATGGACAAAGACGCCTATGATGAAATGGGGCGTCGATACGAGTCGTTGCTTTCCGAGTATCGAAAACTTCTGTCCATTAAAAACAGTCAGATAGAGGGCGTATCGCCATCAATTGATGAGGACAAGGAAGTTTACGCGGTAGAAGAGTACGAGATGCTGTTGCGAAAGTATGCGACAGCACGGGATAAGTACAACGGCAAGTATGATGGCATGATTGAAACCAAAGAGATGGTTCGGGCGAATATCAAACGTCTTTATGACGCGATTGAGAAATACGGCGCGATACATCCTGACGTCGATCTGAATGCGGGTGACCCCGCTGACTTCAAGGAAGAACCTGGCGAAACCAGTGAATCCTTCAAGGAGCGGTTCCGCCAACACATGGATGCAGTTGCGAATAGCGCAAAGCAGTTTTCCGAAGCATTTGCAAAACAGCAGGAAATCAACCGTGGGATCGTGAACCTGCAAAAGGAACTGGACGGCGAGATCAGCAAGTTCGCCGACATACGGGATAAAGTTCGCGCAGCACAGCAAGCAGCCTTTGATGCCGCCATAAACGACTGATCGGTTTTTACGTATGAAGAAACGTCCAGAGAAAACGTATTCTGTTGCTGTCGTTGCAACTATGAGCGCGGGCAAGTCAACGCTTTTGAACGCGATGATCGGGCATAGGTTGTTGCCTGCGCGAAACGAAGCGTGTACGGCTTCGGTATGTCGGATCGAAGACCGTGACGAGCTTCCGGCGTTTCGTGGGCGAACTAAAGTCGCTGGTAAGTGGAGCAGATGGAAGACGCCAATCACTTCTGAGATTCTACAGAAGTGGAATGACTGTTCCCACGAGGAAGTTTCCATCGAGGGGAACATCAAAACGATTGCCAATACTCATAATGGCTATAGGGTTGTGTTCATAGACACACCAGGGCCAAACAATGCTTCGTGTGAAGACCATGCCAAGATTACCGAACGAGTGATTAACGAGGCGGATTTCTCCTCGATTGTTTTTGTTGTTAATGCTTCGGTTGCTGGTGTCGAGGATGAATGGCGATTGCTGTCACGATTGCAGCAGTTTTATTCTTCAGCCCAGAAGAAGTCGAGGATCATATTTGCCATCAATAAAGTAGACTTGCTCGACGCCGAACATGGCGAGTCGGTTGTTGATGTTCTCAAAGCCTGTGAAGCGCATCTTCGCGGCATCGGCTTCCTCAATCCAGTTGTTGTGCCGGTGTGTAGCGACCTCGGTTTGAGCATCCGTCAGACGCGCGCTGCGAAGGTCAAATATAAGAGGGGTAAAGATAAGCCGTCCCCGCCCAAGGGCCAAAGGAAGAATCTTTATGAAGCCGTGGAGAGTCCTCGGATTCAGGCGAGATTGCGGCGGCAAATTGAGACGTTCCTTGCACAACGGACATTTTACAGAAACGGGATTGCGTATTCAGCAGAGGGGGCGAAGGCGCTCTCGCGAATTGAGCATACTCGCGTTAAAAGTTCTGAAAGGATTTTGTTGGGCGGAAAGTTTTTCAAGGAGTCTGATTTGAGATCAGCGGAAAAGCTGTCAGGCATTCCTGTTCTCGAGGTGCTGCTCCAGCAAGACCTAAATGCATTCGCAAACAAGAAAGAAGGCGTTAAAGGATGACAACACTACCGCAACAATATGTGGACATGATCTCGTCAGGGGCATCCTTGCGGGATTTTCATGTTGCCCTCATAGGCGAACTCGACAAGGCAGAACGACAGCTGTCTGCAAAGCCGGTCCCGATAGCGAACGAACTGGAGACGCGGCTTGGTGCAAGCGGCATGCCGCTTTTTGAAGCCGATGATGGTGCTATAGACTTCAAAACAGAATCCGACATCGATATGGTCAAGGCCGCGTTGTGTACGAACTTCTCAAAGGAGAAATTTGTATTTGCGGAGAAGATGATACGTTCAAAGACATCGCCGAAGGACGGTTCGGGAGTTCAGCCAAAAACACGGTCTGAGAAATCCCCAATTGAGGCTCTGACCGATCTTCGCACTAAAGCGGAGGCCGGAGAGATACCGCCTTCGGAATTGAAGATGAACCTCAAGGTCGCCATCCTGCGAGAGTTGGATGCCGATCAGCGAAGAGAACTTCCGATTGCCGAAAAGGTTGCCGAAGACGCAGAAAAGAAGCTTGCAAAGGCTGGGGCGAGGCTTTACGAGGATGATGATGGCTCTATCGAATTCTGTCAGGTGGGGCGTCCGAATGTGACCGAAGACACCTTGCATCTTGTTAAGGGTGCCTTGGCAAGTAACTTCTCGCGTGAAAAGTTGCACTATGCTTCGGAATTGCAAACCGAATTTCGTCGTCGTGGTTATGACAGGTATCAGGTCAAACGGAAAAGTCAGGAACAGACAAGGCCCGGTGTCACCGCCAACGAGCAAGCTCCTCGGCTCGACCATAGGAATCAACGACAGCAGAGCGGCGGCAGTAATTCTGCAACGCACTCTTACACCGCCCCCAGGGCACACACCGTTGGCAGTACTGCGAAGTGGATTCTTGCAGCAGCAGCAGCGGCCGTCTTGGTTGTCGTGTCGCTGATTATCAAGGCTTTGAAAAAATAACTTTAACTTTAAGAAAGGACAACGAAAATGCTCAACGTCAACATCGTTTACAATCCGTACTTTGTCGAGACCTCCATTGAAGTCAATGGGAAGGCGGTAGAGGCGGGAACCCCATTGTGGCAGCTTTGCCAACACGAGAGGCTTCAGAACTGGATTGACAAATTCTTCCCGCTTCTGAAGGAAGAATATCGTGAAAAGAAGTTCGCGTTCAAGTTCCGTGGCATGGTTCAAGATTCAGAGGACTTCAAGGATGCGCTTAATCAGTTCTGCAATGTCCAGAGCGATGTTCAGGCGACTGTTGACGTGGACTCGAAGGGATTGAAAACAGATCGGATGACATCCCTGAAGGAGCTTTTTGAATCGGGCAAGCGGGATGACGCGCCCTTTGCCGAACTTTTCAATTCGCAAGAAATGCAGGCGGCGTTTGACCGTGCTGTTGACCCCACATTTGAGGCCAACGTCATTGCGACAATGTCCTCGGGCAAGTCGACAGTAGTCAATTCGCTCCTTGGTATGGATTTGATGCCCGCGAAGAATGAGGCGTGTACTGCAACAATCGCCCGTATAACGGACGATGACCATGCGCAGAATTTCATGGCGCAGAGGTTTAATTCCGAGGATGAACCGATTTCTGAGTTCGTTAAGATTGACAATGAAACGTTGACCAAGTGGAATGACGACCCTGCGACGTCGCGCATTGAGATTGTTGGAAACATTCCTACCGTAGATGAAACGCCTGACTGCCGCATGGTGTTTGTCGATACGCCTGGTCCTAACAATTCGCGTAACGAGGATCACAAGCGGGCAACATATGAGGCGATACAATCCAAGCCGCTTTCGATGGTGCTGTACGTGCTTAACTCCACTCAGTTGAGCACCAACGATGACCAGCAGCTTCTGAACAAGGTCTGCGAAGTCATGCATGAGGGTGGCCGTAAGGCCCAAGATCGTTTTGTGTTCATCGCCAACAAAATTGATGCCTTTGATCCAGCAAGTGGTGAATCCGTGACCAAGGCGCTTAAGAATGTCCGGGATTACCTTGCAGGTTTTGGTATCGAACATCCTCTTGTGATTCCAGCATCCGCATATCTTGCCAAGCTGCTGCGTAAGAAAAAGGGCGGATACGAGCTTACAAGAAAGGAGCGTGGCGACCTTCAGACATTGGTGGACTTGTTCGTCGAAGAGCCGGAAATGAACATGCTCAACCACGTGAAAGACCGTATCAGCTACGATTGCCATCGTCGTCTTGAGAAAAGATTGGCTGCGGCAAAGTCAAACGAGGAGAAGGCCGAAATTCTCAGCGGCATCCCGATCATCGAAGAGTTGCTGAATGACTTTCTCCAGAAGCACGCGCTTCCGGCAAAGTTGAAGGATGCCGTTGATTCGCTTGAGAAAGTCATGATGGCCGCTAAAATCGCGGAGAAAAAAGAGGAGCAGCTTGCCAAGGGGCAGGCGGATCGCACAGAACTTCTTGACCGTATCAAAGCGTTTAACGAAGATAAGAAGCGCATTGAGCAGGGAGAAAAGTTTAGGGAAGAGGTACGGGGACTTAAATACAAGGAGTCGATCTCTACCCGAAACAAGGTCAACGCGATAAACGCGAAGAAGGAGAAGCTCTGCAAGGATATCGCAGAAGAACTTCAAGGAGATGATGATGTCAAACCGAACGAGGCTCGTCGCATTACGCGCATGGCGTTGTCCAGGTGCAGGGACATGGACGCAGATGTGATCGTTTCACTTGAAACGGCTCTTCAAGAAGAGCAGATGGAGGTTCTTAAAGGGCTTCGGGGGAAGTATCAGGCGTTTGTCGAAAAGGAATTGAAGAAGAGTTTTCCTGCTGATTCTGCCGCCGCCGAATTGCAGTCTTGTGTCATGCAGATGCCATCGGTGGAGGAGATGATTGCATCGAATCAGACTACCAAACGTGTCTGCGTCGGCTCTCATGAGGTCAGTACAAGTAAATGGTACAAGCCTTGGACTTGGGGTAGTTCAAAAACCGTCCGCGATTATGAAAATGTGGACGTTGTTGATGTAGAGGCGATAGCGGCGGAACTTTGTGATTCCGTTCGCAAGGCCACTATGACCCACATAGATGAGTTCAGAGCGCAGGCGGCGAATGTTCTTGAAGAGGCCAAGAAGCAGGTACTGGCTGTAATGGACGAGATCGACAACAAGGTTAAGGCCATTCAGAAGGATCTTGAAGCGGCTAACAAGGACAAGTCCAAGTTGGATGCTCAATTGGCAGATTGCCGCAAACAGATTGAGTGGATAAACAGTTTCAAGAAGGACCTTGCCGAGATATTGTCCGTATGATGGAGACGCGATGATGGAAACCAAACTTATGGAGAAATCGCAGCCGTCAGCTCTTGAGTCGAATGACGGCGGCGTCTTGCAACTCTTTGATCAAGTAATCACCAAGAACTATCTGGAGTCTTTGCCGGATGCCGAAGTAGAATCGAGTGCCGCAGGCTACGGAAGCGCGCTCGCCGGTGTCCGCGTGGACAAGATAACGAAGATTGTCTATGACAAGGACGAGGACAGCCTGTCAAAATTGAATGCGGTCTTCGCGGCTCTATATTCAGCGCAAAGCGCAGCTTTCATCTTGTTACGAAATACCGGAAAGAGAACCGAGTTTTACATAGGAATCAACTCCTCAAACCCAGGAGGCGCGATATCTGTCTTTGAACGTGCAATGGCGGGTAATTTCCCAGGATGTGTCAAGACAGACCTTGACTCCGAAGATGTCGGCAAGCTTTCCGACTTCATTCGTGACGAGCGTCATCATGCTGTAGGCGTAGTGACGGGAGTCCCCTCGCTGAAGCAGGAAGATCACGCCGATTTCACACAGGGGCTTGAGAAGATCATTGATGCCATGGGAAATCGCGAGTATGTGGCTTTGCTGCTTGCGACACCTGTGTCACGGACGAATATCGAAAATATCGCGGCGGGCTATGCAAGCATCTATTCAGGCCTGTCCCTATGTGATGTTCAGAACATATCTCTTTCCGAGCAGACCGGCAAGACTCTCGGCAAGACACTGACAAAGGGTTTCTCACGGGCCTTGTCTAAATCGCTGGCACAGACCACGACCGTCACCGACGGCACGTCATCATCAACGACGACAACGCACACGACAAGCCATTCATCGTCCAAGACCAAGGGACGCTCGATGGGCGGTGGCCCCCTGGGTACGGCACTTGGGGCAGGGGTCGGCTTCTTGTGTGGTGGCCCAGTCGGCGCGGCGATTGGCGCAAGCCTTGGCGGAACCATAGGCGCAAGTTTTAGCGTGAATTCTTCCAAGACTGAATCTGATTCCGTTTCGGATTCGACAGGCAAGACGGAGGGAACGAGCCACTCAGAGTCGATGGGAACAACGACAACGCATGGAACGACAGACACTAAAAGCGAGTCGGAGGCGTTGTCTGAAAGCGACACTCTCTCGAAGGGAATATCCTATCAATATGGTTTGCGGAATCGCGGAGTTGAAGAGGCGTTGCAGGTCATTGATGCGCAGCTCGAACGTCTCAAGGACGCGAAGAACTTCGGAGGATGGAATTGGGCAGCCTATTTCATAGCACCGTTGACTGACACGGTTCAGATTGGAACGCATATCTTTTCTGGCATTCTTCGCGGCGAGAATTCCGGCGTCGAACGAAACGCGGTCGCATTCTGGGGGAAGAAAGACGGTCAGTATGCCGATATCATCAGCTCGCTGGCGCGTTTCCAACATCCCGTATTCCGCCTTGGTGGTGGCATGCGCGTCATGCCAACGGCGATGATCGGAACGTCAGAGTTGGCCGTGGGGATGGCCTTTCCGCAAAAGTCGCTCCCCGGCGTAAAGGTGTTTGAATCTGTAGAGTTTGGGCGATCAGTAACCACATACGATCAAAAGCTATACGATCCTTTGGAAATAGGCAAGGTGTTCCACCTTGGCGCAGTAGATAACTGCACCGATGTTAGCCTTGATGCCGCATCGTTCTCTTCGCATATCTTTGTGACTGGGAGTACCGGCTCTGGCAAATCGAACTTCTTGTATTCATTGCTTTCTGGACTTAGGATGGATCATGGCGCGGATGGCAAGGGCGTCAAGTTCCTCGTCATCGAGCCGGCAAAGGGCGAATACAAGGATGTGTTTGGCGGCGTGAGGGGCGTTTCGGTCTATGGGACAAATCCCTATCAGACTGATCTTCTGCGTGTCAATCCGTTTGCTTTCCCGGACAAGATCCACGTGATGGAACATATCGACAGGCTGATTGAGATTCTCAACGCCGCGTGGCCGATGTATGCGGCCATGCCTGCAATTCTGAAAGATGCCGTAGAGCAGACTTACAAGAACCTTGGATGGGACTTGATCCGCTCGACTTGTGCGCATGAGAAGCCTGTCTATCCTGACTTCCACGACCTATTGAAGGTTCTCCCAGAGGTGATCAATGCCTCTGCCTACGATCAGGAGGTGAAAAGCAACTATACGGGATCGCTGCTGACCCGCGTCAAGTCGCTGACGAATGGGTACTATCGGACGATTTTCCAGAAAGACGAGTTGCCGCCCGCCGACTTGTTCGACAGGTCGTGCATCGTGGACATTTCGCGTGTAGGATCGACAGAGACGAAATCGCTTCTCATGGGCATCTTGTTCCTCAAGCTGCAAGAATATCGAATGGCAAATCCTCCAGAGCGTAATTCCGGACTGCGTCACATAACGGTATTTGAGGAGGCGCACAATCTGCTTCGCAAGACGAGTACCGAGCAAGGCATGGAATCTGCCAATCTCGCCGGGAAGTCCGTGGAGATGCTGACTAACGCAATCGCGGAAATGCGGACGTATGGCGAGGGGTTTGTAATTGCAGACCAGGCACCAGGGCTTCTTGATCCGGCGGTAATCCGCAACACGAACACAAAGGTCGTGTTCAGGCTTCCTGACTATGATGATCGTCTGCTTGTCGGCAAGGCAGAGAACCTTTCGGATGAGCAGATAAACGAACTCGCCCGCCTTCCTACTGGATGTGCAGCTGTCTATCAGAACAATTGGCAGGAGGCGGTGCTTTGCCAGACAAAGAAGTATGACGAGAAACTTTCTAAGTCTCTCGATACCAGCAAGTTGGGCGGCATCTCGCTTGACAGCCGTACACAGGCGGATGGGGTTAGAATCAAAGTCCTGATTGCGCGTGCGTCCAAGAAAATCGACTTCCGCGAAACATTGCGGAAATTGACGAAGGGCGAACGGGTCAAGGCAACGTTGCCGCTTTACTTCCCCGATGATGTGTTCCTCTTGAATGACGATTTGCCGGATGGCATCGTGCTTGATGAAGTCTATCGGACGCTCGTCAAGCCAGCCGTCAGCGAAACCGCGCCGGTCAAAGACAGGCGCACGTGGACGTCTCTTGTGTTGAAGCGCATATTCAATAATGAGGCCGTCCGACTGCTGGAGAATTCGGAGAAGGACAATCTGGTTGAGGTTGTGTTCCGTTCGCTCTCGCGCTACGATAACGATCCTGAACAAGCCAAGGGCTGGATTGAGCAGTCCAAGTGCATTGAAGATTGGAGGGTGTGGAAATGATACCTCCGATATCTCCAGAAATGCTGAAGCTTGCCGCAGAAAAAGGCATGGAGTCAGCTGCCTTGAATCCCAAAGCTGGCGACATCCCCTCATTCGTAGACAAGAAATTCTCGGATGTCGGTTCCGATGTCCTGCGTTTTGAGAAGGATTCCAATATCCCGAGGTTTGCGGAGAATGATGCGGACACTTCTGATGGGCAGGCTGAAGCAGCTGATTCAGAAACTTCTGAGGGGGATGATTCCACCGATACCGCTGGTGAGCAGGAAGCCAACTCTGATGTTAATGATGGCACCCAAGGCGATTCTGCAAATCCTGAGCAGCAAACTGATTCTGACGCAGAAGAACTACTTGGCTTGACTGATGAAGAAAAGGCTCGAATTAAAGAAGAGACTGGCTGGTCAGATGAGATAATAGATCATATTGACTCAATGGAGCAGTATGAGATTTACAAAAATGCTGACCTCGAAGAGCGCGAGGTTAATGGGCGACCGTGCCTGTGTAAGAAAATTGATATGGACTATGTTGATCCAAAGACTGGCATGACTAATCGGCAACTCATGGCCAAAGGGAGATCGCCGATTGATGCAAAGACGGGAGAGAAGATAGAATTGCATCATATGGGACAGGATTTCAATGGACCATTTGTGGAGCTTTGCGCAGACTCTGAACATGGTGATGGTAATCAGAAAACATTGCATCCCAAAAACGAGAGTTGGCGTAGAGATGAGCAGAAGAAAACTGAATACAATAACAAACAAAAACCATCTCATTGGAAAACACGTTCAGAAGGAGAGTAACCATGAATGCACTTGAAGAACTTATCAAGAATCAATTTGGCGATGCAGATGTGTCGCCGAATCCTCCAACAAAACAGACGATTGAATTGGCTGAAGAGGCTGTAGGATTTCGGTTTGGGACAATACTCAAATCATATCTTACGACGTTTGGATATCTTGGGTATGGCGCTGTTGAGCTTTTTGGAATTAACGAGGTTCAAAAATGCCAGTCCGATATGGTCAAGACCACATTAAATATTCGAGAGTATCACAAGGGTTGCGAGGGATATGTGGTTGTTGACAACCTTGGCGACGGTCAGTATATTCTTTGTGATCAGAAAGACATGGTCTATGAGTTGCCGGAAGATGACAACACGCCTCCTGTGGCAATGAACATGAACTTTATGCAATATGTTGTTAAACGGTTTTCTGAAGCCTAATCGTTGTATAAGTTGAGCAACGCCATATTGTTGACGTCAGTGGGAACGCAGGCATCTATGTCGGCATAAATACGGATTATTACTGGGAATGAAGTTCGTGGTATTACCTTTGATAAATATGTTTACCGCTCAACAACCGGCGCATACTATCTTTACCAGCCATAAAATGGTAATGATAAACGGCCGTGTCGGATATGAGCCTTCTAACCCGAGATGTATACGTTCCGTTGAAGAATTGCTCGGGTTGGCGGTAGAATTTTATGGCAGTAGCATCGTTGAAAGTTATGTAAGTGACTGGTTGAAAAAAGATACAATCATTGCGCTTTGGCGTAAAAGCATGCCGTCTGTTGTCCCACACGAATTGGCAAAATACCAGTCAGGTAATTATGACCCACAGGTTGTGGACAAGGAAATCAAAACAATCGGTGCGGTTTTAACGCCAGGACAGGTGTTGTTTCATGGAGGAAGTTTATCCTCCGGGATTTTGCAACGACAATTGTCTACGACCTTTTGTCCGAATGTTGCTATTTGCGAAGCGTTGTGGAAAGGAAAGGCCGACGCAATAGGACAAGTGAACATCTATGCCATAACCGTTCAAGCATCAAATACTTGTGTGTATGTTTATAATCAAAGCAGGGGCAAGTTAAGCAACGAGAAAGAAGTCTTGTTTGCTTCTGGCGCTTATTTGAGGATAGATGAACCGAAGCAAATCGGTTCTTTTGCTGACGGGAAACCGTGTTTCATGATTCCTGCTACAATCAGTTGATTGAATGTTCTGGTGATGTAGTTTGTCGGATATATATCATCTGAAATGTCTAATGTGGGCTATGACATCAAGAAGCGGCTGAAACAGCGCGAGGATATGTTCTTGCGGCGGCTGTTCGGAATGCTTGCGAAGATGGCAAAGGCTGACGGCAAGGTCGATGCGTGGGAAACTCATGCCGCCGAGGGAGCATTTGCACGGTTTCCGCGAGCGGCGGCACGGCGCAAGTTCTGCGTCCGCGTGTTCAACGAGTCGAAGAGAAGCCGCATTTCGCTTTACAGGCAGGCGTGGGAGTTCTCAAACAAGTATGCGACACCTGCGGATTGCCTCGCCGTGTATGAACTCCTCTGGGACATCAGTTGCGCCACCGGGCTTCTGAAGGTTGTCCACAAGGATAACCTGAAAGGCATCTGCAAGTACCTGAATCTGCCGGAAGCATACTTCAACATCTACTTTCGCAAGCGTTCCGGGACATTCCGCGAATGGACGTACAGCGACCAGAAGGCGCAAGAAGAAACACATCGCTCAAAGCGCAAAGAGACGCATGAGCGGACAAGGCGCGAGCCGTCGCCTCGCCCAAAGACAGCGTTGCAGAAGGCATACGAGCTGATCGGTTGCGCCAGCACCGCCGACGATGCCGCCGTCCGCCGCGCCTACCGCCTCGCGGCCAAGAAGTGCCACCCGGACATCCTTCGCGCCTCCGGCGCGTCTGAGGGGCGTGTCGCGGCGGCTACGGAGCAGATGGCGCGGATCAACGATGCTTGGGACACGATCCGCAAGGCAAGAGGGATGTGATGATATTTTGCCCATCGGTGGTTGATTTATAGCCACATGATGCTTTGGCCTTCCTGATTCAATGCCGATTTCGGCCTTGGCATGGATGTTGCTAATGTGCTGGTGTATGTTTGACTACATCAGAGCATTGCTGATCCGACCGCGCTGCCCGAAGTGCGGGTACCGGTCGATGAAGCCGGTGAAGCGGACGCCTCCGTTCCCGACAGGGCGTGAACCGGGCGGCTACAAGTACGTCTGCCCCAAGTGCGGGGCGGTTGTCGATCTGCCGCAGCACATCCTTTGGAGGCTGGCGCGATGAAGTGGGTGGATGATCTGAAAGCGTCTGCGGCGGCGTTCAAGGATTGGGGGCGTGTGCTTACAATCATCGGCTGCGTCATGGCCGGATCGCTTGTTGTTATCGCCCTTGAACTATTCGTCATTTGCCTGAAAGTCTGAGAAAGCAAATGGCGTGAGAACGGGCGTCATCGGAAATAATTTTGCTTGACGGCCTTTGGTAGAATATGCGCCGTCAAAAGGACAAACAGTATTATGAAACAGAGAAAAGAAATGATAGATGATGAACGCGGGTACTTTTTCGGATTTGCCCGTGGAACTTACGGAGAGGTACTGAGTGAACTCAGCAAGACACGCGTCAATTCGTGGCGGACGAGTTCCATTCCGCTCGCGGAATTCTGGCAGCCGGCGAACCTCGGCAGGATCGGGAGATTGCTTTGCAAGCATCTCCCCGACTTCAACCCCGTCTGTGCGCTCAAGTTCTTTGAGTTCCCCACGGACGCTCTTTCCGACGGCGAGAGGATTGGCCGTCCTTCGATGACGGACATCATGATCCTTGAGGCGGGGGTACAGATCGCCGTGGAGGGCAAGATGACGGAGTACGTCCGCTTCGCAGACAAGACGGTCTGGGAATGGCTCAACGAGGGCGTAGGCGCGGCAGACATCCTCCTCCGCCATCGCATACTCAAGGCGTGGCTGTGCTATATCCACAATGCGGACTGCACGGGGCTTGAAGGCTTTGCGGATTTCAAGTCGAACTGCATGGACATCTCGTACCAGTTCCTGCATCGGACGGCGTCCGCCTGCAACAAGGCCGGTCTCAAGGGCGGCACGATACCCGTTCTTCTGTACCAGCTCTTCTATGACGCAAACGACGCAGAACATATCCAGAAGATGGAGGAGTTCAAGGCCGAGTTGCGTCGGTGGGCGGCTGCGCTCAAGTTGCAGAACATGAAGTTTCTCGTCATATCCGCGCCCGTTGTCAACATGGACGAGGTAAAGGCTCACTTCGATGGAATGCACGGCGAGATATTCGACACCATGCGCGACGAGTCCATCTACCGCTTTGACTTCGACGCAACGACGGTCGAGGCCGTCATCGACACTCCAGAGGAGGGAAAGTGACATGAACAACTATGTACCGGTAGCTGTCTGCTCGGCGTATTCGATGGGAAATTCCATCTGCCAGATCCCACGCCTCGTCCGCAAGGCGCGGGAGATGGGGTTCCCCGCGATTGCGCTCACCGACCGAAACTTCATGTTCGGCGCAGCCGAGTTCCATGCGGCGTGTCATTCGCGTCAGACGAGGGTCTATGGCGAGATGCCGCCCATCAAGCCGATAATCGGACGATCCATCGCGGCGACGATGAATGAGAAACGTCATGACATACGCCTTTATGCAAAGAACAAGACCGGCTACCGCAACCTTGTCCGTATCTCGTCGGCGGAAGTTCAGCCGCGAGGTGCCCAAGACCGATTCATAGCATTCTCCGACATCGAGAAATGGCGCGAAGGTCTTGTCTGCATGACGAGTGATACGGAGCCGGACTTCGTTGATAAGTGCTTGCGTGTGTTTGGCGACGATTTCGCTTTCATGGCGGACAATGATGACTTCGATTGCTCGGCATGGCCGTCAGTCATGATCTGCGCGGCAAATCCTGTGAGGTACATCGAAAAGGGTGATGCCGAGGCGTTTGACGCCTATTGCGCCATCTTCGACTACAGGAAATTGGCTGATGCCAACCGCAGACATTGCAACGGGACTGAATACCTGCTGTCGAGAGAAGAGATGTCCTTGCGGTTCCCGAAGCATCCAGAATGGATCGAGAACACGGTCAAGATTACAGAACGAATTGAAGATTACGAGATATGCGAAGCACCTCAAGTCGTTGAATTTCCGATACCGCAGGGGGTCAGTAACGAGGCGGACTACCTCGCCTCGCTCGCATACGAGGGTATGAAGAAGCGTTGGGGCGAACCGACGCCGCCGGAAATCGTAGAGCGGATCGACTTCGAGTTGCACGTTATCAAGACGATGGGGTTCCCCAGTTACTTCCTTATCGTCCACGACTACGTGGAGGCGGCGCGGCGAATGGGCGTGTGGGTCGGCCCTGCACGCGGCTCGGCAACTGGTTCGGCGGTTGCATATGCGCTTGGAATAACTTCCGTGGATCCAATTAAGCACAGGCTCCTTTTTGAGCGTTTCCTCAATCCCGACAGAATCTCAATGCCGGACATTGACATTGATGTTGAGGATGCCGGGCGCGGGAAGGTTGTGGAATATCTTTGCGACAAATACGGGCGTGATCATGTAGCCCACATCGTCACTTTCGGGCAAATGGCACCACGGAGTGCGATAAAGGACGTTGCACGTGTGTTGGAGTACCCGATCCGTAAAGCCAACGCGCTTGCAGGGCTTGTCCCCGAAGCGCCAAGAATGACATTCCGTCGTGCGTGTAGTTGCTCGGCCCAATTTCGCAAGGTGTACGAGAATGGCGAAGATATGCAGAAGAAGATTCTTCGCATAGCCGAGAAGCTTGAAGGATGTGTTCGGCAGCCCGGCACACATGCCTGCGGAATCGTCATCTCGCGCAAGCCGCTTTCGCAAACATTGCCTCTAATGCCGACAGGGGTGAATGATCGCGTGGTTGGAGGGCCTGAACTCATCACCCAATATGACGGACAACATGTCGAGTCCGTAGGGCTTATAAAGTTTGACATCCTTGGCTTAAAGGCTTTAGCACTCCAGAAGGATTGCATGAAGTTGATTAGGGCGCGGAAGGGAGAGGTGGTTGATCTCGACAAGATCCCGTGTGACGAGCCTGAAACGATGGAGGTATTTGCACGTGGCGATACAGAGAATGTTTTTCAGTTCGAGTCTGACGGAATGAAACGTTGGCTCATGGCGCTCAAGCCGAGATGCCTTGATGATCTTGTGGCTATGAACGCGCTCTATCGTCCAGGACCAATAGCCTACACCCCTACGTTCGTACGGCGCAAGAACGGCGAAGAGCCTGTCGCATACGATCATCCTCTCATGGAGGATGAACTGCGCGAGACATACGGCGTTACCATCTATCAGGAGCAGATCATGATACTCTCGCGGAAGCTGGCCGGCTTCACGCGTGGCGAATCAGACAAGCTGCGCAAGGCGATGGGCAAGAAGATGGTTGACATTATGGAAGGTATGAAGGTCAAGTTCGTCGAAGGCTGCCTCGCCAACCAGGAGTTTCGCATCGGCAAGTGGAAGGATGAGGGCGAAGCTCGTAGGCTCATCGACAAGATATGGGGTGATTGGCGTACATTCGCGTCGTATGCATTCAACAAATCACACGCTGTTGCATACGCTTGGCTTGCCTATCAGTCGGCATATCTCAAGGCGCATTATCCCAATGAGTTTATGCTTGCTTTGATGGAGAGCGAATATGGGAACTCCACAAAGATTTCTGATTTCATAGAAGAAGCACGTTCTAAAGGTATCTTGTTGCATTCAAGCATCGATTCGGACAGGATGGACTGGTGTAGCCTTGATCGCCCAGCCGGTCTGACGGTCTTAAAAATGGACACCGATGACGAACATGAGCGGTCGGAGGTCTTGCGCTGTGCGGCAGATTACTCCAGACGGAAGAATAAGGCGGTTTTGTACTATTCGCTGCGAAAGCCAAGAAATGTCATTGCGAGTGAAGGCACGATGAACGGGGCGCATCTGGTTTTCAACGACACATCGGCAATGGATGTTGAGGAGTTGTGTGCCAACGCGCATGTCATAGGACGAAAATTATACCGCGCAAAGGCTACCAAGGGTATGCGTCTCGGCCTTGTTGTGGTCGATTGCCTCCAATTGGTAAATATAGCAAGACATGAATCAGAAGGTCGGGCGGAACAGGAAGTTGCCATACTTGATCGTCTCGTCCAGTTGTCGTATGAAGAGATTTGCCAAGTTGTAGTTTTGTCGCAGAAACCTCGCGGAGATCGGGTTATGGTATAATATTAGCCATGCGCGGCAGACCTAAAAAGGCAAGGACGGAGGCGGAACGACACGATTTCAGGCTGGAATCGTCGAAGATGTCTCATGCCAAGGCTCGGCGGATCGCGTGGGGCGAACGGCACAAATCGCCCCCACGCACGTCCGCCAAGCCGCCGCCGTCGCTGGACGCTCTGCGCGAAGCCTACCGTCGGCGCAACGAATCATGCGAGGCAATGATCCGGCTCGGCTCAATGCTTGAGGACATCGAGGCTGCGCACGGCGTTGGTTACAAGTTCGAGAAATTCGATAACAGCGGCACGGCAGACAGTTTCTTCATTGACTACGACACGCCGTGGCAGACGGGGATTCGCGGATTCCTCAAGGATGCGCCCGATCTGCTCGCCGCGTACAAGACGCTCATGCGCTACAAGAAGCTGTCGGCAGATTTCCGCAAGGCAATCGGTCTCCAAGACCCCAACCCAGCCTCGCTCGTGTTCGATGGCACGGACGAGGTGTGGCTTGCCCCTATTCGGGGACGGGCGCACAAGTTGCTGGATGGCTGCGGGCGGTCGTTCAACGCGCTTTCAGAGAGAATCGTAAACACAACACCAAAGCAGATAGGGAAAAGTCATGTCAGATAAAGCTGCATTTACCATTGAGTTGCCTGTTCATCCCAAAGACGTGTTTCGTTTGCTGGCATTACGCAGCATAACAGAAACAGACGGCTTGTTCAATAAGATTCTTGCGAACTTTGACTCGATTTTCAACGGGATTGAAATGACTTCGAGACTTGACCCAAACAAATTCGGAAGGCCGGCATTTGAATATAAACATGAGGGTCTGGACATCAAGCAGTCGTGTTTTAGTGAAATGACCGAGCGTCAGTTATGCGCGGCAAAAAACGCTTTCTTTTTTGACCGCATTTTCACTGGAATAGGTAAAGTTCTCGATTATGAAATGCCCTTGGACGACAAGAAAGATTCAGCCTTCGGGAAGGTCGATCTTGTGTCACAAGTTGGAGACGAGTTAATCTTACTCGAAGTAAAAAAGTGCGTATCGAATGAACATCCTTTAAGGGCAATGTTTGAGATATTTACCTTTTGGAAAACATTGTCAAATGGCGAAGGGAAGTTTGATTTGTTTCTTGATGCATATACCAAGAGTCCTACTTATGCCCTACGCAAAGGTGATCTTTGTAAGCCATCCAAAGTTCATCCCGGATTGCTACTTTGCGGGACATCAGATATTTACAAGGCGCTTTCAATGCCGGCTGGTAGCGATGAGATAAGGGACGGCCTTTACCGTCGATTCTTTCAGCCACCAATCGGTCAGCCACCAATCGGTTTGCGTGTGTTTACATATGATAAAGATCGATTGGATGTAGTGGAGGTTACAAATGATCTCAAGAAAAGGCTTGGAGTAAACTGAATTAGGTTATTTTCTAACCACCCAGCCATTTTCTGACCATCGGCAAGCCCCGAAATCGTAAGGTTTCGGGGCTTGTCATGCCTTGGCATGGTAATTGCTATATTGACTGCGTATGAAAATTATGGATTACGCAAGAGAAGGACAATACGATTGCCGTGGCCGCCGCGTTGAGAAGATGCCGCTGGTTGAAATGAAGGACACGCTCGACAACGGGGGGCGCGTCACGTTACTTATCCGCCACGCGGAGCGTCCGCCGCTTGATCCGGGCGATCTCACCTTTGGCGCGAGCCTGTCACTCACGGAAAACGGCTGGCGCTGGGCGCACAATTTTGGCTTGATGCTGGCGAACAATCTTCTGCCCAAGTCAGCCGCTTTCTACGCAAGCGAGACGTTCCGCACACTACAGACGGCGTGTGCGATGGCAATGGGGCTTGATCTCGTCGGGACCGGCCAGTCAATCGAGCGCAAGGTGCGCCTTGCACCGTTTCTCGGTAGCGAGTCGCCGTTCTTCGGCTCAGTCGAAAAGCGCATGGAACTTGCCGCCGAAGGAAACTACCACGAACGACTGAACGATTACTTCCGCACCGGGAAGCAGCGTGGATTCAAGCGCCTCCGCCGTGCCGCGAAAAAGATGGAGCGGCATCTGAACGCCCTGCATGACAAGGACTGGCCGCTCGTCGTGGCAGTCACGCACGATATCAACGTTGCGGCGTTCCTTGCGGCACGTGGCGTCGTGGAGTCTTTCACGGACGAGACGTGGCCGGACTATCTCGAAGCCGCCGCCATCATCAAGAAAGCGGATGGAGATGCAAAATACATCTACTTCCGCTGGAACCAAGACATGGGTGCGATCAGTTTCTGAAAGGGAATTGTCATGGAAACCCAGACCACATCGCCAACCAGTCAGAATTCATTTGCGCCTTTGAAAGCGAACTATACGCGCATTCTGCCAATCGTATTCCGATCCAACATCAAGGGGTTTGCTTTGTGGGCCTTGAAATGGCTCTCGTTGGCTGCGCTGGCGTTCTCGCTTGTCTTGGGATTTCTGATTGCCTCGAACAAGAACCGTTGCGACAGACTGTTGCGGTTCTTTGGCGGCGACATAACTTTGGAATCTGAAAGGAGAAATCATGACTCTGTGCCCTGAAATGGAAGCTGAAACAACGCCTCTGCCGGTGAGGGAGCGTCCGGTGACGCTAAAGCAGAAGGTTGTGGTCTCACCGAATAAGCCTGTCTATTGGCCGGTGATAATCATTCTTGCGGCGACGGCTGGGTTGGCCGCATTGGGCTTGATCTTCTGCTGGAAGAGTCCCATCGGCGAGTGGCTACACCCTGGCTCAAACTGGTTCTTCAAACGTCAACTGGTGTACCTCGTGATTGGAGTGCTTGGCGGCGTCCTTGCGGTTCATGCCGCTGGCTGGCGGCGGTGCATCAAGGCGGGGCCGTGGCTAATGGCTGGATGGCTCGCGCTGTTCGCGGTTGCGCTTCCGCAGTCTGTGGCGGGCGGCTTCTCCCGTTGGATTGCCATCGGCCCGTTCAAGATTGAGTTGTGGGCGATGTTCCCGATTGTATTTCCACTGTTTATGTCGTGGCTATGTGGGAAGATCGGCAAACGGGCAAGACTTGTTCTGTTGGGGATCGTCATCGTAGGAGGTGTGTCGGCATCGGTCAAAATCATCACGAATGAAAACCGCATGGCTCGGGTCATGGCTTTCTTCCGAGACGATGCAAGCGTTAAGTTAACGCGAAACGAAGGAGCGGTGTGGGCGCAGAATCAGCTTTGTGCGGCTTTCGCAGAGGCAGATTGGCTTTCGGGCAAAGACGTGTGCGTCAAGTATGTGCCGCAGGCCATGACGGGCGGAGCGATGTCCACGTCTGCCTTGTTGTTCGGCAAGTGGTTCCCGGCGGTAACGTGTCTGCTGATATGTCTGTTGGGATCTGGCTTTGGTCTTGTATGGGCAAGCTCAGAAGACGAGGGGAAACGAATGTTTGTGGCTCTTTCCGGTGCCCTCGTTCTTGGCCCAGCGGTATATTCGTATCTGTGCTGTCTGATGATAGTGCCTTATCTGAATCCAATGCTTAACTGCGCCGTGCCGCTCGTATCTTATGGCGGGACGTTGGCGGCAGGGACCTTGACCGTCATAGGGCTTGTGATTGCGGAGTACATGGACGAGATGTCACTCTGCCAGTTCGCGCCGTGTCGCAAGTTGCCAACAAAGACGGTTATGGTCGAGGCTGTTGGAATCACCATCGGGTTGATCCTATTGATGTTAACCGCCAATCGACACAATCTAACGTTCTCCACAACCCGCCCAGACGAAAGCATCGTCCCCCGCGAAGTGTGGATGTGAAAGGAAAAACAATGAGAAATAATATCACCGTTGACAACGATACAATTCGTCGGCTTCATGAGATTGCAGACGCGCTTGCCGCGCCGTTCTCGGCGGATGCGCAGAGCGTCCGGCGTCTGCACGAACTCGCCCGCGAAATCACATCGCTTGCGGATTCCATCGGACGGCACGAGGGGGTGGATTTCGCCGAGACGTGGCCAGAATCCCTTGATCCGAAAGAGGCGCAAAGGATACTGTTGCCGCTCTACCTCGGCATGACATCGCAAGACGAGAAACTGGTTATCGATCTTGCGCGATTGCCACATTTGCTCGTCGGCGGCGCAAGCGGGCAGGGCAAGTCGAATATGCTCAACTGCATCATCAGCGGTCTTGCCCGACTCCTGCCGCCTGAACAGCTCCGTTTCGTACTCTTTGATCCGAAGTGCGTGGAATTCTTACAATACTCGGCATTGCCGCATCTGGCATTTCCCGTGATAACCGATGGTGCCAAGTTCGTGTATGTTCTCCGCTGGCTCGTTTGCGAGATGGACAAGCGTCTGAAGGAGTTTGCCCGAGCCACTTGCCGAAACATTGAGGACTTCCGCAAGGCCGGAAACCAGATGCCGTACCTTGTTGTCATCATAGATGAGATCGCAGATTTGATGTTGAATTTCGGTAAAGAGGTCGAGCCGCTGATTGCGCGGCTTACAGCGCTTGCCCGCGCCGCCGGAATCCATCTGGTCGTTGCGACGCAAGTTGCCGACCGTAAGGTGCTATCCGCAAGTTTCCGCTGCAATCTTCCAGGACGGATTTCATTCAAGACCCGCAGCGGATCGGAATCGAAGATAATCATCGATGCCCCAGACGCCGATGTCCTGTGCGCTCCCGGCGATATGCTCGTGCGCCAGAAGGACGGGACGCTTACCCGCGCTCAATGCGCGTATCTCTCTGGGGAAGAAGAGTCTCGGATCATCGAGGCAGTCGAAAAGCAGTACGGTAGTCCCAAGTTTCTGGCGTTGCTTCCCGATGTCGTGTTCCATGCGGCACCAGAACCGCAACCCGACGCAACCGGCCCGAGCGAAGAAGAAATGTACGCGCGGGCGTTGGAAGTTGTCCGCACGACGAATCACGCCTCAACGTCGCACATTCAGCGTAAGATGGGCATTGGCTACAACCATGCCGCCCGTCTTATCGACCTACTGGAAGAGCGCGGCGTCATCGGCCCGCAGGTTGGCGCACAGCCGAGGGAGATTCTGAAGCCGTAGCAAAGTGAAGTGTGATAATTTCGGATTCCAATATTTCAATTTCGCATTAGTTTGTTTCAATTCAGCATTGAGTTTTAGGGGCATAAATGCTATAATGGTCGCCAATCACCCTTAAAAGGTATTGGAACCGATATGGCATTGTGCTACAAGAAACTTTGGAAACTCTTGATTGACAAAGACATGACTCGCGCATCCCTGCGCGAGGCAACCGGCATTGCCCCAGCCACGATCTCCAAGATGTCCAGGGGCGAGTCCGTCGGCGCGAATGTCCTTGAACGCATCTGCGAATCGCTGCAATGCAACATCGGCGACATCGTGGACTATGTGCCAAAGTCGGTCGACGAGGGTTCTGGCAATGGAAAGGCGCGTTGAGCCGGGGAGAGGGAGTATGGCATATCAGAGCGAAGCGCAGCTTGAGAAGCAACTCATATCGCAGTTGAGCGGACAGAAGTTCGCCCCTGTCGCCATCGCCGACGAGGAGGCACTGGAGCTCAACTTCAAGGCGCAGTTCGAGGCGTTCAACAAGGACAAGCTTGACAAGCCTCTCTCCGACAAGGAATGGGAGCGGGTGTTCAACCTCCTCAAGGGCAAGTCCATCTTCCAGAGCGCGAAGGTGCTGCGCGACAAGTTTGTACTCGAGCGCGACGACGGCACAAAGCCGTACCTTTCGTTCTTCAATCCCGACGACCCCACGAAGAACATTTTTCAGGTCACGCACCAGACCACAATCGTCGGCAAGTATAAGAACCGCTACGACGTGACCATCCTCGTGAACGGCCTCCCGCTCGTGCAGATTGAACTGAAGCGGCGCGGAATCGACATCCGCGAGGCCGTCAACCAGATAATGCGCTACAAGAAGCACTCCTATGGAGGGCTGTTCCACTACGTCCAGATTTTTGTCGTGTCCAACGGCATGGACACAAAGTATTTCGCCAACTCCGACAGGCAGCTTCTCTACTCGCTGGCGTTCTTCTGGACTGACAGGCAGAACGTCCGCCTCACGAACCTGAAGGACTTTGCCGAGTCGTTTCTGGCCCGCGACCACATCGTGAAGATGCTTTCGCGCTACATGGTGCTGAACGACACGGACAGGATTCTGCTGGTGATGCGTCCGTACCAGGTCTATGCCGTAGAAGCCCTCGTGCGGCAGGCGACGCTCACCTCGAAGAACGCCTACATCTGGCACACGACCGGCGCAGGCAAGACACTCACATCGTTCAAGACGGCGCAGATTCTCGCCGCCCGACCGGAGATCAAGAAGGTCATATTCCTTGTTGACCGCAAAGATCTCGATTCGCAGACGACCGAGGAGTTCAACAAGTTCGAGCAGGACTCCGTGGACGCGACGGACAAGACGGATGTCCTCGTCAGCCAGATGAAGGACAAGAGCCGCCAGCTCATCGTCACGACGATGCAGAAGATGGCAATCGCCGTCAAGGGAACACGCTACTCGAAGGTGATGGACGCCTACAAGAACGAGAAGGTCGTGTTCATCATCGACGAATGCCATCGCAGCCAGTTCGGCGACATGCACCGCGACATCGTCCGGCACTTCGCAAACGCGCAGTTCTTCGGCTTCACCGGGACACCCCGCTTTGAGGTGAACGGCATGACGGAGGGGCATCGCGTCCTCACCACCGAGACGCTTTTCGGCGAGTGCCTGCACAACTACCTCATCAAGGACGCCATTTTCGACAACAACGTCCTCGGCTTCCACATCGAGTATATCAAGACGATCAAGGGCAAATACGAGAAGGAGGACGGCACGCTCGTCGAGGGGATCGACACGGAGGAGGTGTACGGCGCGGGCGAGCGGCTGACGCTCATCGCAAACCACATCATCAGCAACCACAAGTCCCGGACGCGCAACTGCCAGTACACAGCAATCTTCGCCGTCTCGTCCATCCCGACGCTCATCCGCTACTACGACCTCTTCAAGTCCATCGACCACAACCTCTCCGTCGGCGCGATATTCACCTACGGCGCGAACGAGGACGCCGAGGGCAAGGACGAGTTGAGCCGCGACGCCCTGGAGCGCATCATCGGCGACTACAACGCCCGCTATGGCACGAACTTCTCCACGGACACTTTTGCCGCCTACCACAAGGACGTCTCGGATCGCGTCAAGGGCAAGAAGACCCAGCAGCTCGACATCCTGCTCGTGGTGGATATGTTCCTCACAGGCTTCGACTCCAAGCCGCTCTCCGTCCTCTACGTGGACAAGGAGCTTCAATACCACACGTTGCTCCAGGCGTACTCCCGCACGAACCGCGTGGAGAAGGAGACAAAGCCGTTCGGCATCATCATCTGCTACCGCAACCTCAAGCGGCGGACGGACGAGGCGCTTGCGCTCTTCTCGAAGATCCACAAGCCGTTCGACGGCGTCGTGACGCCCGGCTTCGACTACTATGTCGCCAAGTTCAACGAGTACGCGCTCAAGCTGAAGGAGGTTGCACTCTTCCCGGAGAACGTCGATACGATGCAGAGCGAGGAGGAACAGCGACGGTTCGTCGTCTTGTTCCGAGAGCTGACGAAGTACCTCCAGTCGCTGAAGACGTTTGTCGAGTTCACCATCGACAAGTCGCCGCTCGTCATGTCTGAGCAGGAGTACGAGGACTACAAGAGCAAGTACCTCATGCTCTATCAGAAGAACCGCAACGCCCGCAACGTCGCGTCCGTCCTGAACGACGTCGATTTCTGCATCGAGCTGATGGAGTCCGACCGCATCAACGTCGCCTACATCATGAACCTCATCCGCAACATCCGGTTCGGGAACGAGGGCAAGAAGAACGCGGACATAGAACACATCAAGGAGGAGATCGACCGAACGGACAATCCGCAGCTCCGCAAGAAGTCGGAACTCCTCAAGAACTTTCTCGACAGCATTGTTGTCGGACTCGACAACGCCGAGGACGTCGATTCCGCCTACAACGACTTCGAGAACGAGCAGAAGCGCAAGGAGATCGAGGCGTTCGCCAAGGCGGAGGATCTGCCGCCCGACCTCATTGCCGACCTTGTGGCGGAGTTCGAGTTCTCGGGCGTGATAAGCGTCGGCGGCATTCGCGACCGCATCGAGAAGCCGCTTCCGCTCCTGAAGAAGATCGATCTGGGCAACCGGATCGCCGAATTCATTTCTACTCTCACGGAGAAATACCAGTAAGGAACACCTGCGATGGAAGAGACGATACAGGCACACCAGAAGGCGCTTTGCACGAAACTGTGGGCGATGGCCAACGCGCTTCGCGGCAACATGGAGGCATACGAGTTCAAGAACTACATCCTCGGCATGATCTTCTACTACTACCTCTCCGACCGCACGGAGAAGTTCATGGAGAAGAACCTCAAGAACGACGGCTTGTCATACGAGGAGGCCTGGGGGAAAGACGAATACCGCGATGCGCTCAAGCAGATATCCCAGGAATCGCTTGGCTACGTCATTGAGCCGAAGTACCTCTTCCGAAAGATGGTGGCGATGGTCGAGAACCGCTCCTTCGACATCGAGTTTCTGCAGGCGGCGATCAACTCCCTCATGGAATCGACGCTGGGCACGGAGTCGCAGGACGATTTCGAGGGGCTGTTCTCCGATATGCAGCTCGACTCCACGAAGCTCGGCCACACCGTCAAGGATCGCAGCAAGGTGATGGCCGAGATCATCTCCTCGCTCGATGGCATCGGCTTCTCCGTGGAGGACACGCGCATCGATATCCTCGGCAACGCATACGAATACCTCATCGGCCAGTTCGCGGCCACGGCGGGTAAGAAGGCCGGCGAGTTCTACACGCCGTCTGGCCCGGCGGAACTTCTCTGCCGCCTCGCCTGTCTCGGTCTTACGGACGTCAAGGACGCAGCCGACCCGACCTGCGGTTCAGGTTCGCTCCTTCTCCGCCTCAAGAAGTACGCAAACGTCCGCAACTACTACGGGCAGGAGCTAACCTCCACCACCTACAACCTCGCCCGCATGAACATGATCCTGCGCGGCATCGGCTATCTCCATTTCGACATCCGCAACGGCGACACGCTGGAAAACGATATGTTCGGCGAGCGCAAGTTCCGCGTTCAGGTCGCCAATCCTCCGTACTCCGCCAAATGGTCGAGCGCACCGTCCTTCATGGAGGACGAGCGGTTCAACGAGTACGGTAAGCTCGCCCCGAAGAGCAAGGCCGACTTCGCGTTTGTCCAGCACATGGTCTGGCACATGGACGACGACGGACGCGCCGTCGTACTTCTCCCGCACGGCGTCCTCTTCAGAGGTGACGCCGAGAGCGTCATCCGCCGCCACCTCATCGAGAAGATGAACGTGCTGGACGCCGTGATCGGGCTTCCGGCAAACCTCTTCTTCGGAACCGGCATTCCCGTGTGCGTGCTCGTGCTGAAGCGCGACCGTGGCGCGAACGCCGGGAACATCCTCTTCATCGACGCGTCAAAGGAGTTCGAGTCCGGCAAGAACCAGAACATCCTGCGCGACAAGGACATCGACAAGATCGTCGCCGCCTACGAGAAGCGCGAGGATGTTGAGAAGTTCGCCCACGTCGCCACGATGGATGAGATCGCCGAAAACGGATTCAACCTCAACATTCCTCGATATGTCGATACGTTCGAGCCGGAGCCGGAAATCGACCTTAACGCCGTGGCGAAGGAGATACGCGGCCTCCAGAGCGAGATCAAGGACATCGACGCGAAGCTGAAGCCGTACTTCAAGGAACTCGGCCTCGATTTCCCGTTTGCATAAGGGCGGCAGGACATGAAAATCAAGCCTACATCTGAAAAGGCGAAATCCGCCTCAAAAGTATCCTCAAGAAGTCATCTTGGGGATACTTCATGCGTACCGAAATTACGCTTCCCGCACTTTACTACTCCTTGGAAAACAACCCCATTGTCTCAACTCCTGCGATTCCAGAACGGCGTAAACGCTCCAGCGGAAAAGTACGGCAGAGGGGTCAAGTTCGTCTCGGTCTCTGACATCATTCAGAACGACTATGTGACCTATGACAATATCGTAGGGAGCGTGGATATCGACGATGCGACATTGGAGAGGTACTCTGTCGAAAACGGCGACATGGTTTTCCAGCGCAGTTCCGAGACCGTAGAAGATATTGGTCGCGCCAATGTGTATCTCGACAATCGGATGGCTACATTTGGAGGCTTTGTAATTCGCGGCAAAAAGATAGGTGAGTACAACCCGTACTTCTTCAAGTG